>NZ_JAFNNV010000004.1:0-228799 GCF_026536705.1 Gilliamella sp. B3817 | reverse complement strand
GACGATTTAAAGCTAACATTTTGCATTTTATGGTTTTATTTTGCATTTTTATATAAAACCATTTTTTTAGGATAGATTATTTTTTAACAGGCGACAAGCTTTTTTTTCTTTTTTTGGAAACAAATGCGCAATTTATTAGAAATAATTGCCCGTTATTTTTTAAATTTCAACAAACAAATTCTAATTATAAATCATTAATCAAATGGTGTTGCACAAGCAATAACCGATAAAAGTCAGAATAATGAATTTATTTCTGGCTCTTTTAATCTGGGTATAATTTCTTTATGTTCGGTTTAATCATCAATTGTTAATTTTTAAACGATTGAAAATATAGCGGCCGTGTATTTAGTTGCTAAAGTACAACCCCTTCATCCGTAAAATTATTGAACATACTTTTAAACACTAACTGATTATTTATCGCTTAAATTTGCTAAGTGAATTAATGTGATAGCCCACTAGTTAAGTAAAAATAAGGCGAGGGCACAAAAGGAAGATAATACATGGCAATTAGTCATGACCAATTAACGAAACAAGACAAGTCAGGCTGTAGGCAAAAATAGGCTGGTACGCAAGAAAGTTGTAAAAAGATGAAATGCCTAAAATAGCATTTGGAAAGTAACTAACTATATGATAAATATTTAATTCTATTTTAGATGGCTAACAAAGCAGATCGCCTAAAAAAACAACAAAAAAGTTGGTGGAATTTTACACTTTGCTATTTTAATTAATAAACAATAGGTTATAATTAGTGTTTCCTGTATACACAGGGATAAACCGAGTTCTGATAGTTTCAGCCTCAATTAATGTTTGTGTTCCCTGAATACACAGGGATAAACCGTGATGCGACTGCGTTTGGTGGGGCTTTTAGGGCGTGTTCCCTGTATACACAGGGATAAACCGCGGAGGAAAAAATAACTGCGCTCATTAACAGAGTGTTCCCTGTATACACAGGGATACATCATCAACAAAATCAATAAATTCTATACTTAACTATTATAATGCAACTATAAAAGGTTATTTTTAGCTTGTAATCACTCTTAATGATCAACCCTTATTATTCTGCAAATTTATTTTTGTGATCGTAACGATCAAAGTGAACATCATCGCTAATCAAATATTGATAAATATCATCCACGATTTCGATCCCATTTTTAATATAATCTGCTTCCCGTTTTTTTCCTCTTTCACCAGGGAAGAATACTTCACTATTGCCTTTTGCGGGTTTTACCTGTTTCAATTGATCTAACATCGCAGACATGCTTTTTTTGAATACTTCAAGCCCAACAAAGTATTCTGGGTTAATGACAATATGTAAATGCCCTAGATCACGTCCTTTGGATAAATCGGCATACATCGAAGACACGTTTTTACCAAATGGTACACCAAGCAAAATTCCGGATAACACATCAACCATCATCATTAATCCATATCCTTTTGCATCTGCAATAGGTAATAAGGCATTGACTTTATAAGGATCGGTAGTGGCTTCACCTTGCTCATCAACAGCCCAAGTAGGGGGGATTGCTGCACCTTTAGAGCGAGCATACAATACTTTACCCCAAGCTTGTACAGTCGTTGCCATATCAAATGATACGACTCTTTCATCAGCAGAAGGGGCGGCAAAGGCGATAGGATTAGTGCCAAAAAATTCTTCGGCACCGCCAAAAGGTACTGCCATCGGATCAGATTGACACATTGAGATAGCAACAAGATTATGAGCGGCTGCCATTTCGGTAAAATAACATAATGAACCACTGTGTGACATGCGTCGAATACCGACAACGGCAACGCCATTTTTTTTGGCTAGTTCAATCGCTTTATCCATACCAATTTTTGCGCCAACCAAACCACATCCATTATCAAAATCGAGAATCGCACTAGCTGGCCCGGTTTCTTTATAGGTTATATTGGGGTTTGTGGTCATGCCACCTTTGGCTATCCGCTCAGAATAGTATTCAACTCTTACCGCTCCATGTGAGTGTATTCCCCTTGCATCAGCAAAGGCTAGTGCATCGGCAGCAATATCAGCATGCTCTTTGCTTAATCCTGCTTTATGTAGTTTTTTCGCAATTAAATTATGTAATGTTTTTCGGTCTACTCTCATGTTTGTACTCCTCTGAATGGATTCTATTTATTCACGGAATGCTTTTTTATTACGGTACCTTTTTGACCTTTTAATAAGGATTCAATATCTGTTAGGGTACCGATATAAGCTGTATTCCCTGTTTTTTCGACAAATTCAATGACGGATTTGACTTTAGGACCAATGGCACCATCATCGATAGCAAGAGGTTTTAGGCGTTCAGTATCAACATGATCAAGTGCTTTTTGTTGTGGTGTCCCCCAGTTTTCATAAACGGCATCAGCATCGGTTAATATCATTAGGTGATCAGCTTGTAGCTGTATGGCTAATTGCGCCGCAGACAGATCTTTATCAATGACCGCTTCCACTCCTTGGTAGCCATGGTCAATGCTGATAACAGGAATACCACCACCTCCATTACAGATCACGATAGTATTGTCATTCAGCAATTTTTGAATGGTTGCAATTTCCAAAATTTTTTTGGGTTTAGGGGAGGGGACTACCCGTCGAATGTATTGACCATCTTGTTTAAATATCCAACCATATTGTTGTTTGAGTTGATTTTGTTGTTCGGGTGGATAGACAGGCCCGATAAATTTTGTCGGGTGAGTAAACGAAGGATCACATTTATCAACTTCCACTTGCGTAAGTAACGTGACCACCTGGGTAACATTAGGTTGTTGCTGTAAACTTTGACCTATCATATATCCTAGCATGCCTTGAGTTTGCGCAACTAATATATCAAGCGGATAAGCCGGTATCTTTGAATAAGCTGCATTTTGCAAGGCTAAAAGTCCCACTTGCGGACCATTACCATGTACAATGACTAATCGATATTTACCTGCTAATTTAGCAATTAATTTGGTTGTAGAATGAATATTTTGATATTGATTCTCAACCGATAAAGGTTCATTTCGTTTGGCAATTGCATTACCACCTAAAGCAATGACAATCAGTTCCATATGGTTTCCTTGATCATTTGTTAAAGTTAACGGATTTATCCGTTTTTAAGTTTACGTTTTCTTATTATTGATTGATTAGATAGCAACGTCTCGATGACAATCTTTAGAATAGATATAACTTAAAGGCACTTTACCAACGGCATAACAGGCTTGTAAGGCATAGGCACCCATAAAAATATAGTCATCTTTTTTAACGGGGATCCATTCATTATCAAGTAGGTACATCCCTTCACCACTTAGCAGATAAGCACCATGTTCTTGGACATGGGTTTCAATGTAACCATGACTGGCGCCGGGATTGAAGGTTAAAATATGGAAATTCATATCAAATCCAAGTTCTTTAGGTAATAAGTCTTGGATAAATACGTTATCCATATTTTCATAATTTAAGCTTTCTAACTGCTGAACGTGATTGGAAATAATGCGAGTTTGATAATCTGCTAAGGGGATATAACGTCTTTTGTAGAGAAATAATCGTGAACTTTCGGCATGATTGTGTAGATATAATTTTACCCCAGCAGGACAATATAAATAGCCACCAGTCTTTAATCTAAACGATTGGCTATCTGCGGTGGCGGTAATATCTCCACTAATGACATAAACAAAAAGTTCAATCCCTTCACTGCCAAAACCTTGTACATTTTTTGCGTCTTGATGCATGGTGACAAGATAATCTACGAAGGATGCACCTAACTTAGGTGTCGATAAGATAGTGATATCACAATTTTCGAATCCTGGAATGACATTTTTGACTAATCCATCAGGTGGAATAAGCGCATAATTTTGTCGTTTGATGATGGCTCTGGAAGCCAGCAAATCTTTTGGATAACCAGTATTGTGATTGAAGTACCCCATATTTATCTCCTTGAAAAATAATAATCTTATACTTTGCTGTTCGTTTTTTTAGGGTAAAAGGCAACTAGCCTGTAAAACAGCATCGTTTTAAAGCAATATAGTAATTGCCGACTACCGCAATGGATCGGCAATGATTGATTTGTTAATTGGTGATATGTTTACGCATGTTGATCAGGAAAAAGAGCAAGGTAGCGATAATTAAAATGCCAATTGCCACGTAAAATCCTGTCATTTTTGTTCCGGTCAGATCAGCTAAATAACCGGTTAATGGCGGAGCAATTACCGATGAACTCATACCAAAAAAGTTAAATACTCCAAACGAAGTGCCATAATTTGTTTTCGGTGCTGTATCAGCCACGTGTGAGATGAGGATAGGCTCTACTGCCAATTTACCAAACAGTCCATAAAAAATGAGCCCACTTAGCAATAACGTGATGGTTGTTGCTTGTACGGTCGTTAACAGGGTCGCTGCTGCAATTAACTCAAGTACAATAATGAAAAACAGCCGTTTATTTTGGTATTTATCTGATATTTTACTGATGATTAACGCCCCGGGTATGGCAGCAAAGGCAACCAATGACGATGCAGATCCAATGTTTCCACCCGTAAAGCCACGCTCGGTTTCGAGAAAGTTAGGTAACCAACTGACTATCATGTAATACCCATAGCAGGTTGCAAAATACATAATATAAGAAGCCACCATTTGACTACTAAAAAATCGGTGTTTGGCGTTCGGTTCGTCAGCGGATGTGACCGCTTCTTTTGCTGACGATGATTGACTTTGATTTTGTTTTTGTTTTGGCGTTTCCTTAATAATCAGGGCAAACCCTGCCACTAAACAAAGTAATAAGGCTGCAATGATATATAGCATATATTCCCAAGGCATTCCCCATGATTTGACCAAAAAGCTGGTGGCAAGCAGACTGATCCCCATTCCTAATGCTGAACCAGTATTAATAATGGCAGAAGCAAAACCGCGATGTTGCGAAGGAATGTTTTCAGCAGAAAGTGACCAAGCTGATCCATAATAAGAGCCACATCCTAATCCAGCCAATAGGCTACCGACATAAATCATCATAATTGAATGTGCATTACCAATGATTAATACCGCTATGGTAAAGAGTAAAAATCCCGGAATCACCACGGCTTTTTTACCGAATCGATCGACAAGAATGCCAGCCGGAATTTGCATAGCGGTGTAAGCAAAAAAATAGCAACTTGCAATAAGTCCAAGTTCCGTATTGGATTGAGGGCCTATAGTTTGTTGAACTTCAGGAAAGATAGCGGTTAGCACAGGGCGATAGATCCACATCACTGTCCAACCCAGACATAATAATACGACGATTTTATGCCAATATTGAATACCGCCTGTTTTTTCTGTCGTGGTCATATTGATTCCTCTTACTCTTGATAAGCTAGTTTATATAGGGCATAAGTGAGCGCTTTAATGCCTTCAACTAAATCTTCGGTTTTGGTATCTTCGGCAATATTGTGACTAATGCCTTTTATACTCGGCACAAATAGCATTGCTGTTGGAACACGAGGCGCGAAAATCTGTGAGTCATGACCTGCACCGCTATGCATTACCCGATAACTTAATCCTTCTTGATCACAGATTTCTTCTAGCAGATGAATTAATTTAGTGTCCATAGGAATGGGATCTTCATCCATCCAGCGATTGATTTCGATCTCAAGATTAAGTTGATTGGCGATGCGAATCATATCCGCTTCAATCTCTTCGGTGAAGGCGACGAGTTCCGCTTTATTGGTATGTCGACAATCCATCGTGAATAGCACTTCACCCGGCACGACGTTTACAACATTCGGTTTAGGTTCAACGTGCCCAAAAGTCAGGACTAAGGGATCACCCACTTTTATGGCTTTATTAATTGATTGATAACAGATTTGACTAAAGGCATAAACTGCGTCTTTACGATAACCCATTGGTGTTGTGCCGGCATGGTTAGCTTCGCCAATTAAGCGGATGTTATAACGGCGCTGACCAACTATACTTGTCACCACACCGATACTTTTTTGTTCTTTTTCAAGCACGCCACCTTGTTCGATATGAATTTCTAGAAAAGCTTTAATGTCGTTGCGTGCAGGCTGAGTTTTGAAATTAAATCCACATGCTTTCATGGCATCAACAAATTTGATTCCGTCACTATCTTCAATCTCATTAACATCACGATGATCGGCAATGGCAAATACATTTTTACTTCCCCAAAAAACATACGGAAAACGGCTACCTTCTTCTTCTGCCATTGAGATGAGTTCTAGAGTTCGTAATGGTTGACCATAATGTTGATGTAAGTATTGCATGGCAAGTAACGCAGCAATAATACCAAGTTGCCCGTCAAGTTTGCCACCGTTAACAACGGTATCAACATGCGACCCAGACATAATGACTTCATCCGGATATTTGCTACCTTTGAATCGTCCATAAAGATTGCCTATTTCATCAAAGTCGCTTTCCATACCGATTTGCGTCATTTTGTCTTTTAAGGCATTTTGGGCGGCCAGCCATTCTGGTGTATATAGCAGTCGGGTGGTACCGCCTTGTTCAAGCCCTCCAAAACTTGATATCCATTTAACTGCATTAGCCACATCATCATACAAGATATTCATAAGCATTTACCTGTCATTAACTATTCGTTTAGAAAAATTGCTTTAACTCTTTTTAACTACTCGTTTTTAATTAGGTTTTTAGTTCTGGAACAAATTCGATAATTGTTTATTTGCCGTTTAGACTATCTATTAATAGCAGAGAATAATGTGATCAAACTAACTATTTTAGATTTATAAAATTTAATTAAATTAATGGGTTATTATTATAAAAAATTTTTTAATAATAATTTATCTTCATGATTATATTCATATTTATTTAATGATGCAGATGATTGTTTTGTGACTTATGACCTATTTATTCCGTTTTTTTTACGTAATATATAAATATAGTCTGATAGTTAGATTTAATAGGTTAACGCAATATTGTTGTTGTAAAACAGATTCAAAGCGGATAGTAGGGTATGACTGAGTAGGATAATTTATCGCGTCAATGAAAATGTCTTTTAACATCTAGCAAGCGCATATCTATTTATTTCCAATTACCATTACAGCATTTATTACAATAATTTAATAACTGAGAGGTCCAATTCTCATGATTCAATCTTTCATAAAAAAAGGTAGTTTTCAGGATTCTGTTAGCCTCATGTTGATATCTAAAAAGCTGAGTAACCTTGAAGAAGTCGATGAAGTTTCCGTTATGATGGGAACACCAGCCAATAAGTCATTGCTTGTAGCCACGGGGTTTTGGAGTGATACTTTCAATCAAGCAACGCCCAATGATATCTGTGTAGCAATTAAAACGCATGATGATGCTACCGATGCTATAGATTTAATTCGTTCCCAACTTGAAGAAGCTTTAAAAAATATTGCTCAGCAACAGCAAGGGGGCAGTAAATTACTAAAAGCAAGACGTTTGGCAACCGCTAATCGAAAACTGCCTGATGCTAATTTGGTGCTTATTTCAATTGCCGGTGAATATGCAGCAGAATTGGCAGAACAAGCGTTAGATGAAAATAAAAATGTCATGATATTTTCCGATAATGTGTCGCTTGAAGATGAAATCCGTTTGAAAAAAAGCGCAGCAGCAAAAGATCTTATTGTCATGGGGCCGGATTGTGGAACGGCAATCATCGCTGGGGCGCCATTGGCATTTTCTAACGTGATACCCAAGGGTAACATTGGGGTGATTGGGGCATCGGGAACCGGCATTCAAGAAGTGATTTCACAAATTGCATTACTCAATCAGGGAATTACACAAGCAATTGGACTTGGCGGACGTGATTTATCGCAAGCAGTAGGGGGGATTAGCGCATTAACCTCATTAACTATGCTAGCGGCTGATAAGCAAACGCAAGTCATTACTTTTATTTCTAAACCGCCAGCAGAAAGTGTCCGTATAAAAGTGATTAATGCAATGAAGCAAATAGCTAAACCTATTGTGGCGCTCTTTTTAGGTTCCCGTATTGATAAACGGCAAGACGATAATATCTTTTTTGCCAGTACGTTAGATGAAGCAGCTAGATTAGCTTGTTTATTAGCCAAAGTTGAAAGTGCAATGAGCACGTTGCCTAGTGTGGCTCATCAAACCATTATGGGATTATATACCGGTGGTACATTAGCATCGGAAGCCGCAATGTTGCTGGCTAATCAACTCAATCTTTTGCTCAGTGATAACCACGACAAAGGTATCATGTTCAATCAGCAAGGTCATAAAATTATCGATCTGGGCGATGACTTTTATACCGTTGGGCGCCCACATCCCATGATTGACCCATCCATACGTGAACATGCAATAGCACAATTGGGCGAGCAAACAGGGGTGGGGGTATTGTTACTGGATCTGGTCATAGGCTATGGCGCAAATGCGAATCCGGCTGAATCAATAATCTCAGGTTACAACAAGGCTATCGCTCAACGATCTTCTCATCATCCCTTAATTGCTATTGCCACGGTGACAGGATCTGAATCCGATCCACAATGTCGTAGTAAGCAAATTGCAGCACTTCAATCGGCAGGTATTACCGTAATGGATAATTTACCCGAAGCCATTTTATTAGCCACAAAATTAATTACGCCAGCAAATAAGATTGATTGCTTAAAACCTTACCCTTTACTTGATCATATCAGTGTGATTAATGCCGGTTTGCGGAGTTTTGCTGAAGATCTGCAATCATCAAATATTCCTGTGGTGCATTATCAATGGGCACCGATAGCTGGTGGCAATCAAAAATTAGCGGCTATTTTGAAAAAATTAAACTAAGAGGTTGTAACAATGAACTCATCAATTAATGAAGCAAATCGGGCCATTATTGAAATAATTAAAGCGGCAAGACCGCATTGGGTTGGTGTTATTGCTGCTAAAGAAGCGATCCCGACTTTGGCACAAGGTTACAAATTATTACATGCAGGCCCACCGATTATATGGCAGGACATGACTGGACCAATGCAAGGTGCCTGTATTGGTGCCTGTTTATTTGAAGGCTGGGCGCAAAATGAAGAACAGGCACTAGCTTTGCTAACGACAGGTAAAGTGGAATTTATACCTTGTCATTCGGTTCATGCTGTTGGCCCTATGGGTGGGATTACTTCGGCAAATATGCCTGTTGTTGTGGTTGAAAATATTACTCATGACAACCGGGCTTACTGCAATTTGAATGAAGGTATTGGAAAAGTCATGCGTTTTGGTGCTTATGGGCAAGAGGTGTTAAATCGTCATCACTGGATGAAAACGTCATTAGCACCGGCACTTAACGAAGCATTAAAATTATTTGAAAAAGGAATCGACTTAACCGCACTGATGGCTCAAGCCATTTCAATGGGGGATGAGTTTCATCAACGCAATATTGCTGCATCGGCATTATTACTTCGTACCTTATCACCTAAATTAGCTCTGCTTAATCGTAGTAAAGAAGAAATGGCGAAGATTTTTGATTTTTTAAGTGTCACCGACCAATTCTTTTTGAATTTAGCCATGGCATATTGTAAATCAGTTATGGATAGCGCAGCACAGATCCAAGCAGGCACCATTATTACTGCGATGACACGTAATGGTAAAGATTTTGGCATTAAAGTCAGTGGACTGGGTGATGAATGGTTTACTGCACCCGTTAACACACCACAAGGACTTTTCTTTACCGGATACTCCCAAAAGGATGCGAACCCCGATATTGGTGATAGTGCAATTACTGAAACATTTGGTATTGGTGGGGCAGCAATGGTTGCTGCACCAGGGGTAACCCGTTTTGTTGGCGCAGGTGGTGCGGATGTTGCATATGAAGTATCAGAAGAGATGAGCGAAATCTTTTTAGAACATAATATGCAACTACAAATACCGTCTTGGAACTTTCAAGGATGTTGTATGGGATTAGATCTTCGTCTGATTGTAGAAACCGGTATTACGCCCTTAATTAATACAGGAATTGCCCATAAACAAGCAGGTGTGGGTCAAATTGGTGCAGGAACGGTGCGTGCGCCGTTAGCCTGTTTTGAAAAAGCGCTTGAGGCATTAGCGATAAAATTGAAAGTGTAATTTATGAATCAGGAACTTGCCGATTGTCATCGTACCGATAAACAAGCTGAAAATCAGCAATGGCTATCACCATTCTCTGCCGATTTTAATCGGCAGGGACTTTGCCATACATCAAAACGTATTACGCAATCTATAAAGCCATTGCTTAAAAGTGCCCATGTACCATTTACTGTGAGTGATTTAACACTATTTAGTCTGCATGAACATACCATTAATCTGATTAATAATGCAAAGCAACTTATCACTTTACACCGTTATGGTCACGGTTTGTCGCCAATGGGTTGGGTACTAAAAAGTGCTCAATTTGATTTAATCAAACAGACACTAACTCAACGTCATAAACCAATCGAACAATTAGCAACGGGTGACTTAATTATCGGACATATTCAAATTAGTGCGAAAACACACATCTGCTCTTTGCAATTACTTCCTTATCCGCTTACCATTTATGATAAAAATGGAGTTGCTCAATTATTCAAGCAGATCGATAATCCTACAGGATTGTTTGGCGAGTTAAGACAAAATATTACTGAAGAAAGGGCGCCTGAATTGTGCCAGTTTTGTGACAAAATTGACGCATTATTAAATGGATATTCTGATGATATTACCCCTTTTATTGGTCTAGGAGCAGGATTAACCCCCAGCTTTGATGATATTTTGATTGGCATTATTGCAGTACTATTAAGTGATCAGCGTTTTTATCGCCGATGTAACTTGTTACAACGTGCCATACTTAAGCTTGATCTGGATTCTTTAACGACAACTATTAGTGCGACTTTTTTACGTCATGCCCTGCAAGGAAGATTTTCATTACAAGTACTGCAAGTTATAACCGCACTCAATCAACAAAAATATCAACATCGATCTTTGGCTGAGATATCAAATTATGGTCATACTTCAGGGGCTGATCTGTTGCTTGGTATTTGGCTTGGTATCGATCGTTTTGTCATAAGGGATTGAAGTATGTTAGATACAGAAACCATGCGCACATTTACTAAAGTTGTTGAGTGTAACAGTTTTTCTAAAGCCGCAAAGTTATTATATAAAACCCCAGCCGCAATTAGCTATCGAATAAAATCATTAGAAGCTGAACTCAACACTCAGCTATTTGAACGAACCACTCGAACCGTTTCACTTACGCTTGCCGGTCAACACCTTTATGAGCATTGTAGTCAGTGGTTATTATGGTTAAATTCAATGCCCGAAGAGTTACAACAAATTCGTGATGGCGTTGAACGTAGAGTCAATCTAACCATTAATAACCTATTATATGACAGCGATGCTATTACAGAACTGCTAGATTATCTACTGGAAAAATTTCCTTTTACCCATTTTACGATTAATAGGCAAGTTTATATGGGGGTGTGGGATTCATTGTTACATGGAGAATGTCATCTTGCTATTGGGGCAACAGGCACGGAATCACTAGATAATATGATTAATATCTTTCCATTAGGCGAAATAACTTGGGCATTTGTAGCTGCTAAGCATCATCCTATCACTCGTATAGATAGTCCTTTATCAAATGATGCATTGCGTAAATATCCTGCAATCAATGTTGAAGACACCTCTATTCACATGAATAAACGTGTGGCATGGTTATTGCCAAGTCAGACCGAAATCATCGTACCGGATATTTCAACTAAATTGGCTTGTCATTTAAAAGGGCTTGGTATTGGATTTTTGCCTCGCTCTTTGTGTCAACCCTATTTGGACACGGGGGAATTAATTGAATGCAAAGTGATTAATGAACGCAAACCCTCACCACTTTCGTTAGCATGGAAAAAATCGAATATGGGTAAAGTGATGAATGAAATCGTCAATTTGTTTAAATATCATCATCCTATTGCGCTTCGTTTTTTAAAAAATATTGATAAAAAAAGGTAATCCAATTCGTTCTTAAAGTAGACATTGTTAATTAACAAATTTGATATTAATAAAGGAAAAATAATATGTTAGACCTAGATAAGTATGATCAAATTAATCCGCCAATGCGTTTACTCATGGGACCGGGGCCAATTAATGCCGATCCAAGAGTGACCCGTGCTATGGCTGCGCCATTAATTGGTCAATTTGATCCAGTTATGACGGATTATATGAATCAAACAATGGCACTGTATCGAGATATTTTCAAAACCACCAATGAGCAAACTTTTGTGATTGATGGCACAGCACGAGCAGGGATTGAAGCGGTTTTAATCTCAACTATTCGTCCAGGTGATAAAGTTTTGGTACCGGTTTTTGGTCGGTTTGGATTATTGCTATGCGAGATTGCCCATCGTTGTCGGGCACAAGTCCACACGATTGAAGTACCATGGGGTGAAGTGTTTGATCCTAATGTGATTGAAGATGCGATCAAAAAAGTGAAACCGAGATTATTACTTTGTGTTCAGGGCGATACTTCGACAACGTTACTTCAACCGCTTGATAAAATCGGTGAAATTTGTCGCCGACATGGTGTGTTGTCGTATGTTGATGCGACTGCTTCAATCGTCGGTAATACTTTGGAAGTGGATAAATGGCAACTCGATGGGGTATCAGTCAGTTTACAAAAATGTTTAAGTGGCCCACCGGGTGTTGCACCATTAACCTTAAGCCCGGCAATGGTCGACGTTATTCAAGCTCGCAAATGCGTTGAATTAGGCATTCGTGCAGAGGGTGATACCAGTGGTAATGACGAAATCATCTATTCTAACTATTTTGACATCGATATGATCATCCGCTATTGGGGGGCGGAACGCATTAATCATCACACAGAAGCAACTTCGATGCTTTACGCCGCAAGAGAGTGTGCCCGTATTGTGTTACAAGAAGGACTAGATAATGTTATTGAACGACATCGTATTAATGGCAAGGCAATGGTCGCAGGTTTGCAAGCGATGGGGCTTAAACTTTTTGGCGATCTTAAATACAAAATGAATAATGTGGTTGGGGTTATGCGTCCTGAAAATATCGACGACCAACAAGTTCGTAACCTAATGCTGAATGATTTCGGTATCGAAATAGGGGCATCTTTTGGCCCACTCAAAGGGAATGTTTGGCGCATTGGCACAATGGGATATAACGCCAGAAAACAGTGTGTTTTACAAACCTTGACCGCATTTGAAGCCGTGTTAAACCGTCTTGGCTTTAAAACCATACAAGGTGCTGGTCTTCAAGCTGCCTGGAACATTTATCAAAATTCGTAATATTTCGTCATCGTTATAAAGCTCACTAAGGTGAGCTGATCTTATAACTATTAAAAGTATTAGATACACCATTTATATCGAAAAGTAAGTTAGTTGTTATTGGTTGCAATAAAAGCAGATTATCAAATTAGCGTCTAAAAGCGTTGTGATTCGTTGCTCATTGATTTGAGTGATGGAGGACAATAGCCTAATTATACTTAAGGAAATTCTATGAGTATCTTAACAAATAAAGAGCCGACATCGGGATATCATCCTAAAAAGTGGAAAGGTCGTTATAGTGTCCTGTTGTTATTATGGTCTGCTTGGTTAGTATCATTTCTCGATCGAATGGTGATGAATGTATCGCTTCCCTTTATTGGTGACGATTTAGGGTTGGATAAAATAGAACAAGCATCAATTATCAGTGCTTTTTTTATTGGTTATGCCCTTTTTCAAATACCGGGCGGGTATTTATCCGATAGATTTGGATCCCGTAAAGTCATGGCATTCGCCATCGTTTGGTGGTCAGTTTTTACTTTTTTCACAGGTTTAATCTATATTCTGCCTTTAATGTTATTAGTCAGATTTCTGTTTGGTCTAGGAGAAGGCGGGTTTCCTGCTTCATCATGGAAAACCATTGCCACTTATTTTCCTACTAAAGAACGAGGTCGAGCCACTGCGATTCAATCTTCTGTCAATACATTAGGGCCTGCTATTTCGGTCATCGTTGCGGTGACAATTATCGAATGGTTAGGTTGGCGTGCCGTTTTCATTCTGTTGAGCCTGCCCGGATTAGTATTAGGTTATCTTATCTACCGTTTGATACAGAATCATCCTGCTGAAAATCCCTTAATCAAGCCTGAAGAACTGCATGAACTACAAGAATGCAATGACAATTTTAATCCCCCTAATCATAACGTCAATTTGCGCAATAATAGCCAGTCGCTAGCGGATGTGTTGAAAATGCCTTTATTATGGAAGCTGTCGCTAATTTGGTTTTTATTTGATATTACTTTTTGGGGATTTACGACTTGGTTACCCAGTTATTTACTGGAAGCAAGAGGATTATCGTTATCTAAGACTGGGATATGGGCCGCTATCCCATTTTTATTTGGTGCAGTAGGTACCTTGATCGGTGGCTATCTTGCCGATAAATTTGTACAACGACTCAAAATTATTTATGGTGTTACCGCAATCTTATCTGCTAGTTTTTTATTTCTTATGTTTAACGTTGAAAATCTTGATGCAGCCATTGCTTTTCAATGTATTTCAGCGTTGTTTATGTTTATTGCCTTTGCTATTTTTTGGGGAATGTTAATGCAACTTATTCCAACGGTCATTATGGGTAAAGCTTCCAGTATCGTTAATTTTGGCGGACAAGTTGCCGGAATCATTTCACCCTTTATCATCGGTTTTTTAATTGAAAAATCAGATGGTGGATACCAAAGTGGTTTTTTATTTATGGTGCTATCACTGATTGCATCGGCAATTTTAACGCTATTCATTCAAAAAATAACACGTTAAAAAAGTAGAGCAATGCTCTGCTTTTTGTTATTGCTATTCAATTAATTAATATGGTTGCCATAAGGTTTGATTAAACAAGTGGAATAAAAATAGTCAGAATAACTAAGAAGAAATCTATACGATTAACCTAATCGAAAAAGTAAAATTATTTTATTTTCTCTAAAAATCATCGTATTGTAAAAGAGATAAAAGTATCTGCGAGATTTATTGATTACAATTTGATTCAAAAAAAGTCAGGTTAACGTAACGCATTAATTAGTTAACCAATGAAAAATAGGATGTTTATAAAATGAATGTTTGCGATATTTTTGAACGTGAATAAAAAACCGTTCCAAAGAGAACGGTTTTTATTTAACTAAAACACTAGACTAAGCTTTATATTTTTTCATGACAATTGAAGCATTAGTCCCACCAAATCCAAAGCTATTCGACATGACTGTCGTTAATTCACGCTCGGTTGGTTCAGTGATAATGTTCATGCCAATAGCGGCTTCATCCAGTTCATCAATGTTAATACTTGGCGTAATAAAGCCATGTTCTAACATTAATAATGAATAAATTAATTCTTGTGCACCTGTCGCACTTAACGAGTGACCCGTCATTGATTTAGTGGATGAAATCGCCGGGATATTATCACCAAATACTTGCTTGATAGCCCATAGCTCTTTAACGTCACCAACAGGAGTTGAGGTACCGTGTGTATTGATATAATCAACAGGCACATCTAAATCTTGGATCGCAAGTTGCATACAACGCATTGCACCTTCACCAGATGGGGCTACCATGTCATAACCGTCAGATGTAGCAGCATAACCAACCAGTTCACCATAGATATGGGCACCACGAGCAAGTGCATGCTCTAACTCTTCAACTACAACCATACCAGCACCGCCGGCAATCACAAATCCATCACGGTTGGCATCATAAGCACGAGATGCTTTTTCAGGTGTATCATTGTATTTAGTTGATAACGCACCCATTGCATCAAATTCACATGACATTTCCCAACAAAGTTCTTCACCACCACCGGCAAAAACAATATCTTGTTTACCGAGTTGAATCAGCTCAGCAGCATGACCAATACAATGTACAGACGTTGCACAAGCTGACGTCATAGAATAGCTAATCCCTTTGATTTTAAATGGTGTTGCTAAACAAGCTGAAATTGCTGATGACATTGATTTTGTCACAGCATAAGGCCCTACGCCACGTAATCCCTTTTCTTTCATACCTGCAACGACGTTATATTGAGTTTTGGTTGAACCACCATAGCCCGCAATTAAACCAGTTCGAGGATTTGAGACTTGTTCAGGAGTCAATTTTGCATCGTCAATAGCTTGTTGTAGAGCAAGATAACCATAGATAGAAGCATCATTCATAAAGCGCACGATTTTGCGATCGATAAGTCCAGTAGTATCTAATTTAACATTACCGCAAACATGGCTTCGCATTCCGCTATCTTTCATTTCTTGAGAAAAAGTGATTCCACTACGACCCACTTTTAATGATTCTAAAACCTCTTTAGTATTGTTCCCAATACTCGAAAGAATACCTAATCCGGTAATAACAACTCGTTTCATGTAATATTCTGCTCCTAAATTAACTGGCTTCATAAGAAAAATTGATGTGATTATAGCGTACACTTGTAAGCTGAACAATACCTAACGAAGCTATTTTATTTATAATATTAAATCGAGTAATTTCGAAAGTAAAAAATATATCAATTATCCTTTAAATTATATTAATTATTATGTTTTATTAACAATAAACCTCATACTTTGTTAAGTACCTAAAATTACACTTTTCTGATTGTTTATTTACTTGCTAATTAAAAAGTGATTAGTATAATACTGTTTATTTATACAGTATAAAAGGGTTGGCAATGAATGAAAAGATGATATCAAAGCTTGAAATATTAGCTGAATCAGCAAAGTATGATATTTCTTGTGCTTCAAGTGGCTCATCTCGAACTAATAAAAATAAAGGGATTGGCAGTGCTCATCGTTGTGGAATATGTCATTCATTCACTGCTGATGGGCGTTGTGTCTCTTTGCTTAAAATCATGTTAACTAACTATTGCATGTTTGATTGTGCTTATTGTATAAATCGCCAAAGCAATGATATTCCCAGAGCTGGATTTACGCCTAAAGAATTAGCTGATTTAACCATTGAATTTTATCGTCGTAACTATATTGAAGGACTTTTCTTAAGTTCTGGCATTGTCAGAAGCCCTGATCATACGATGGAAAAAATGATTAGAGTGGTAAAAATATTACGTAATGAACATGGATTTAATGGCTATATCCACATGAAAGCCATTCCAGGTGCCAGTAATGATCTTATTGTTCAGGCTGGTTTGTTGGTTGATCGAATGAGTGTTAACTTAGAGATCCCGACAGAAAAAAATCTAAAGTTATTAGCGCCCGATAAAGATCATCAAAGCATTTATCAACCAATGCGCCATATTCATCAAAACTTACTTGAAAACATAGAAGATCGAAAAAAAATTAAATCTACGCCAAAATTTGTACCAGCAGGGCAAAGCACTCAAGTCATTATTGGGGCGACAGATGAGACTGACAGCCAGATTTTACAACTAACGGCTAAACTCTATAAACGACCAAGCATGAAGCGTGTTTATTATTCAGGGTTTATTCCTGTTAATGGTTATGATAAAAGATTACCCGTATTGCAAGAAGTACCAAGAGTGCGAGAAAATCGCCTTTATCAAGCTGATTGGTTATTACGATTCTACGATTTTAGTGTCGACGAAATTGTCAATGATCAATATCCTGATCTTGATTTAACTGTTGATCCTAAACTGGCGTGGGCTATTCGAAATCCCCAATTCTTTCCAGTAGATATAAACCGTGATAGTTATCAAAAAATTTTACGGGTACCGGGTATTGGTGTTAAATCAGCAAAATTAATTGTTTTAGCTAGGCGACATCGTAAATTAAATTTAGAAGCCTTAAAACGAATAGGCGTTGTTCTAAAAAGAGCCCAATTTTTTATTATTTGCCATGAAATGCGAAAATTTAAATTATTAGACTCATCCGAGGAGTATATTCGGCTTTCCTTGCAAGAAAAACCGTTGCTTGAAGTCAAAAATGATAATATTCCTCAGCAATTAGTGATGGGTTGGTAAATCATGTTAGCTTTTCAATATGATAAAAGTTTTGAAGGATTGCTATGCGCAGTGTTTGATGCGTTTGCGCAAAAAAAGATGCCCGATTGTTTGTTGGCGCATAATGATCTTGTGCCTTTTTTAGTATCCGATACGCATCATGTGGAAGTACGTAATAGTAAACATGAACGGGTTCAAGTAGCTTTGAAGAAAAAGTTATCTCACGTTGCGCTTAATCAATTAAAATATGTTTGGCTTTCTGAATTACCAGAAAGTGATTTAATTATTTTTCGTTATATCTGTAAAGTTTTCAAATCAAAACATCCTATTGAAACGGATTTTGGTGATCCTGATGTACTAACCGTTCACGACATTGCTAAAAAAGTAAGTCGGGAACGGCATCATTTAATGCAATTTGTTCGTTTCAATACTATTGAAAACCCAATTGATAACACAAATGACGGACAAAATGAAAAGATCTATTTTTCGGTTATTGCTCCTATCTATAACGCATTGCCTTTAGTCTTAGATTTTTTTAAAGATCGTTATGCCGATCAGAAATGGGCGATTTATGATGAAAAACGTAAATATGGCTACTTTTATGATCTCGAAAGACTTGAAAAAATTTCACTTGTTGATCATGAGGAGTTGATCGTAGATAACAAAGTCAATCAACGGTTTTTAACGAAAGATGAACAACTATTTCAAACCCTATGGCATCGTTACTTTAATGCTTTATCTATCAAAGAAAGAGAAAATCCTAAATTACAACGTCAACAGATGCCAAAACGGTTTTGGCACAATTTACCTGAAATGAAAGGCAAATAAAAAACCGCTATTGAAGCAGCGGTTTTTTTATCTATAAATCATAATAAAACAAGTTATTGTGAATCGATATCATTAATAAAACTATTGATGCTTTCTTCACGTTGTTGCTGTTTCTTTTCATCGACTTTACCGCCAGAAGCAATAAAATCATTTCGTTGGAAATAAGCATTACGCATAAAGTTATAAGGATCGTCACTGTTTTTAATCAGATCTTCGTATTCAATCGCCACCGCACGAGCCTCAATTCCGTCGAACACGCCTCGTACTAATGCCCATTTCCAATTTAACCAAGCTAAAGGTGGATAAAGCGTATCAACTAAGGCACCGCCTTCCTCTCTAAGCGTTGCTGAACCATAGAAAGGTAAAACCACATATGGACCATACGGTACGTCGTAGTGACCAAGCACATCACCAAAAGTATGCCTATTGCCTTTTTGTAATTGTGGGTCAGCTAAACTGGCAACATCAAATAATCCTGCAACACCAAAAACAGTGTTTAAAAAGAATCGTGCTAAGTGTTTTCCGGCTTGGTGGACATTTCCTTGTAAAAGATTATTCACCATCGAAGCAGGTTCAGAAAGGTTAGAAGAAAAGTTCACGACACCTTTACGAAGTGGTGTTGGTACATAATCTTTCCAAACGACAGCAGCTGGACGCAAAACATACGGATCTAATGCATAATAGTTAACATTAAACATTGCTTTATTGAATCCAGATAAAGGATCACTGTATGAATTGCTTTCAGGATCATATGAAGCGCAACTTGTTAGCGCCATAACAGAGAACAGCATACCAATTATTCTTTTTTTCATAGGATTTTCAACTAAACAAAATTCAGATTATTGATTTTTTAATTGTATCATGTTTACACATAATACAAAATTTTTCATTATTTAAATGGTATTATTTTTTTAAATTTATTAAAATGGGCGCCCCCGATGACCTCATAGTTAAATGGATATAACGAGCCCCTCCTAAGGGCTAGTTGCAGGTTCGATTCCTGCTGGGGTCAAGTACATATATAAACCTATCTATTAAATATAGCAACTGTAAAAATTTTTTTACTGAAAAATATAACAATTTGTCATGCTCTATCTTAACTTATTTGTCATCACTTTGTTTGGTGTATTTTAATTATTTTTTGTTATCAATATAATAATAGTCATCAATTCAAATGTATAATGTATTAATGGATGCTGATAAAAATAGTTGAAGTTAAGTCGGAAATTTAACACCATGATTGAAACATTTTATGCACCAGCTTATGTTGAAAGTCGACAACTTAAGCAAGCTTTTATTCAAATCGGGTTATAAAAGATACCTTAAAATAATCTACTAAGGCTGATATTTTATTGGTTGATTTAGGCAATAATCCCTTTGTTATTGTCATTGCTTTCTAGGCGCATTGTGCTTAGAGCGATTGATATTTTTGCAATTAGTGCTTCAAATGGCCGAACGGTTTTAAGTTTGCAAAAAAATAGCCCTGAATAAATATTATTTCGTTAAATTTTTAAAGCTATAGAGATTAAATTTGACTAAGAACAGTTGTTATTATCTTTAATAATTAGTCAATTTTATTCTCTATAGCTTATTTTAGTTGACGATTTACTAACAGCTTATCATTTATTTTCGTTTTATAATAAGCGTTTTATAATCCGATCAACACGTATGCGAGTTAATCTTTTAATTAACTTATGTACGTGAGGTGGGTAAAACTGGCTGGCTTGAATTTGTTGAAAATGTGTCACCAATGTGGTTTTTTCTCTGATTGTATCAAGTTCTTTATCAAACTGATCTTGCAATTCTTGTTTAGGATCATGAATTAAAATACCATTTTCAAGATCTAATCGCCATGCCCTTGGGTTAAGATTATTACCCGTAATTAATACCCATTTTTTATCGACCCAAATACCTTTAAGGTGATAAGTTTGTTCGCCATCTTTCCATAATCGAATAATGAGTTGTTCTTTATCAATAAAAGGTTGCAGTCGTTCGATAAATTTTCTTAAGTTAATTTCATATAAATAAGGTAGCCCACCTGAAATATTGAAAGGTTTATCTTCTGGAATATAGAAATCATTGGCGATTTTGTCACCGATTATAATTTCCACTTGTTTACCTTTGCGCAATAAGCGAATAATGTCACGAACTAAAATATTAGGTAAGTTGAAATAAGGGGTACAAAAGATAATTTTTTGCTGAGTAACATTAATTAGGTGATGTATCGTTCTATTTAATGAGTTATTACGGCCTAAACCTGAAATAGGGGATACTGAAAGGGATTGATTATCGGCATCGCCCGTATAATGATATTTTGCATTCATTAAATGTTGACGAAGGGCTTTAATCTCAGCTTTTAGTTGTTTTCTGGTTTTATGGTTTTCACCATCCAGCCGTTGTAATCCGCTAAAAGGTAAAAAATTGTCATTAATATAGTTCACCATACTATCGGCGAGTACTTTATTGGTAATAAAGTGGTAGCGGTCGTAGCGATATTTATCCAGCTTATGTAAATAGACGTTATTTATACTTGCACCGCTATAAATCACGGTATCATCGATAATAAACCCTTTAAGGTGAAGAACGCCCAGCACTTCACGGCGATTAACAGGCACACCATAAATAGGAATATCAACTTGAGGATTTTCTTGTTTTAATTGGTAATAATATTTTGCATTAGTTTGACTTTTGTCTTCACCAATCCTACCGCGTTGTGCTCGATGCCAATCGACAAAAATTTTTATATCTAAATTGGGATTTTGTTGCTTAACATTATATAATTCTTTAAGAAATTCTTTTCCTGCTTCATCTTGCTCTAAATATAACGCAACAATATAGATGCGTTCCTTGGCATGTTTAATTGCATCAAGCAAAGCAAGCCGATAGTCTGTAGGATTATATATAATACGGTATTGATCGGCATGTTGAGAAATTTTTGCTAATTCATCAAGCTGTTTTTGGTGATTATATTTTATAAATGGTATTCGCATGATTTCTATATCATTTTAACTGACGCATATCGTTGAGTAATACGAATTATATCAGAAAATAATTCTCCTTTTTATACAACATTTGTTAATGTATTTAGTCACAACGTTATAAAATCTTATTTTCGGGATGATAATAAATTGTTTAAGATTGTTCATCAACCCATGTCTGAATAATTTTATAGGTTAAGGCTAATACGACTGGCCCGATGAATAATCCCATAATACCAAATCCAAGTAATCCACCAATAACACCAAATAGAATAAGTAAAAAAGGTAAATCAGCGCCTTTTTTGATTAAATAAGCACGCATAACACTATCAAGTGTCGTCAGTATTACTGCGACGACAATTAAGATAATACCTGAAGCCGTATGACCACTCCAAAATTGCCAAATTATACAACCTAGCATGACGACAACTGGCCCAATTTGGGCAACACAACAAATAAATAGTACTAGAGTTAATAGACCCGCTAACGGCATATTCGTTAACACAAAGCTTAAACCACCAATTAAAGCTAAAGTAATGGCGGTTACCACTACGCCTAATGCGACTGCACGAATTGATTGGCCTGCTAAGGTGACGGTTGTTTCGCCATATTGTTTAGAGAGTCGATTAGCAAATACATAAACATATTTGGTAATACTTTCACCTTTTAAGAAAAGTAACAGGCTAAAAATAATCATGACACCAGCATGGAAAATGAAAATACCTAAATTAGTTACTTGCTCGATCAACCACTTAATCATAGTGCCAATATAGGGTTGAACATTGCTCATTAAATCTGAACCATCGGTTTTGATCAGCTCTAACCATTTTTGATGTAATTCCTCACCAAACATAGGAATGCTATTTAGCCAATCAAGAGTGGGTAACTCGTGATGAGATAGTGATTTTGCCCATTCAATCAGATAGTGTCCATTTTGTGCTACACTACTAATAATGAGAAGAAAAGGAATGACACAAACAAAGGCTAAAATTAATGCCATAACCAACAAAGATAACCAGCGTTTATGGAAAAGTTTGTTTTGAATTTTAATCATAAGTGGCCAAGTTGCAATCACGACCATGACCGCCCAGAAGAATCCAAACAAAAAAGGTTCAACAATCCGATAAGTAATGATGATAAATAATCCAATTAATAGCAGATTAAGAATTAATTTTAATAAATCATTAGTATTTTTTTCTTTAGGCATTTTATAACCATAGTAAATAGTAAATATAATGCTATTATACGCATTATCATTTAAAAAGCATATCATGCAATATTAATGAACCTATTTTTACAGGAGACAAAAAAATGAAAAAAATAATATTGGTAGCCTTAATGGGCGTATCTTTATTTGCTTGTGCTGAAAAAACTAAATTGCCAGAAACAGTGCAAAATGTGAATGACATTGCACCTTATCCTGAAGCGAAAGCTGGTTACACCCGTTTTGCAATAAATCTACCTGCATTGCCTGATGAGAATAATGCTCGTATTGAATTACTAATTGGCAAAGAAATGAATGTTGATTGTAATTCTCAACGTTTGGCAGGGACAGTTAAAGAGGAAGAATTAAAAGGTTGGGGTTATTCTTATTATGTTGTAGAAGCCGGTAACGGTGTTCTATCAACCATGATGGCTTGCCCGGCAGGTTCTAATAAAAATCAGTTTGTTACTCTTCATCATAATTTGGGTTGGTTAGACTATAATAGTCGCTTACCAATTGTCATTTATGCACCAAATGATTTCCAAATTAAGTATCGTGTTTGGCAACCTGATGCCAAAATTCTACCAGCCAAAGCTGAATAAAATTGGAAAGGACGCTATTGGCGTTATCTATTTTTAGTATCGTTAAAAAAGGTTGAGTGAACAAAATATCGTCACTCAATCTCAAATCTTAAGTTATTTTACATTTTATGTAGACTTCTTTGAAAAAAAAGGTATTTTATGCCACGTAATGCTAAGCTAACCATTTATTTTTATCAAGATAATAATAAATAATTTGCTTGCTTACCTCGGTTTCGCCAGACTATGTTTTTTAACAGGTTTTTGGTAAAATTTGGGGGTCCATTGTTTTGATTCAGTGGGCTTGTGTTTAACATGTAATATCCCTATTACTAGAGGAGAAGTGGTGAGCATGTTTACTCAACGTAAAACAATTCTTTCAATTCTTGCTGGTGTCACACTAGCGTTATCTCAATCTGCTATTGCTAAAGATCGTGTCGTACATTTTTATAATTGGGCAGGTCAAATTGGTCATGAAACCATTAATGATTTTGAAAAATCAACAGGTATTAAACTTGTTTATGATGTTTATGACTCTAATGAAGCACTTGAAGGAAAACTCATGGCGGGGCATTCCGGCTTTGATGTTGTTTCACCTTCTGATAGCTTTTTAGCAAGACAGATTAAGTCAGGTATTTATCTTCCATTAGATAAAAGTAAATTACCGAATTGGAAAAATCTTGATCCTAACTTAATGAAACTAATGGCGACCCATGACCCAGATAATACTTATGCTATTCCTTATGTCTGGATGACAACGGGTATCGGTTATAATATCGATAAAGTCAAAGAGCGTTTAGGTGAAGATGCCCCAGTTAATAGTTGGGATTTAGTCTTTAAACCTGAAAACATGGAAAAACTTAAAGATTGTGGTGTTGCATTTTTAGATGCGCCTACTGAAATTTTTGCCAGTGCGTTACAATATTTAGGTAAAGATCCTAATAGCACTGATGCCAAAGATTATACTGGTGCAGCTTATGATCTTTTAGCAAAAGTAAGACCGAATATTCGTTATTTTCATTCATCTCAATATATAACCGACCTTGCTAATGGTGATATTTGTGTCATTTTAGGTTGGTCTGGCGATATTTTGCAAGCACGAGATCGCGCAAATGAGGCTAAAAATGGTGTTCATATTGGTTATCAAATACCTAAAGAAGGGGCGTTAGTCTTTTTTGATACTTTTGCGATTCCAAAAGATGCGGCTAATGTTGATGAAGCCCATGAATTTTTAAACTTTATCATGAAGCCAGAAATCGCTGCACAAGTGACGAATGATGTTAATTTTGCGAGTGCCAATAAAGTCGCAAATGACAATTTTGTTAAACCGGAAATTAAAAACGATCCTGCGGTTTATCCATCACCTGAAGTCATGGAAAAATTGTTTACATTAAAAGTTAAAGAACCTAAACTTGAACGCGTGATTACTCGTACGTGGACAAAACTTAAAACTGGTCGATAAAGTTTTAACAAATAATTGATTATTAAGTGTTATTTATTATAGACGGAGAGATTGATTTAATCTTTCCGTTTCGTTTTTTATGGCTTGTTGTTATGAGGAAAAAAGTGTGAATAATAAAACAACAATTCAGGTTCAGCCTAAAAAAAAGATGGTTACGCCATTATTGGAGATCAAAAATTTAACCAAAGTGTTTAATGATGATTATTATGCTGTTGATGATATTAATCTCACTATCTACACCGGTGAAATTTTCGCTTTGCTTGGTGCTTCAGGTAGTGGTAAATCGACCCTATTACGGATGTTAGCAGGATTTGAGCAACCAACATCTGGGCAAATTATTTTAGATGGTAAAGATTTATCGCAAGTTCCGCCTTATAATCGTCCAATCAATATGATGTTTCAATCGTATGCTCTCTTTCCTCACATGACGGTTGAGCAAAATATTGCTTTTGGTTTAAAGCAAGATAGATTAGACAATAAAGAGATCAAACACCGTGTTGAAGAAATGCTTGCGCTTGTGCATATGGAACAATTTGGAAAACGTAAGCCACATCAATTATCTGGTGGTCAAAGACAACGCGTAGCGTTAGCACGTAGTTTAGCAAAACGTCCAAAATTATTGCTTCTTGACGAACCGATGGGAGCGTTAGATAAGCAACTGCGTGATCGTATGCAACTTGAAGTTGTCAGTATTTTAGAACAAGTAGGGGCAACTTGTGTTATGGTTACCCATGATCAAGAAGAAGCCATGACCATGGCTGGTCGTATTGCCATTATGAATAAAGGTCAATTTGTTCAAATTGGTGAGCCTGAAGAGATTTATGAACATCCAAACAGTCGTTATAGTGCTGAGTTTATTGGATCGGTAAATGTGTTTGATGGCATTTTACAAGAAACGCTTGAAGACGGATTGATTATTAGCTGTCCAATGATAAAACATCCAATAAAAGTTGATTATGATTCACCAGCGGTTGAAGGTGTGCCAATTCAAGTTGCGCTTCGACCGGAAAAAATCAAATTATGTGACGACATTCCAGAAGACGGTTATAACGTTGCAACAGGTGAAGTAGTTGAAATTGCCTATTTAGGTGATTTATCAATATATCATGTTAAGTTATCAAGTGGGCAAATTATCATTGCACAACTACAAAATGAGCACCGTTATCGAAAAGGAATGCCTACTTGGGGAGATATAGTTAACCTAAGTTGGGAAGTTGATAGCTGTGTGGTACTTACCGAATAAACAAAAGAGGATATAACGATGCGTTCCATTTTTTGGAGTGTAGTATTAAATGCATTTGTCTTGCTCTGTGTTTATTGGCGTTTTGTCACCACAGATGCATTTGATAACTTATTTTTAGATGCGCTATTTACTGCATTAGTATTAAGTTTTTTAATGTCATGTTTTGGTTTGTTTTTAGCAAATTACAAGCCTTCTAGACTTGCTTATCGAATGATTATTGCTGGCAGTATTCTATTTATACCTGCTGGTTTAGTTGCTATTTATTTTGCAATTAAGAAAATTAAAAAACAGCCTGATGATACAGATTTGATGACGCTTTATGGTCGTTTAACAGTCATTGCTATTCCATATTTATGGATGCTGCTACTGTTTTTATTACCATTTTTAATTGTTTTTAGGATCAGTTTTTCCGAAATAGCATCCGCTGTTCCGCCGTATACGGATTTATTTAGCTTTGACGATGGATTGCTCAATATAACCTTAAATTTTGGTAATTATCTCAATTTATTGAGTGATACCATCTATTTTGATTCTTATTTGCAATCATTAAAAATTGCGGCTATATCAACTTTATTATGTATTTTAATTGGTTACCCACTAGCTTGGGCTATTTCGCAATGTAAACCGTCAACGCGAAATATTTTGCTTTTACTAATTATTTTACCGTCATGGACATCCTTTTTGATTCGTGTTTATGCGTGGATAGGTATTTTAAATCCTAATGGGCTTTTAAATCATTTTTTAATGTGGTTAGGCGTTATCGATCAGCCGTTAATCATTATGAAAACCTATTTCGCTGTGTATATAGGAATTGTGTATTCTTATTTGCCTTTTGTCGTTTTACCGATTTATACATCGTTAATCAAAGTTGATTCAACGCTAATTGAAGCGTCGTTAGATTTAGGCTGTAAACCGATTAAAACCTTCTTTCAAATCATTGTACCATTGACAAAAAATGGAGTAATTGCAGGGGGAATGTTAGTGTTTATTCCTGCCGTTGGTGAATATGTTATTCCTGAATTATTGGGGCCGTCAGAAGGAATCATGATAGGTACTCAGTTATGGACAGAATTCTTTAATAATCATGATTGGCCTGCTGCTTCAGCGGTTGCATCGGTGATGTTGTTAATATTGATTGTGCCGATTTATTATTTCAACAAATTCCAAAATCGACAAATGGGAGGTAAATAGATGAACAATTTACCAATTATCCTACGTTCAGCTTTGATTGTCTTTGTGTCATTGTTGATCGGTTCATTTATATTAACGCTTTTAATTTCATCATCGGGATTTGAACTTATTACAAATGGCAGTGTTTACGTGGGCTGTTTTGTTTTTAGTCTGATTGTCACGTTAATTATTACATTAGCGTTAGCTTGCCGATGTTTAAAAGGGCTTATATTATTGGCGGTATTCTCTTTTTTATATATCCCAATGATTATTTTGATTGTTTATTCATTTAATAGTTCACGTTTGGTGACTGTTTGGGCAGAATTTTCAACCAAATGGTACGTTGAATTGATTCATAATCAAACTTTACTCAAGGCGGTTGGTTTAAGTTTAACTATCGCAGCTTGTGCAGCAACATTTGCGATTGTACTTGGTACTTTAGCTGCTTTTGCCATTATCCGTTTTAGGCGTTTTCGTGGGTCAAATCTGTTTTCTTTTATGACAACAGCACCTTTGGTTATGCCTGATGTAATAACGGGTTTAGCTTTGCTATTGCTCTTTGTAGGAATGGGGCAGGTACTGGGTTGGCCAAAAGATCGGGGGGCGATCACGATTTGGATGGCTCATACTACATTTTGTACAGCTTATGTCACCGTCGTTATTAGCGCACGGTTACGAGAGTTGGATAAATCCATTGAAGAAGCTGCATTAGATTTAGGCGCAAATCCATTAAAAGTCTTTTTCGTGATTACTTTACCAATGATTGCGCCGGCATTAGTGTCAGGGTGGTTGCTTGCATTCACATTATCACTTGACGATGTGGTTATTGCTAATTTTGTGACCGGCCCAGGTGCGATGACATTACCTAAACTGATCTTCTCCAAAGTTCGCTTAGGTGTGGATCCTCAAGTTAATGCACTTGCCACAATTATTTTGTTAATTGTTGGCATTATTGGATTTATTTCGTGGTTATGGATGCGTAAATCTGAACGTCGTCGATTGCGTGAAACTCGCATGCATTAAATCTTTTTAAAACTTAATATTGCCGCACAATGCGGCAATATTTTCCTTTCAAAATATCCGTGTCTTTTTACTAGATTTGTATTATAGTGTTGAGAGTTAGTTTACTAATAAAATTCTCAGGGCGGGGTGCAAGTCCCCACCGGTGGTATAGCCCACGAGCGCTTAATATTTTAGTCAGTCAATATTTCAAATAGCTAAAATCAATTTCATTGTTGTGCAAAATGATTTGAAGTGAATTTGAAGATGATTAATAGGTATTAAGGTCTAGCAGATTTGGTGAAATTCCAAAGCCGACAGTGAAAGTCTGGATAAAAGAGAGTTGCTTATCTTTTCTTAATTTGCTATTAGTTGCATAGTTTACTTTTTAGCAATATCACTATGGTCAAGCACAGCCCTGATTCTGGTATTAAGTTTATTTTTAATTAAATTAGCTTGGCAATGCATAAAATACGATTGATGAGTATTAATTTGGAATACCAAGATAATTTAGAAAAATAATAAATATATTAAAAAAGGACCTAGGTATTTACCATGAATCAGTTTAATTTAAATGAATTTGGAACCCCATCAGAACGTGTCAAAAAAGCGATTGCATCGATTCAAGCAGGGCAAGGCGTGTTAGTTTTAGATGATGAAGATCGGGAAAATGAAGGTGATATTATTTGGGCAGCGCAAACCATAACGACAGAACAAATGGCACTGACAATTCGTTATGGAAGTGGAATCGTTTGCTTATGTATGCCAAAAGAACAATGTGAAAAATTGAATCTTCCCATGATGGTGGCAAACAATACCAGTAAAAATCATACTGCCTTTACTATTTCAATTGAAGCGGCAAAGGGGGTATCAACTGGCGTATCAGCGGCAGATCGCGTTACCACGATTAAAGCTGCCGTAGCCGATGAAGCTAAACCCAGTGACTTAAATCATCCTGGTCATGTTTTTCCACTGGTAGCAAAAGAAGGTGGAGTACTTGCTCGTCGAGGACACACCGAAGCATCGGTTGATCTGGTCAAGCTAGCTGGATTGAAACCTGCCGCTGTGATTTGCGAATTAACGAATGATGATGGTTCAATGGCAAGAGCGCCCCAAGTGGTTGAGTTCGCTAAAAAGCATCAATTGCCTGTGGTGACAATAGAAGATATAGCAAACTATTTACAGTCTTTATAATCATTACGTTAGAAGTTTACTTCCTTTTATATAGGGAAGTAAATTTACGTGTAATTGTGTGCTTAAACATTTATTCATATCTGTTTAAACCGTTTCAATCAACTTATCTTCAATTTTTTAATGAAACACTGAAATATAGCGAATAATCAGGGTTAGCCTTGCCAATTTTGTATCTTCATTATAGAATTGAATAAGAATAAGCTAAGTAAACTAGTAATGATATATCAAAATGTTTTAGTGCGACTTAAGTTAGTTTAATCTTAAACCACGTAGTTTTTCTGCATTAACATGTTGATCTTTCGGTGGCAAACCTTCATGTTTGCGAACCATCTTATTTTTCAACGATATAAACATCGGTAGAAAAAGCAAAATCAAGCAATAAGTAAAATGATAGCAGCGAGGTAGCTATGTTTAGCATTAATAAAGAGTGGGGATTTGTTATATTGACCTGCTTTTTTGAATTATGTTGGATTTTAGGATTTAGTGTTGCAACGGAGTATTGGCATTGGATGATTATTATCACATTAATTATTGTCGATTTTACATTTTTAACTAATGCCTGTAAGACCATTCCAACAGGCACTGTTTATGCCATATTTTCCGGCGTTGGTGCCGTTGGGGCAACGATTATTGATATGGTGCTTTTTGGTAAAGAAATCAAAATGATGCAACTCTTTTTTGTAGCATTAATCATAATTGGCGTTGTGCAACTTAAACGTACAGATAGTTAATCGACAAAGATCAGATTGAGGATTTTATTATGGGATGGCTTTTAATATTAACAGCATCATTTTTTGAAGTGATAGGGGCAATAGGATTGAAGCTCTATGCTGAACAAAAAAAAATAATAAGATTAGTTTTATATTGGGGCGGATTTTTTGTTTCTTTTGTTCTTTTTTATTTCTCCCTTCATTATCTTGAACTGAGTATTGTTTACCCCGTATGGGTTGGACTTGGCACATCCGGAGCAGTATTTGCCAATATGTTTTTATTCAATGAGCCTAAAAATTTACCGCGTTTATTGGGATTGGTCATTATTATTGTTGGCGTGGTTGGACTGCATATGACAATGTAAAACGAAGTGTTAAATTATTTTCCATTATTGTTTTTAATCGTTCGCAAACTATTTTCAACTGGATAACTCAATTTGATAAAGTATTTTTATTGATAAAAGATCCGTTTCAAGTCACAGAATTTATCTAAATAGACATTCATTTCAATCTTTTCATCTTCTAGTTAATGTACACAAAACTATTGAATGAATTTATTCAAAGTAAAAAGGGAATTAAGAAAACAATTAAGAATAAAAAAAACCGGAGAACATCTCCGGTTTAACAAAGTAACTTGAATTGAAAGTTAATCTTTTCAATAAGTTATTCAGTATAGAGTAGAATATTAAAGTTCGTTAGCGTGTTGTTTTAAGTAGCTTGCAACACCATTAGGATTGCCTTGCATACCTTGTTTACCTTTAGTCCATTGTGCAGGGCAAACTTCACCGTGTTCTTCATGGAATTGGAAAGCATCAACAATACGGATCATTTCATCAATATTACGCCCAATAGGTAAATCATTGATAGTCTCGTGACGAACAATTCCATTTTTATCAATAAAGAATGATGCACGAAGCGCTACACCTGCTTCAGGATGTTCAACACCATAAGCTTGCATAATAGTGTGCTTGATATCGGCAACAATTGGGAATTTAACTTCGCCAATTCCACCTTTATCTTGCGGAGTGTTTCGCCATGCGTTATGAACATATTCTGAGTCCATTGAAACACCAATAACTTCAACACCACGTTTTTTGAATTCTTCAAGACGATGATCGAAAGCAATAATTTCTGATGGACAAACAAAAGTAAAATCCATTGGCCAAAAGAATACAACGGCATATTTACCTTGAATATGCTGAGTTAAATTAAAGTTATTTACAATTTCACCAGAACCTAAAACTGCTGATGAAGTAAAATCAGGTGCTTTTCGCGTGACTAATGTCATGTGTTTCTCCTTGTATAAAACCAAAAATATTGTAAACCTTGATGGAATGTATTATAGCAACTGATAAAAATTGTCCAAGTTGTTATTAACAATCGCTTTCATAAGCTCTGACTATGTCAAACTTTTGAATTATTCGATTCGCTTAATTTGTGTTTAGGTTTACCTTTATTTTTGGTGTCACGTAAACGGACTTTAACTTTTTTCTTTGCTGTGTCATCCTGTTTTTTTGCACCACGCTTCAATTTTGATTTATTTGACGGTTTTTTCTTGCAAGTCGGTTTTGGTGCTTTAGTTTTAGGACGTAATCCTTCAATCGTTCTCAATTTTATGGGTTCTTGAATATAGCGTTCAATTTTCAGTAATAGATCATTGTCATGCGCTTCAACTAACATGATAGCCGTCCCTTTTTTACCTGCTCTTGCTGTACGACCAATACGGTGTAGATAGACATCTGCTGTTTTTGGCGCATCAAAATTGATGACGTGTGTAACATCATCAATATCGATTCCCCGAGCAGCCACATCAGTAGCCACTAAGACGTTTACGGTGTTGTTACTGATTCTTTTTATTGCTTCATTGCGTTTTGCTTGTACCATCTCGCCTTCTAAATAACAACTTTTTATACCTGCTTGATGTAACCAAGTTACCAGTTCGTGTACCCGTTCACGTTTTCGAACAAATACAATTGTTTTTTTAAATTCATCTTGCTTGAGAAGATGGGTTAATAAAGCAACTTTATGATTGAGATCATCAGCACGATAATAAAATTGGATGATTTTTTTACGCTCTTTACGGGACGGAGCCGCATTAATTTCAACGGGCTGATCGAGAATTCGACTGGCAAAATTGAATAAACCTTCACCTTCCAGTGTCGCTGAAAAAAGTAAGGTTTGTTTGCGCCAACGGGTTTCGGCAGAAATTGTTTCCACATCTTGTGAAAAGCCCATGTCTAACATGCGATCGGCTTCATCTAATATCAACATTTCCACCGCTCGGCAGTCGAAGTTCTCTTCTTTAATATACTGCAATAGTCGTCCGGTTGTGGCAATGACAATGTCTTGGTTTTTACTAAATACTTCTGCATGATTCATATAAGCGACACCACCAGTAATTGTCGCAATACTCAGATGCGTTGATTGCGTTAAGTTTTTTGCCTGTTCTGCAATTTGCATTGCAAGCTCACGCGTTGGCGTTAAAATTAAAATTCTTGGTGGCCCCGGTTTTCGACGCGGAAAGTCTAAAAGATGTTGTACCGCTGGGATTAAAAAAGCAAGTGTTTTACCGGTACCGGTTGGTGCCGATCCTAAGATATCTTTGCCATCTAAAGCTACAGGGATCGTTTGTGCTTGAATTACAGTAGGGGTAATAATATTTTGGGCTTCGAGATTGTTAATTAATACATCATCTATTTGTAAATCGGAAAAAGTTTGCGTTGTCATAATGACCTTTATAACGAGAAATTTAAAACACATTATAACGGCAATCAATATAACTACAATATTATCACACCAATGATTGTCTATGGTGATACCAACATTTCAACCAAATGAAAGCTTAATGCGCTAATTTTAGTAAATCCCCAGATAATTAATGTCAATGAATGAAAATAACTTATTTAAGTGAATGTAATATTCATTAAGAAAAAACGTCAATTCTGACCAACTGCATAAATTGAATTTCATGATGCAAATTTGATGACAAGTGACTTAAAGTTAACGTTGGGTGGTATCAGGCTTACCATTGATAGTGGTTTATGATAACATAGATAAAATAATGGGGCTAAAATCTTTGTGATATACTAAGCGAAAATCAATTTTTATATCTCTGTTTAGTCTATAGCATTAAATCAAATTGACTAATTTTTTATAACCACTTTTTAATAATCTGATAATTAAAATGGCAGAATGTTTCTCTAACGAAAAATATCAACAACAGCTTGAAAATAAAGTCACGAATTTAAAAGCGCTTTTATCACATTTTTCACTACCTGATTTAACCGTGTATTCGTCTCCAATCAGTCATTATCGTATGCGTGCAGAATTTAGAATATGGCATGATAAAGATGACCTTTATCATATCATGTATGATAAAAATACAAAAAAGCGAATAAAAGTAGAAACTTTCCCGATTGCAACAGCTCTTGTTAATGATGCTATGCAAAAAATTATTCCACTTTTAAAACCTAATTATTTGCTTCGCCATATGCTTTTTCAAATCGATTATTTTTCGACATTAAGTGGTGAACTGCTTATTACACTTTTATATCATAAAAAATTATCCGATGAATGGCGGGTAGAAGCTGAAAAATTAAAGCAACAGTTAGCCGAACAAGGTGTTAACTGCCATATTATAGGTCGAGCAAGTAATCAAAAAATTGTTATTGATGTTGATTATGTTGATGAAGTTTTACCGGTTATGGGTAACAATTTGATTTATCGGCAAGTTGAAAATAGTTTTACGCAGCCTAATGCAGCCGTCAATATTAAAATGCTTGAGTGGGCTACTTCGGTCACCCAAGGTTTATCCGGTGATCTGCTAGAGTTTTATTGTGGAAATGGTAATTTTTCAATTGCGTTGGCTCGAAATTTCCGAAAGGTATTAGCCACTGAAATTGCCAAAGCTTCGGTCTATTCGGCACAACATAATATTGCGGTCAATCATATTAATAATCTGATTATTGCTCGATTATCGGCTGAAGAGTTTACGTCAGCTATAAGAAAAGAACGAGAATTTAATCGATTGAAAGGCATTAATTTAGATGACTATCAGTGTGATACGGTACTTGTTGATCCTCCTCGTGCAGGATTAGACATAGAAACATTAAATAATTTAAAAAGTTATAAAACCATTATTTATATTTCTTGTAACCCTCATACATTGCGTGAAAATTTACAGCAACTGACAGAAACGCACTCGATTAAACATTTTGCTTTGTTTGATCAGTTTCCTTATACAGAACACATCGAAACAGGCGTAGTTTTGCATAAAAATAACTGAATTTGATATTCAGATTCAGTTATTTTTGTTAGAATGCCGAGATTTTAAAGTCAATCATTTATTGTTTCAGAGATTAATTCGAGCTTATCGTGATTTATAAGCAAAAAAAAACCCTAGATAAACTAGGGCTGCATTAAATTGCAAGGAATGGATGAAAGGAAATAAAACAATGAAACAATAATGTCTAGCCTCATGAATCATTGTGTGGATACTATAACAAACACATTCAAACGGATTAATGACAAGTAGATTACAAAATAGTCATGGAAATATCATGAATGTTTTTGAACTTTTCATATATCATAGGAACAGTATTATGTAAGTTAGATAACCTGATACTTTGGCAAAGGAAATATTTAAAATGAAATTGTTAGTTGTTGAAGATGAACAGAAAACAGGTGAATACCTTCGTCAAGGATTAATTGAATCAGGCTTTATTGTTGACCTAACCAAAAATGGTTTAGATGGCTATCATCGGGCAATGACAGAAGATTATGATTTAATTATCCTGGATGTAATGTTACCGGATATCGTTGGTTGGAAAATTGTTCAGTCATTGCGTGAAGCGGGTAAAGACACCCAAATTATATTGCTGACAGCAATGGGAAGTGTTGAAGATAAAGTTAAAGGATTAAATTTAGGTGCCGACGATTATTTAGTGAAGCCTTTTTCATTCGCTGAATTATTAGCGAGAGTTAAATCGTTATTAAGACGAAATGTGCCGCAAGTAAACAATTATCAATTAAGTATTGCTGATTTAGTCATGGATTTGCCAAAGCGAACAGTGACGCGTTCAGATAAACGTATCGATCTCACCAATAAAGAGTTTTTATTACTTGAATACTTCTTACGTTATCCGGGTGAAGTGTTACCGCGATCGTTAATTGCTTCACAAGTTTGGGATATGAATTTTGATAGCGATACTAATGTGATTGATGTAGCCATAAGACGGTTACGTAACAAAATAGATGCTGGATTCGAACCTAAACTTATTCATACTGTACGTGGAATGGGTTATAAAATAGATGTATTAGATGAAACAGAGTAAATTAATTTCCGTTCGGTTACCCATTATTGTTTGTCTGATAACATGTGGACTACTTTATTGTTTCAGTTATTTGATCGAGCGGTCTTTTGAAAAATTTTCAATCAGACAAAATGTGACCGAATTAAATTCGGTTATTACCTCTATAGAAAGAGAACTAACTTATTATTCTCCGAATGATAATCGTGATGAATTTATCCAAAATTTATTGCTAATTCTCACCGGGCATCATCACTTATTTGTTTATATCATTGATGATATGGGGAAAATAGTCTATCGCACTCGAGGCCCCAACTTAGCGATAGCACTAAAATCACAAGAGTTAGAACGGATTATTGAAAATGACAGTACTTCTATTGAGACGATAGATAAATCATCTTATCGAATTGCGGCATCAAGGGTGATAGGGGAAGACGGTAAACGATTCACTACGATTGTTGCCGTTCGTCGTGATGTGCAACTTGAATTTATTAATCGATTAAGAAACGGATTAGGTCTGCTAATTATTATTTCTTGTGTGTTAGCATTAATCGGTTCATTCATCAGTATTTACTATACTCAAAAACCAATCAATCGCTTAATCAAGAAGATTGAAAGAATTAGTTTAAATAATTTAAATTATCGTATTCCAACCTCGTCAGTACCGGTTAAATATGTAAGCTTGGTCAGAGCATTTAATAACATGCTTAATCGTATGGAAGATGTTTTTACTCGTCAGCATAATTTTACTGCCGATATTGCACATGAGATGCGTACACCAATTACTAATCTTACCACGCAAACGCAAATTGTACTCAATAACGCTCGTACGACAAATGAGTACCGTGAAATTTTATATTCTAATTTAGAAGAATATGAAAAAATGTCACAAATGATTTCTGATATGTTATTTTTGGCGCAGGCAGACAATCGCCAGCTTGTGCCTAATTTGATTGACATTGATCTTACTAACATGGTTATGATGATGTGTGATTATTTTGAGCCTCTCACCGATGAGAAAAATATTACTTTCCAACTCGACGGTCACTGTTCTCACATACAAGGTGATAAAATGATGTTAGGGCGTGCAATTGGTAATATTTTGTCTAATGCGATTCGTTATACACCGAATAACGAGGTCATAACTATCACGTTAAGTCAAATGAGTGAAAAACGGGTTAAGATTATTATCTCTAATCCGGGCAAAAAAATTGATAAAAAACATTTACCACATCTTTTTGACCGATTCTATCGTGTCGATGAATCACGTCATCGTAATGACAGTTCCGGCGCAGGTATTGGGCTAGCCATTGTTAAATCCATTATTGAAACCCATAAGGGATCAATTTATGTAGAATCAGATGATAAATCGACACGTTTTATTATCAATTTACCAACGGCTATTTAATGTCATAGTCACTCATTAATAAGTTAGCTGCTGCATAAGCAGCTTTCTCTCTAAGTTCAGCAGGTACTTGTTTATCAGCTGCAACTTCATTTAAAACCAACATAACGGCTCCTAAAGCATCTTCAACATAGCCTAATTCATTACTGCCGATTTGAGCATATTTTTCCCGAATGAGCTCACAATATTTATTCATTAGTTCGATTCCTTTAATTTTTTTCAATAACGTTATTTCAATTCTATCCTGTTTTACAAAAAACGGGCTAATTGCTCATATACCTTCGTTGCTGAGATAGTTTGCATTTTTTGATCTGGAGAGACAAGACTAAATTGATTTTTACCATAACCGCCTATTAATTTCGGATCGGTTTGACCAAATAAAGTTATGTTTGGGCGATCAAGTGCCGCAGTTAAATGACTTAATCCTGTATCGACTGAAACCACAGCTTTAGCCCCAGCAAGTTCAGTCGCCACTTGAGAAAGAGACAATTTTGGTAGCACTTCGACATGATTAAATCCTTGTGCTAAGCGTTGAGCGCTTTGCATTTCATTCGCCGTTCCCCAAGGTAATTTAATTTTTAAACCGGTTGGCGCTATCAATTGTATTAATTGACGCCAAGCGTCTTCTGTCCAATGTTTTTCATATCTGGTAGTGGCATGTAAAAATATCAAATATTGTCCATGGTCAGACGGTAATTCTGATAAAAAATGGTTTGCAATTGCATAGTCACCCATGTCACCAGATAGGTCGTACCCAAGACTTTTTGCAAAGAGTTGTCGTACTCGTTCAATGGCATGCATTGATTTTGGAACAGAATGTTTAACATCATAAAACCAACTGGCAATCGGTTCTCTTATGCTATGACGATCTAAACCGTGCTTAATGCCTCTTGCTTTACGTGTGATAAAAAAAGCACTTTTTATTAATCCTTGCGCATCAATAATACAGTCATATTCCCGTTCAAGTAGTGATTGAATAAATTGGTGACGTTCTTGACGAATAGATTTACCGAACCAGTTTTTACGCCAGCGCCGAATGGCCACAGGGATCACTTTATCTACCGCAAAATGCCATGTTGGTATTTGCGCAAAATTTTCTTCAACCACCCAATCAAAAGTCATATTAGGTAAATGACGGGCAGCATCAGTTAACGCGGGTAAAGTATGAAGTACATCACCCATTGAAGATGTTTTAACAATAAGTACACGCATAATTAATGACTCTTTTCACAACGAGCAATAAGCTTCATTAAAGTTTCAAACACAGTTTCAGGTTTTATATCAATCAAACTTTGATGATAGCCTTGTTCTGCATCGCCCTTACGGACTTTATGATACCCTGTTATTAAGCGAATAACTTCAGCTTTATCAGAAAGGGGTGGGGTAAAGTCTGGACTACTTGGGCCATAAAGCGCAACCAAAGGGCGATCCAAAGCTGCGGCGACATGCATCAATCCTGAATCATTAGTCACAATTGCTTTACAAGCCGCAATTAAATTAACCGCTTGTTCCAATTTTGTTTTACCGGCAAGATTAATACACTGATCGCCTTGTGTCATTTGTTCAATAATTTTTTCGCCAACTTGGCGATCATTATCAGAACCAAAAATAACAATTTTGGCATGTTGCTTTACAAGCATATCACCAAGAGCGGCATAATGATAATCCGGCCAACGTTTTGCTGGACCAAATTCAGCACCAGGACAAAAACCAATTAACGGCAAATTATTATTGATCTTAAACGTGTCAAGCGTGCCATTGATGTCTGTTTGACAAACTTCAAGTTTAGGCCAAAGTATGGGTTGTGGTATTTGCTCTGCTGTGTGGATCTGATCCTTAGGGTAGGCAAGGGCAACATAACGTTGAACCATTAATGGAAAGGCTTGTTTATTAAGTTTACGAAGATCGTTAATCAGTCCATAACGCATTTCACCTTTCCAACCTGTTCGCTGATGAATCCTTGCAAAAAAAGGGATTAAAGCTGATTTAAACGAATTAGGTAAAATTATCGCTTGGTCGTAATGATTATGACGGATTGATTTGCCGAGTCGATAGCGTTGGGTTAAACCGAATTTACCATGACCAATTGGCATCTCAATAGCTTGATTCACTTCTGGCATTTTATTCAATAGTGCTTGGCACCATGCTGGTGCCATAACATCAATTTCAATATTAGGATGAAGTTGTTTTAACGTTCGATATAAACTTTGCGACATCATCATATCGCCAACCCATGAAGGACCAATAATTAGTGTTCTCATTTAATGTCCTTTTATAATCGTTGATGAACAAACATTGTGATGAAATATTGCTTTAATGTCTAACTGCTGATCGGCAACGATAGCCGTAGTAAAGTCATCTTTATCAATAAAATCAGCCATATTTAAATCAAGTAAATTGGCAAATTTTGTCTCATCAGTTAAATTATCAACGTCTAAAACATCTTTAATTTTTTGATTATTCAGACTATTAACAATATTACTTCCGATAGAAACAATACCATCAGATATGATGATTATCATTATTTTCCTTAATTAATTAAATTACGCTGTTTATCATACCGAGTTAAGCCAATATTTTCGAGTGAAGTTTAACTATTTCAAGCTTAGTATCAGTATGATGAAAAGTGTTAGCCATTTTTTGCGGTAACTAAAATGTATCGAGCAAGACTTAGATACGGTTCCGCTTGGCAATACTGCTTTTCAAGTGCCAATAACTGATCAAACTGACTATTTATTTTTTCTTTATTATTCATATAATCATGAAATAGACGAATTCCCGTTTTTTTAATAATATGAAAATCTAGCGTGGTTAACCATTGATAGACATCATCTGGTATTCGAGGGAAATCGGGTGATAATGTTTTTTTCTTACGTTTTGCAAGCCCTGATTGAGTATAACCAAAATTACCAAGTGTCACCGTTTTAAAAAGAAGTGCATGATAATTATAGAACATCAAGGATAAATAACCTTCGGGTTTGAGGTGTTTTTTTAATGATTCAAGAATACTGATCGGATCGGCAACCCACTCTAATACTGCATGACAAATCACCATATCATATTGTTCATTAATGATATGATCAATATCTTGAATAGCACAACAATGACAATTAATATTTAACTTTTCTGCTTGGGCATTTTTTTGTGCCAGTTCTAGCATTTGCATAGAAATATCACATAATGTGACATGATGTCCTAATTTTGCCAATCGACAAGCCATTTGTCCTTGTCCACCACCTGCATCAAGAATTTTCAACGGTTTTGTTGTTGGAAATGTGGCTAATATATTTTCTAATTCTTGCCAGACAATGGCTTCACGAATTTTTCCTTTACTTGTGCCATAAATATTTTGTGCAAACTTATGACTGATATCATCAAAATTACGGTCTTGCATATTCATTAATTATTTTTTACTGTTTAGTTGCTTAACTTCATTGTTGATTTCAATTAATTTTTCAGTCATTTGTTGATAACATTGTTCCATTAATGTTCTGGCGTCTTCTTTACGTAACGATTTGGTGTCAATAGGATCCAACATTTCAACAATCATATGACCGTTATTTAAACGATTTAATTGAATGTTATTGGTATCAGAGACGCATATAGGCACAATAGGAACACCTGCCGCAATTGCTGCTTTAAATGCGCCTGTTTTAAACGGTAATAATCCACGTCCTTGACTTCGTGTTCCTTCAGGAAACATCCAAATCGATATGCCACGTGTTTTAATTTCTTTAACAACTTGTCCAATGGTATCGTGGGCTTTTGATTTATTATTACGATCAATTAAAATATTACCGGTCAGATAGTATAATTGCCCAAAAAAAGGAATCCACGCTAAACTTTTTTTTCCGACAGTCACGGTTTTCGGTTGGACAACGTCTGCGGCAACAACCATATCAAAGTTGTTTTGATGATTAGCGATATAAACACAACTGCCTATTTTACTAATCTCAGGATAGAGACGAGTATCAACTTTAACGCCCAAAATAGGTTTAAAGAAAAAACTAAATAAATGTGCAAATCTGGCTACGTTTTTGGGATTCCGAGGGTTGAATAGGCAAAATATAATGCCCAGTACACAAACTACAATACCTATTAACACAACTGTAATTAAGCGGAAAAGAAAAACCATAATTTACCTCATAAATTGATTTAGCGTATTATATACGTAAACTGTGCCAATATACAGTTTGATCAACGATAACTGAGTAAAGAGGCGTCATGCAAAAATCAACTATTATTTGGAACGAAAACCAAGCCCCAGTGTCTGTCTATTTTGATGATATCTATTTCAACACACAAGGTGCAGTTGCTGAAACAAAATATGTTTTTATTGAAGGCAATCATCTACAGCAACGTTTTATCCAACATGATAAAGATATTTTTATTATTGGTGAAACGGGTTTTGGTTCGGGGTTAAGTTTTCTCATAGCCTGGCAAACGTTTTTAGCTTTTAAAAAAGAATATCCCAACCATCAACTTAAGCAGCTTAAATTTATCAGTATTGAAAAATATCCGTTATCAGTGACAGAAATGATGATGATGCATCAAACCGCCATAGAAGATGAATGCCAACTTCAACTATTAGCCAAGCAGTTATATACCTATCTAACGGATAACACCTGTCATTTAGACAAGGTCAGTTTGGATATACTTTATGATGACATTCAATATTTTCCGGAATTTTTGGCTAAACAAAATGGGTTGATTGATGCTTGGTTCTTTGATGGATTTTCACCCGCTAAAAATCCTGACATGTGGTCAGAATCCTTGTTTAAAAGCTGTTTTCAATATACGTCACAAAAGGGAACGTTTGCGACTTTTTGTGCGGCTGGATTTGTTCGGCGAAACTTAATCAATGCAGGATTCAATGTGATAAAACAAAAAGGTTTTGGGTTGAAAAGAGAAATGTTAATCGGCAGTAAAAAATAGCTAGCCTTAACCAAATAATTGATAAGGCTAACTCAATTATCCTAATAAGTGATTAAAATTCAAATTGGTAGATAAAATCTAACGTTTGTGCAAGTCCAGATGTTGCTTCTAAATAGAGTCTTGGCATCAATCGGTATCGTAAAGTAAATGTCGCCAGTGAATCAAAAATACCTACACCATATTTCAGTTGTAGGTTAGGCAAAATATACCCACTAACAACCACTTTAGAATTATTACCGGCTCCTTGCGTGTCTAAAGAAAGATTTTTTATTCCAAAGACATTACCAATATCACCAATATATTTACCTGTTTTTGCCGTACCGATACCAACGAGTAAGGCGGTCATCATATCATTATCGCTTTGATCGGTGCTTTCAAGTCCTTGACCTCGTATTAGATAAGATAATGCTTCTTGCTGGGACATGGCTGGATCTGAAAATATTTCAATTTTGGGCTCTTCCGAAGATCCTGTTACACGAATACCCGCTGTAATACTACTGTTATCAATTGAGTCTGGATTACGAATAGCTTCAATATCTAACTTAGCTTGGTCAGTAGGGCCCGAAAAAGTGATAATTCCTTTACGGATAACTAAATCTTGACCATAAGCGTGAAATCTTCCTGTTGGAATCAAAACTTGCCCATGCAGATCTAAGCCTTTGTTGGTTTGTGCCGCAAGGAGATTGCCTTTCAGTGATGCGTTTAACCCAAAAGCATCGACAGTCACATGTTCACCAATATCAATTTCAATATGGCTACTGATTTTTATGCCAAGTTTTTGTTTTTCGATTACTTGATAATTTTTATCTAACATAACTTCGTCAGGCGATACATCAACACTAGATGCCGGTAAAGATTCGACGGTAATCTTACCTTTAGGGATACTGACTTTTCCGGAAAGAATTATCTCATCTTGGGTCGCATCAATTCTAATATTGGGGATAATACTTAACACAACCATTGGCGGTACGGTAACTTCCATTGCTGCACCCGTGACAGAAAGATCCGCTTGCCATTTATCAAATGTATCCCAATTGGCGTGACCGTTAATATCAATATTACCAGACTTGGTGGATAAAATTCCTTTTAAGGTGGAGGATTTACCATTGAAATTAACATCTACCTTTGCTGATTTCAAATCAATTGGTAATTGACTGGATTTTATTTCACTGTGTTTTAAATCAATATTACCTGTTAAATAAGGATCCATTAAAGACCCGGAAAAATTAACGTTGCCATTTATCGAGCCTTTAGCAAAATCATCTTTATCTAATAAGGGATTGATTATTGCTAAGGCAAGATGATCAATGTTTAATTTTCCATTTAATTTCTTTTGTTGAGTGGGATCGATAATAGTTAAATCACCGCTCATTTTACCTAATTGTTTTAAGCTAAATAACCAATCAAACTTTGCTTGTTGTTGATTAAATTCAGCATTAATAGTAAATATTTCAAATGGAATAGATAATGATTGGGATGTGATCATCTGTTGAATATAAACTTCATTCCCTTTGATATTGGCCTTGATATTCGGCATTTCACTATTTGCATTAAATTTTATATAAGCTTTACCATTTATCAAGCCAGCTAGTTTTGTTTCACCATCGTTTGGAATAGGAAGTTTTGCCAGATTAATATCTTTTAACGTGATACTTGTATTACTGTTAGCTGTTGGAGATAGTGCTTGATCTAAACAAATACTTGACCCTTGGTTTGACCAACAATGCGTGCCTATAGTGGGCACTTGATGAGTAACATCATAAGATAAAGGTAAGGTTTTAACCAATTGCCAATGATTTTTATCACCTAAATTTAACACAGCGTGGGATAAATCCCCCGTCCATTTTGTTCGATCAGGATCTAATTTTCCATTGAGTGATGTTGTAAATGAGGCTGGTGTTCCTGTAAGATTGATATCTAAAACATGATGACTTTCATTACCTTTAAGCTCAATATTGGCATTTTTTATGCTTTGATTAGGAAGTTCTATATCGTGTCCTATGAGTTTTAAATGTCCACTAATTTGTTTTTTATATTCTATTTTTCCGGAAAGTTGGGCTGATGATATTGACATATTCATCAAACTTAATTGGTGAATATTGATATCGGTATCCACGTTTGGTTCATTAAAGCTGCCATTCATTTTCAACGTGCCGACAATTGAACCCTGTAAGTCATCAGCCAATAATGATAAAGAGGATAATTCTAACTTAGCACTTAAATTTTCTTTATCTGAAGCGCCATTGATATTGATATGATTTTTTCCCCAATCCATAACAAAATTATTCGCACTGATTGATTGATGAGAGTTAATTTGAATACTGCCATTAGTTGAAAAATCAGCGTGATTAATATTACCTTTTAATTGGATTTCGGGAAGATTCAATTGCCATTTATCACCTTCTATCTGACCATTGGTTTTAAGTTGACCATTTAATCGTATAGGATAGTTTGGTAAATCTTTGCTGGTATCAACATCAGCTAATTTAACTTTTGCATCCCAGTGTAAGGCTTTTTGCCAGTCAAGATTACCTGAAACATTGATTTCCCCTTGTGGTAGTTTCACTATTCCATGATCGAATATGGCTGATTGATTCGTTCCCTTGCCTATAACATCAAACGACGTATCGGGCAGATCGTCACCTTTAAATTTACCTTTAGCTGATAAGTCATACTGTTGGACGTTACCTCCTATTGAAAGATTAAAATTATTAACTTGATATTGCGCTTGTCCTTCAATTGGCCATTGAATGTGTTTACCCTTTAAGTCGGTCATCACCGGTAAATATTTTTCGATAAAATTGATTTTTGCATTAATTTTTGCTGAATTAAGTCCTTCAAGTACCGTATTTGTCGTCAATTCACCTAACAATTTACCTGAAAATTGGCTATGTAGTTGATTACTGGCTGTTTTTAATTGAATAAATGCCAAAACAGGCCAATCATTGCCTAATGTAATATCTCCTGAAACAAAAGCATGCCCATTAGCATAAGGAGTTGTCGCATCCGTATTCACCTGTTGAACGATAATATGATTATCGATGATATTAGTTTGAATAGTCACATTGTTAAATCGATAATCTTCTCCGCCAATATGTAAAAGCCAATTATTACCCGTTAAGCGACCGACATTGATATCGAGAGGAATAGTAACTTGGGGTAATGATTCGATTAACGGCTGATTGAATAATTGATTTATCTTTTCATTAAGAGGCAAATCATTCTGAACTGAATCTGTTGTTGATTTTACTTGTGGGAGATCAGCAAAAATAGCACTTAAATCCTGAGCCTCAGCAGGAAATACATAAATTTTTTCGTTTACCCAAGTCGCCTTACCCGTAAAATCAGACAGACCAAATTGCATATCATCAATATCAACTTTCACATCTGATACATGTGCCGTTTTCAGTTCGATTGGTAATGGGGTTTTCAAAACAACCCGTTTGTCTGGTATTGGCTTATTGGGGTCGGTAATAATCTGATCGGTGTTCAGTTTTACTTTAATACCCTTTGATTCAAACTGTTCGATACAGATTTTAGTTTCAAGCAAACATAACCCAGATAATTTTAACGATGCATGATCAACCTGAACATCAATACCCGGTAGTTGCAATGAAAGACCATTCACCTGTAAATCGCTTAATGTCCCTTCCACTTGTTCAATTTTCAATTCGGGTAGGGCTTTACCTAAGACATAAGTGGTTAACTTAACGCCTAAACTGGTATAAAGCAGTAAGATAATAAACACGACCAAAAACACGAAAATAGATAATACTACAATACTACGCTTTTTCCATTTTCGTATTCTTTTAATTTTTTTTAATTTTTTTTCTCTAATGGGATTTTTAGCCATATTATAATTCGGATCCTAAACCAATATATAGGTGAACTGAACCAGAGTCTCTTCGCGTTAACGGAGTTGCTAAATCGAATTTTATTGGTCCAACCGGAGAAGCCCAACGCACACCAATACCACTTCCTGTATAAAATTTAGTTTTATCGACTTTATCAATTGCTTCACCTGAATCAATAAAAACAGCACCCCACCAAGCACCGGTTAAATTAAATTGGTATTCAACTGAACCAGTGATGAGCTTTGACGCACCTTTTAATTTACCATTTTTATCTTTAGGCGAAATAGATTGGTAGCTATAACCTCGTATACTACGGTCACCCCCTGCAAAGAATCGAAATGAAGGCGGAACACGATCAAAATTATTTGCCTGAATTATGCCGAAATTACCCCGAAAAATAAATCGATGACTATCAAACAAGGATCGAATCCAAGTTTGTTGCGTTTGAAAACGAATAAGATTGAGATCGGATCCTAAAGAATTTGTAGCTGCCTCAACAGAATAGCGTTGTGAATCTCCCCACATTGGCATAAGATTGCCATCGCTACGAATTCGTGAAAGACTAATAGAAGGGTAGTACAAAAGGGTATTAAAACTTGAGTCACCTTGCGTAAAGTCATCATGTAAAAGATTTAAACCTAGCGCGCTTTGCCACCCTTCAAAATTGTCCCAATATCGAACCACACCAAAGGTATAGGAACGTGATTTAGTATCGTTATTGTCGATTTTTTTATAACCACCTTGAATAGTATAGTATTGTTCAAGGGGAGATTTTTTGAGTGGGATCTTATAGCTCATTGTAATGGATTGTTCGGGTGAAGAAAGTGATAAATTACTTTGTAAACTTTGTCCACGACTGTTAATCCAAGGTTTATTCCAAGTTATTTTGCCATATACGCCATTGTCGGTTGAGTATCCAAGCCCTAAATCCATGCTATTTTTTTTTCGGGGAGAGGTGACAACATTGATTGGTAGTGATTTGTCTGCTGTAACATTTGGAAAATCAGGAACAACAACAATTGAACTAAACCAATTTGTAGAAGTTAATCGACGATTAAGAATGGAAAGTTTTTCGGCACTATAAGGTTCACCTTCTTTAAACGGTATAATATTTTTAAGATAATCATCTCTAATTTTGGTATTAGAAAATTTAACTTGACTGAATTTATAGCGCTGCCCGGTATTAAAATCGATATTCCAAAAAGCTTGATGATGATCCATGGACACCGCTAATTGGTGTTGCGTCATATTGGCATCAAAATAGCCTTTTTCTAACGCGAGATTTTTCAAACTTTTCTTGAAAGACTCATAAATGCCATGATTTAAAATATCACCCGTTTTAGGTAGGTTTTTTTCGAGTAAATGTTGGTAATCATTATCATGCTGGCCTTCACCTTCAATAATCACATTTAATTGTTCAATTTTAATCGGTTCACCAGCTGAAATCGTTACCGCTAATACTCTTGGATTTTGAGTGTTATATTGAAACACAGGAGCGTAATAACCCAAAGCTCGGAGCGCTTTTTTAACCTCGCTTTCAAAATACCGTTTAAAATTAGGCGTGTTATCGACTTTATCTGGAGTGATTAATGAAACACGAGCATCGACATTGTCAGCAAGTTCACCCGATAAACCTTTAATCGATAACTTCATATCAGCATAGCTTGATGTTGAAATGATTGTAAACATTAAAAGTAAACAAAACCTATAGGAAAATTGTGACACAAAGACCTCGAAGAAGTTTAAGTTAAAAAACGATCAATTGTTAATTTCTGGGCTAATCATGAACGTAAATTTAACATATTTAATATTTCATCGTCTATGATAAGCTAACTAAATCAGTTTTGATATCATCTTTTGTAAGGATCAATGTCTAATTTATTAATATTGAGTTTTAACATTTTAAGTTTAAGATTGTAAAGGTAACCCCTTGATCTTTGGGAAAAACCTTTTATAAGCAAATAAAATATTATAAATTACTATAAGCATTTAGTTTATTCTGAAGTGGGACTAAGATTTCTACTATTTCATTAATGTATAATATCAATGAAGCAAAGTAGGGACTAATTAATGGTATATTTACTTAATTTATGCAGATACCTTAAGTTAACATTATTAAAATGTAAAAAATATACTTAGCTGTTTTGATATAGGATCGATTGATAGACATCGATCCTTTTTTGTTTCAGAAATTTTAAAAAGGTTATTGATTGCGCTATAACGCAGTACTATAACTTTAAATGATTATGCAAACTACGATTTATTAACATTTGTTCAGTTTAATACTAAGGGCTTTTAATTAAGTCGTATCACAGATTTATTCTATTAATGACTAAATTTTCGACCAACATTTATTTAGGCTTCTAGCAGTGTAACCTGACCGATATAAGGTAAATGGCGATAATGTTGAGCATAATCAATTCCATAACCAACGACAAATTCATCAGGAATTGAAAAACCAATGTATTTTACTGGTACAGCCACTTCCCGACGTGATGGCTTATCTAAAAGCGTACAAATTTCGATACTACGAGGATGACGTAATTTTAAAATTGCCATGACTTTACTTAACGTATTACCAGTATCAATAATATCTTCAACAATTAGCACATCTTTATCACGAATATCTTCATCCAAATCTTTCAATATTTTGACATCTCGATTACTGACAACGGCATTACCATAACTTGATGCGGTCATAAAATCAACTTCATGCCCGACAGTAATAGCACGGCTTAAATCCGCCATAAAAATAAATGAACCACGTAGCAGACCGACTAAAATAAGTTCATTTTGGCTGTGTTTATAATCTTGACTAATTTGTTGCCCTAGTTCTTTGATACGTTTTTGAATATCATCCGTTGATATCATCATTTCTAAAGTGTGTTTCTTCATTACTAATACTCAAAAAATAAAATTTAAATTAGATTCTAACAATTTTCATAGATAAAAAGAATAACAAAGCTTATTTTAATCTGCTTAGCATAACATTTGATAACCCTATACTATTCATAGTATGTTCTTATCTATCATCTTGTTAGCATCGATCTTGGCTGCTCTTTTTTCTAAGCGACGTTTTTTGAAAAATTGACTGAGTAGCAAGCTGCACTCATCAGCTAATACGCCACCTTGCACTTGTGCAATGTGATTAATGCCTTGATAAGCTAGAATATTAATAAACGAGCCGGCAGCCCCTGTTTTATAATCGCTTGCTCCAAATACTACTCGTTTTATTCGACTATGTATAATGGCACCAGCACACATCATACACGGTTCAAGTGTGACAAAAAGGGTCGTATTAATTAAACGGTAATTATTGATACACTTACCCGCTTGCTCGATAGCAAGCATTTCAGCGTGAGCAGTTGGATTATGGGTAAGTATTGATTGGTTAAAACCTTCGCCAATGACTTGACTGTTTTCATCGATAATTACCGCTCCTACCGGAATTTCACCTAAGGATTCAGCACGTTTGGCAAGCGTTAATGCATATTGCATCCAATATTCATCTGACATTGCAATTATTTATAGATTATTCAAATTTAATACGTCTCGCATGTCATAAAGTCCGACAGGCTGTTTTGCAAGCCATAATGCAGCACGGACGGCGCCATTTGCAAATGTCATCCGACTAGACGCCTTATGACTAATTTCCACACGTTCGCCAATATCGGCAAAAATTGCCGTATGTTCGCCAACAATATCACCCGCTCGGATAGTTGAAAAACCAATTGCTCCTTTTGGTCTTTCACCGGTATGACCTTCACGACAATAAATCGCACGATCGTTCAAATTGAATTTTAAAGCTTCAGCTATCGATTCACCCATCGCAAGTGCAGTACCCGATGGGGCATCGACTTTATAACGATGATGAGCCTCAATAATTTCAATATCTGTATAATCTCCCATGATTTTTGCCGCTTTTTCAAGTAATTTAAGTACCAAATTTACACCTACACTAAAATTGGCAGCAAAAACAATAGCGATATTTTTTGCCGCATCCGTTATGGCTTGCTTACCTGTAGAATCAAAACCAGTGGTTCCTATAATCATCATTTTTTTATGTTCAACACAAAAATTTAAGTGGGCAAGCGTACCTTCAGGTCGGGTAAAATCAATTAACAAATCAAATTGATCTTTGGCGAGTTCTAAATTATCTGTAATAGTGACACCACAAATGCCTATTCCAGCAAGTTCACCTGCATCGCTTCCAATGAGGGAAGAACCTTGTCTTTCAAATGCCGCACCTAAAGTTACTCCTTCGATTTGTGCAACAGATTGAATTAATTGGCGTCCCATTTTTCCACCTGCGCCAGCAATAGCGATACGGATGAGGTTAGTTGACATAAAATTTTCCTTACCTATTTTCAAAATATTATCAAATATTATATCGGAAAACAAAAGACTTATACACCGTGCAAAATTAAAATGCTGTAATATAAGTGATGTATCGTAATTCTTTAAATGAACAATTTTATCTGTTGTTCTTGGTACATCGGAAAGGATGGTATTATTGGTGCTGATTTCTATTTTAATCGTCGTTAACTTTTAAACATTATTGTTATTGGCAGGTTATTTAGAGCCTATAGTTAGATTATAAAAAAAGGACGCTTAAATGCGTCCATTAGATTTATAAAACTTTCAATAATTCGACATCAAAAATTAATGTACTGTAGGGTGGAATTGAGCCTCCTGCACCTTGTGCTCCATAAGCAAGTTCTTGAGGAATATACAATCTCCATTTTGAACCTTCAGGCATTAGCTGTAAAGCTTCAACCCAACCTTGAATAACGCCATTAACAGGAAACTCAGCTGGTTGTCCACGTTGTACAGAACTGTCAAAAATCGTACCATCAATTAATTGTCCCGTATAATGAACTTGAACACGGTCTGTTGATTTAGGTAAGGAGCCTGTACCTTCGGTAATGACTTCATATTGCAAGCCGGATTCAGTTGATTTAATCCCATCTTTTTTAATATTTTCTGCTAAAAAATCTTTACCTGCTTGAGCAATTTTTTCTGCTTGTTTTGCTTTCTCTTGAGTGGCTTTTTCATGCATATGACGAAGCGCATCATGCAGTTCTTGTAATGGTAGAACAGGTTGATTATTTGCTAGAACGTCTTGCATAGCTAATTTTAATGCATCAAGATCTAGACCATTCAAACCTGACTCCTTTAATTGTTGTCCAATTTGTAATCCAATAGCATAACTCGCTTTTTGATCTATGGTTTCTAATTTCATTTTTTACCTTTTGTTTGTCGTTTATAAACAGTATTCGAGACCCATTAAGTTTGTGATCAACAGAATAAATATTAATTAATAAAATAGAATAACGCTTTTTTTATAAAATGCATAAAGAATTTATTAATTTGGCTAGCACTTAGTGCAAATATCAGCGATAATACATCTTATTATAATTTCAATATGGATTAAGTTAAATGCAGTTTCGTAAATTTACCTCGCTTGCAATTGTGGCTAGTATATTATTAACTGGTTGTTCAGTGGTAGACCGTTGGGTATATAGACCTGATATCAATCAAGGTAATTATGTAACACAAGATGCAATTGATTTATTGAAAGTTGGTCAAACAAAAGATCAAGTTATTTTTATAATGGGTTCACCTATGTTAACGTCGGTGTTTGGTGATAACGTTTGGTATTATGTTTTTCGTCAACAACCACAACATAATGGTATAAGCCAAATTACTTATTCTATTTATTTTAACGAAATGGGCATAGTGACTGACATTAAAAACTCAACGCTTGATGGTTCCAAAACACTACAAGAAATGAATAAACAAATCATTTCTGATCCTATCGATGTAATTTCTGACAACAACGAAGATATAGAATAAAACTCATTCCAAAGTTGTTTTTCTTAAAAAATAAAAACCTCATTAATTAATGAGGTTTTTATTGTTATCTTTTATATTTAAAACCTAAGTTTAGGAACGATAATTTATTGTTAATAATATTGATTATTCACTGCACTAATAATGGATAAAAGAGCAAATATAAAGAAAATAACCATCATTACAATAGAACAGATAAAAACAATAAGGTTGAATTTCCAATAACCATGTAAATTTTGAATAGCATAAATAATATCTTCTTCTCGTCCAAGAGTCGCTGTTTGATTAAATCCTTTTCCCGATTGAAACAGTTTGACCCCAGTTATAATTAACGGAACACCTACTATTGCTGTAATAATACCTAAACAAGTTAAAGAGCCACTAATGATTCCTAAAACCCCAAAAATTTGCTGCATCGTTCCCACAAATCTTAATTGTTTAAATAACAATTGGTTCATACTAAATGATATTATCTTATTTTCAGTTGTATTCATTTCTTTCCTCTTCCTTCATTTATAGTTGTATTTAAAAAGGAGCATAGAATATCAGTTTTATCATAGATGTCTAGGTGTTTTTCATCATAAATTACAAGGTTTAATTACTATTCATAATCGCGATAATATTTAAGATTTTTACATTTTAATCTTTATGTTTTGAGAGGCAAAATTAGGGAAAATACTTTTACATATAAAGAGTATTTAAATAATCACAATAAATAGTGTTTAAAGTTACTATATAAAATCTATGCGTTAAAGTGAGTGATTAGTATTGACCTTTTGTAGGTTATCGTTATAATATAAATCGTCATTTCTTTAGTTTTGAAATGATACGAACATAGCGTTACTATGCAATTAAAAAATGTTATTATCATGAAAAATGAACTTAAAAATTTTAAGTTAAAAGACCTAGGATGTGTCGCAGGATCATGTCTGTCAGGTCTCGAAATCAAAGTACTAGGCTATCGAGATCCTGAGACTAATTGTGAGTGTTATGGATTATTAGCTGAGTATTATTGTTTACCAATTCCTGGAACGCAAGTCTCAATTAGCGAAGAGACTTATAATGAAATTACCGGTCAATTTGAAAAGCCTGGATATGCTTTTACTAAAGCTGCCCAAATTTGTAAATTGAGTAAGCACGCAAAATTTGATATTCGTCCTTATAATCGATGATTTCATCCAATGAACCCCAGTTATTAATAACTGGGGTTTTTTATTGCATAATCAGAATGATAGACCTTATGAGGTTATGCTTAAATATTATAGGCTTTCTTAATTGTTTTTTTATAAATAATATTGACTTAAATCGATTATCTATATAATATAATCAGCAGTTAATTTTTAAAATTAACTAACTACAAAGTATAATTTACCTATGCCTTAATGAATTCAAATGTTTTATTAACTTTAAATTTTTAGTATTATGCAAACGTTAAGAACGCACATTCCAGAATTCAGAATCGGGGAAGTTCCTGGTTCAATTTTGAAAGACTTTCAAATTTTTGTTAGTCGAAGTCAAACAGCCGAAAAAGAAGTATGCTACAAATTGTGTGCTTATATCAACGGAATGCGTATTAAAGAAACAGAAACGATTATAACTGAACAAGTTTATCGGCAGAATTTTCAAAGTTATTTTGATTCTTCTATCCTGTTTTATAATGCGTTGGAGTTGATTGGATTCGACAAATTTGTTCTTGGAGGTTTGACAACGAATTAAATTTTAATTTAATTCACCCCCCAGTTATTTATTTAACTGGGGTTTTATTGCTTGATATAGGTGAAAATTATCAAAAAATTATTTAAATTGTCAGTTATATTTTATTCACTTAATCTAAAACTAATTTGATATAAAAATTATCTACAAGTTTTACGCAATTTACACCATTGCTCTTTCAATAAAAAAGCTATTTAATTACTGAAAATCTCTGATAACTTAATATCAAATCAAGCTAATAAACTAGCTATATAACCAGCACTAATGTTAATGACGTTTTGGCAGAAAGATAAATTAACCAAATAAAGGTATGATTAAGTATCGATCAATAAACTATGGAAGTTATATAAATAGTCATTACAAGATAAACAAAACAAAAAATGGCAAATTCTATCAAATCTTCTATTTTAATTTATTAAACAAAATTAGCATTCCCATAATTTTTATAACTGACAGTGGCGTTAGCGTTGCCTACTGTCTACATAAAACAGTTTTTGAGAAATAAATAATTTGAATTATATGAATTATCGGTATAATATAGATTCTGAGTTTTGTCAACTCCCATGTGAGGTGCACATATTAAACAAAAATAAAAATTTAAGAAATGAATGATTTACTATTTAAAGGCTTCTTATATGAAAGTCGTACAGGTGAAATCTCAGTAGCAGTTTATACAGATATAAATTCTACTTGTTATCGTATAGCCATAATAGGCTCGAAATCAGAACAAAGAGGTGAAAGCATTTTTGCCGACTATACTAAAGAAGAGTATGAGCAATTTATTTTATCTGTTTGTCGGAATAAATATCGATTATTAAAAGCTTATGAAGCTTCTGGTTATACATTAGATGTCGATGATATTAATAAGCTTATCCGAAAAATGGAAAAAAGGGCTGAAATAAAAAGATTGATAGTCAGATTCTCGATTATTGCTTTTAATGTTATTTGGATTTTATTGATAATTTTGTTATTGGGACTATTTTTTTCTTATATCTTTTAATTGTTCTAAACAGACCCCGGTAATTCAACTGGGGTTTTTTATTATAGTAAGCATGAATGATTTCAAGTGAGAAACATTTAACAAAATGTCACTTATATCAATCCAAACTAGTTAAGCGTAATCGAAAAAAATACTTTTCAAAAAAAGTGATTGATTATTCAACCGATTGAAAATAATGTTCAATCAAGACATATTTATTTAGTAGAAAGCAGGAATATTGTGATTTTCGTTATCAACTTTATGGGCTTTCTTAATAGATAATTTTTATGGATGTTATTGACTTAAGTCGATTATCAATATAATATAAAAAAGTTAATTATTAAAATTAACTGACTACAAAAGTATAATTTAACTATGCCTTAATGATTTTAAAATTTTTAAATAATAAAAAAATTAAATCATGCAAAAAAGAAGAAGTACAAAAAGAAGAGTTCGCGAAATCGAAATGCTTTCGAGTTCAATGTTCCTAGCGGTGACAATCTCAGTTAATCGAATTGAAGAAGACAATCAATACTCATTGATCCTTTGTAAGAATAGACAAATCATTGAAAGAACAGAGGTTATTATAAGTGAACAAGTTTTTAAAGAGAATGTCGATACTTATGATGATCAATATATAAGGTTTGTTAAAACCTTTAGGTTGTTTCCTTCTAATTCTGTTAAGATTGCCATCTTTATAGAAATATCTTCTAGACTCAGAAAATTAAATTAGTTTAATTTTATCTAACCTCAATTTATTAATTTAAATTGGGGTTTTATTGTTTGATATAAGTTGACATTGACATCAAATTATCAAAATTGCCAATCATATTGTATCTAATTAATCTAAAATAAAATTGATTTAAAACAGAGATTTATATATAAATTTTACGCAATTCACACCATTGCTCTTTTCAATAAAAAGTTATTTTTTTACTGAAAACCTCTGATAACTTAATATCAAATCGAGGTGATAACCCGCTAACATCAAACGTAATAACATTGATGACGTTTTGGCTGAAAGATAAATTAATCAAGTTAAAATGTGATTAAGTATTCAATAAACTAACCGATGAACAAATAATTTGGATAGTAGAATTGATTAAAATACATTAGGGATAAAAAAATATTGAAATTTATAATTATCGGTATAGTATAAAAACAGGTTGCTTTAATTCACAGTATTGAATTAAATACTACCTACTGGTGAGGTAATTCACAAAATTTAATTAATTAAAATCTTATTATGATGTTTAAAATTAACGGATTTCTATCCGAAAACAGTGAAAATGGAATATCGATAGCAATATTGATGAATCCAGATCGTTCGATGGTCAAATTAGTGGCAATGCGAAATGACGAAAAAATTGAAGGTACAACTGAAGTTGAATTAACTTCAGCGCGTTTTGATGAACTGATAGCTGATTATCCTGACATATCAAAACGTTTGTATCATGTCTTTGACATGTGTAAAGTGGACAAGGATTTTTTATCACCAAGTGTAATTGTTCGAACAATAGCTAGGACTGATTCAAAATCTAAGAAATATTTACTAAGTAAGGAAGATCGTTTACATTTCGAATTTATGCTGATAATTGCTTTATTTATGGCTTTGTTTTATTTGTTAGGTAAATGGCTTCATATTTTTTAGATAGAATTTCCTTTATCTGTCAAAAGTTTTTTAAGATCATCTTGAATTTAATTAATTGATCTAAATAAACCTCAGTTATTTAACTGGGGTTTTTTTATTACATGATTAAAACAAAAGTCTTGTTGAGGTAATACTTAGAATAAATTAAAGAGTTAATATGTGATCTAAAGCAATATTAAGGTAACTTAAGAATATTTCAAATCTAGTTTGTTTTAATGCTAATAGATGTTAATTAAAGGTTATGATTAATTGTTATTATTTGCAAATGAAAATGTATTTAGAATTTGTGTGTTATTATCAAAAAATCTTATTATAAGTTAAGAAAAATTGAAACATTTTTGTTATCGGTGTAATATAACTATTGAGTTTCTGTTAACTCCCAGGTGTGGTACACACAATTTTAATCATTAAAAAAATTAAAAAATGAAACATTATGATTTTAAAGGCTATTTATTCCTAGATAGTCAAAGTGAAATGTCATTAGGAATTTTTGCAAATGCAGATCTTACTATTTATCGCATAGTTTTGATGCGTGGAAATGAAATTGTTGAAGATTCACTTATTTTAGAAATGCCTAAAACGCTTTATGATGAGGCTGTTAGTAAGGATCCTCATATTGTAAGTCGTATTTTTCAACAGTTCTATTTGTGTAGATTTATGGAACATGTCAAATCTTTACACTTAGCAAAAAAGGGGATAAAGCCGTTTTTATCGTCTTTATTTAATGGGTTGAAAAGAGGTATGTTATTGATTATAGATTCTTTTAAAAGAAAAAATAAGAATCTATAGAAGAATCTACAAAAAGAGATTTAAATTTCAAACACGAATTTGAACAATTTGGCGAACAAAAAATGACTTCAGAGCAATCACGTTTAACGTTATCACTAGTGATGATTCTGATTATCATGATGGCTACCTTAGTTTATTTGGTTTCTAAATCGTGTTAATTTATTTTTAATACTTTTTATTGATCCAAAAGAACCCCAGTTATCTAACTGGGGTTTTTATTATATAAAGCATGGTGAGTTTGAGAAAGGAACATTAAACAAAATATTCCATATACCCATCGAAAGTAGTTAGTAACGATCCCTAAAAATACCTTTCAAAAAAGTAAATAATGATATAAACAAATAAAATGATATTTAATAAAGATATATCTATATTTATAGAAAGTAATAATATTATGAATTGGAATAACAATATTATAGACTTATTCAATTCATAATTTTTAATCTTTTTATTGATTTAAGTCGATTATCTATATAATATTAAATAGAATTAATTTTAAAAAAATTAATTTACTACAAAAGTATAATTTACCTATACCTTAATGAATTTAAATTAATAATTAATTTTAATTACAAATTTATGAATCAAAAAACAAACAACGACAAGAAATTAATCGAATTCGGATATATTCCTTGTCTAAATTTGCCAGAAAGAATTGACATCTTCATTTATGAAATCGAAGAAACTGAGATGTACTTATTGGTACTTCGTATTAATGGAAATCCCATTAAAACAACAGTAACGATAATAAGTCAACAAGTCCTTAATGACCATTTATCTGGTATTTCAGGTCTTGAATTGTTTGATGAAACAGTGAAGTTGTGTAATGTCTTTACACGCATAATAGTCTTTCTTAAAAAGTTATATTATGTTTAAAAATTAAATTTTAATTTTAATTTAATTCACCCCCCAGTTGTCGATCTAACTGGGGTTTTTATTGCTTGACTTAAGTAAAAGTCGTCATGGAATAATTTAAATAGTCTATTATAAAATATCTCATCAATCCAAAGCTATCTTGATTTAAAACTGAAGAATTATTTAAAAGTTTATGAAACTCACAACTTACTTTTTAATAGAGAGCAAAAATATTATGAATTCAAATCTCAATATTATAGGCTTTATTAACTAATAACTTTTATAAGTGTTATTGACCTAATTTGATAATCTATATAGTATAGAATGGAATTAATTTTTAAAATTAATTTGCTACAAAAGTATAATTTATCTATACCTTAATGAATTTAAATTATTGTTAAATTTTAATATTAAACTCATGAAAAAAAGAAGTGACGACAAGAAATTAACCGAATTAGGTTATATTTCCTGTCCAAATTTGAAAGAAAGAATTGACATCTTTGTTTATCGAATTGAAGAAATTAAGAAGTTCTTATTGGTACTTCGTATTGATGGAAAAACAGTTAAATCAACAGAAACTACGATAAGTGAACAAGTCTTTATTGACAATCTAGCGGGTGATTTTACTCTTGAAACCTTGTTTGTTAACGCTGTGGGATTGTGTAATATCAATGCACGCATGATACTCTTTCTTATAAAATTTTCTTCTGTTCTCAAAAATTAAATTTTTAATTTATTTTACCCCTCAGTTATTGGTATAACTGGGGTTTTTATTGCATGATATAAACGAAAATCGTCATGAAATAGCTTGAATAATCAATTATAAAGCATTTAATCAATCCAGAGTCATCTTGATTTAAAACTAAAGAATTATTTAAAAGTTTATGAAACTCACAACTTCCTTATTAATAGAGAGCAAAAATATTATGAATTCAGATATCAATATTATAGACTTTCACAATTAATCACTTTTAGGAATGTAATTGACTTAATCCGATTATCTATATAATCTAATCTAGAATTAATTTTTAAAATTAATTTACTACAAAAGTATAATTTACCTATGCCTTAATGAATTTAAAAATTTTATTAACTAAAAAATATTTAAATCATGAAAAAAAGATTTAGACGTATGCCTAGAGGAAAATTTAATTATGGTTGTTTTTCTAGTGAAGAGGTAAAAGGATGTGAAATCTTAGTTTATACTTATTTCCCTTACTTAGAATACTCATTGGTTCTTCGCTTTGATGAAGATATCATTGTTAGTGAAACTGAAACTTTTATAAGTAAAAGTGATTATTTTGATAATTTCAAAGATTATTTTGATTCTTATACGAAGTTTCATATTGCATTGAAGTTGATGAAATTAGATTTAAATAAGATTCGCGATTTACATCAAACATGGTCTCAATCCAAAAAATAAATTAAATTTTTAATTTATTTTACCCCCCCAGTTATTGATTTAACTGGGGTTTTTATTGAATGATATAAGGGTTCATTGCCTTGAAATTATCAATCATATTGCATCTAATTAACCCAAAGTTACCTTGATATAAAAATAAAATTATCTACAAATTTTACGCAATTCACTTCACTCCTCTTTCAATAAAAAAGCTATTTAATTAGCTGAAAACCTATGACTAATTAAAATCAATTGGGATGATAACTGGCTAATTCAGTTAATATTAACGCTGATTGCGTTTTGATTGAAAGCTAAATTGATTCAATATAGTTTAATAAACTAACTGAAGAAATAAAAAAATGATTACTGTAGAATTGAGTAAAAAACCTTAGGTATTAAAAAATATTGAAATTTCAGAATTATTGGTTTAGTATAAAAGTAGGTTAGTCTAATTCACAATGTTGAGTTATATAACTACCTACTGGTGAAGTATTCACAAATTTAATTAATTTATTCCATTATGTCAAATTTTGTAATAATCGGATTTTTATCCGAACAAAAAGAAGAGGGAGTATCAATAGCAATATTGATGGAACCTGATCGTTCGATTGTTAAATTAGTAGCAATGCGAAACGGCAAGAAAATTGAAGGTACTATTGAAGTTAAATTAACCTCAAAGGATTTTGATAGACTGTTATATGATTATCCAGATCCAACAGAGCGTAAGTATTATGTCTATGGCTTGTGTAAAGTAAATAAAAATGTATTATATCCTAATACGTTTCGTACTGTACCGAGAAATCATAGAACGCTAGAACATGTATTTATACATATACTCTTCTTTATTTGTATATCTGGAATTCTGGCTTGTTTACTCTTTGGTTTAGGTAAATTTGTTCTATATATAGTAGAATTTTTTTCTTGGCCATAGTTTTGGAATTTTATTAATTCAACAAAATAAACCTCAGTTATTTAACTGAGGTTTATTATTAAAGTTTGGTCTTTCATGAATAGTTATCATTATTGCGCAACAAATTAAAATTCTATAGCAAATAAAGACTACGATGAATAAATAGGTTACTCGTATAAATATGATACTTTTAATAACTTTAAGACTTTTAACAGGTAATCTTTTAAAGATTTAACAAAACTATTGAATTAATTAAATAATATATCTTTATAAATTATCAATCATATTGCATCTAATTAACCCAAAGTTACCTAGATATAAAAAATAAAATTATCTATAAATTTTACGCAATTCATTTCACTCCTCTTTCAATAAAAAAGCTATTTAATTAGCTGGAAATCTATGATTAATTAAAATCAATTGGGATGATAACTGGGTAATACAGTTAATATTAACGCTGATGGTGTTTTGATAAAAAGCTAAATTGATTCAATATAGTTTAATAAACTAACTAAAGAGATAAAAAAATTATTACTGTAGAATTGAGTAAAACACTTTGGGGGATTAAAAAAATATTGAAATTTAACGATTATCGGTCTAACATAAAAACAGGTTAGTCTAATTCACAATGATGAATTATATAACTACCTACTGGTGAAGTAATTCACATGCCTAATTAAAAAAATTGCATTATGTCAGATTGTAAAATCATCGGATTTTTATCCGAAAACAGTGAAAGGGGAGTATCAATAGCAATATTGATGGATCCTGATCGTTCAATTGTTAAATTAGTAGCAATGCGAAACGGCGAACAAATTGAAGGTACCATTGGAGTTGAATTAACTTCAAAGCGTTTTGATAGACTGATAGATGATTATCCTGATCTAAAGAAACGTAAGTATCATGTCTATGGCATGTGTAAAGTGGATTACAATGTATTATATTCTGATACATCTGATGAAACCACAAATGAAATTAGTTCAAATTCTAATGATCATCTACGGATTGAAAATAAAATCGTCGATGCACTTGCAACTACTTTGGCGTTTCTTTTCATAATAGGATTAGTGTGTATTTCTGTTTATCTTATAGGCAAATTCGCACTTGCTATATTAGTGTACATTTTTGACCATTTGAAATTTGATTAATCTAACCAAATAAACCTCAGTTATTTAACTGGGGTTTATTGTTATAGTTTGTTCTTTCATAAATAGTTATCATTATTGCGCAACTAATTAAAATTCTACAGCAAATAAAGACTACGATGAATAAATAGGTTGCTCGTATAAATATGATACTTTTAATAACTTTAAGACTTTTAACAAGTAATCTTTTAAAGATTTAACAAAACTATTGAATTAATTAAATAATATAATTTTATAAATTAAAATCCAATATAACAAGATAAAAAACAAGTTAAATTATGCACTTTTTATTGATACACTTCTAAATTAAACACAAAACCCTAACATCATTGTATTCTATGTTTTATGATAGAATATATGTTTAGTTATTTGCTTCATAATTTAATTACCGCTTTAAATCTGGTACATAAATGAAATCAACAAACAATAAATTTTCTGTAGCACCCATGCTTGATAGGACAAACTAACCTTTATTTAAAGGTTTTATACTATGCTTGGGTTCCTATTGGGAGCCTGACCCAGACAATAAAAAACCGGAATATTCCGGTTTAATCAATAATATTTTTAGTCTAGGAATGTGTGAGTTCAACTTCCCTTTTGGCTTCATCTCGCTTTCTATCAATAAAGTCTGCCAGATCCTTAACGTGAACAATTCTTGGTGCTTTTTGTCCTTGATCAAGTCTAAAAGAGGGTAGTGCTAATTCACCACAATTTGCTTTTTTATTTGCGGTTTCGGGTTTCATTCCAAGATAGCGTTCGGCGATTTGAGATAATGGTATTGTCGGCGTGCCAAATTCGGCCATAAGTAAAAATACTGTATTCATTTTAATACTCCACGGTTATCGTTATCTGCACTTAACGATGTTTAATGATTTAGATTTGATTAATATTTGGTTTTATTTAATTCATAAGCTACACACATTTGTTCTGCATCTCTCAATACATCATGTAATGCATGATGTTTAGTAAAATTAAAATTTGTTTTAAAATCTTTAATATATCCCTTATTACTATTAGTTAATGCATCAATATAAGTCCTGATATCACGCACGTTATAAAACTTCCACGGCACTTCTAAATCAAGCGATTTATATGCATTAACCAGAATGGCCTCATCAAATGACGTGCCTCTAAAATATAAATGAACATCATCATTATTACTGAGTTTGTCATTGAGATATTTACTCAAATTTATCAGTGCCTGTCTTGGATCCCAGCTATGACCTATAAACGGTGAATAGTCATTGTTTTTCCAAAAATCAATGGTTTCTGCTGATATAGAGCGACCTCTTAAAATTTGAGGCAATAAATGGAGGTTATAATAAAACGATTGATTTTTATTTTGTTCACTTGAGCGTAACATGTGATTTATGGAAATCATTGTTTCTTTTAAATTGAATTTATTGAACGAGAACGCACCAATTGACAAAATCACCGCTGTTGGTGCTGTATCTAGTGTTTCAATATCAATAATAACTGTATTAATTGTCATGCTAATTTTCTCCATGTTCGCTATATTTAGTCATGTTTAGCCCTTAATGTTTCAGCGTAACACTTTAATTCTGCTCGATATAGCTGTTTGAGTGCATCAGTACCAATCGGGTAAATATATATTTTGCCGTCAGCTTTTTTTAGGGCTTCTTCAATCCCCTGAGCTTTGATTTCATTGATTTCTTGTTCTAAATATACGTTTAAACCTCTGTTCCATTCATTAGATAGAATTGTTTCAAAAAACTCCTTCTTTGTTATAGAGCCAGTATCAAGGCAAACGGAGCCACAACAAATAAAAAGTAGCAATTTTTTAATTTTTTTTGACAAACTCTCAAAATCACGGTCAACGTTAAAATATTGGTTTAATTTATCTTCGTTCCATCTAATGTCCTTATAATCACCATCGAATTTACATGTAGTGAACTGGTTAACAAATTCGTCAATGTATTCGGGGTTTGGAACGTCATTTATTAATTTAGATATAATCTCAGACTTACCCTCTTGGTATCGCGTTTCTTTTTCAGCTTCCTGTTTTTTAATTATTGTTAGTAGGTGTTTGACTACAAGTACGTAATCCTCATATTCAACATACTTGCCTGATGATGGATCACCTGCAATCAATCCACCTAATAGCGTATATCTTCTTATCTCCTCCGCTTGTAAATGGCAGCGTTTTAATTGTTCAGTCATAATTAATCCTTAAAATAAATTATTTAACTTTTTACTTTGCTTTTTTCATATTCATAATCAGTCATAAAATTATTAAAAACGTTTTTACTATTAATCATTTTCATGACAACTTGTTCCGTAATTTCAGTTGTATTTGGTGTAGCTAACCAGAATTGAGTTAATCTATGTAATGGGTTGGCCGTTTCCCACAGATCAACTTGAAATTCAGCAAGGTAATCAGATAATTCATGTGTAAAGTATTCATTAGCAGTTATAAACGTATCTGTTTTTAAATACTCTCTCTTCATCTGATCTCGACATATAACACCAGCCATTATTTGCCACTTATAACGGACTTCATTTAACATACGGGCTTCAAATGATTTTGGTTTAATTTCAGAACCCTTGTAATAGACAAACACATCAACCGCAGTAATATCTAAAATCATATAATCTTTGGCCACAATTTTAGATATCTGCTGATATTTCAACGTTGGGTTATATTTTTTATTTCGCCTTTTTTTCATTGTCTTAATTTCAAAAACTTAAATCTAAATCCAATCCCAATTGACAGGAAAACAATTCACATGATTCAGAACATGATCCAGAATCGTAACCTCCACGCCCTCTAATTGTTGCTACAATTTCATCTCGTGTATGGTTTTGGTACATTGCCATGATTGAAATTAACGAATTGTTACCTCTGTACATAATTTTATTAGCCTGTTGCCGACGCTCTACAACACGGACGTCGGGGTCGTTGATCAGATTGATAAAATCCGTTGCCATTTTTGGCTCGTCACGGGTGGCTAGAGCAATTTTATTAACGCTTTTTTTGATACAAAAAACACAGTTTCCGAGATGTTCTGGTAAATCTAAATCAAACGGCTGAGTTCCCCACCAGTCGATAACGTCCCGTTTATCAAAATCGCAAATATCGGCTAAATATTTATAACCCTGTTTGGGTTGTAATCGTCTAGGCTCGTCAGCTCGAATGCCTAGCCAAGTTGTATAGTTACCGTTGCCGTACGTCTCGTTACAATATCGTGTGAACGGCTCGAGTTTCAGAGTGCGAGTACAGAATGCGCCGTGAACGTACGGCGTTCCATATTTATAGCAAACGTCCCGAAACGGCTGTAAATCCGGTTTGAGTTCGTCTAGTGTTATCACGCGATACGAGTTTCCCTGTCCTAATTCAGGATTAACAACTACACGTAAACACGTTAATTTTATTCCCCAATGTTTGACTGTATTTTTTATAAACTCATAGGTTTTCGGGTGTTCCGCCCCCGTATCAAGAAAAACAAAATCCGTGTCGGGGTAGTCGTTTTTCATCAAATGAACCAGTAGTGCAGAAGAGCGCCCCCCACTAAAACTAACAACATTTTTTGGTAATAATTTCATATCGAGGTCCCTGTATTCAAGGAACATAGCTCTATAAAGCGCTCCAAAAATAGGTTGTACGCAACGTTGCTTGGAAGAGGTTCAATTCTTTTATTCAACAACGGGACGTTTCTTAACATTGGCCATTCTTTACCGTCATTGGCTATATCACGATGCTCTGTTGCTAATAAAATTAAATCGGCTCGCTTAACTTCAGCTGACATAACTACTGGTAAATTAAATTTTTGGCGAATAATAAGATCAACATAATTCTCAATCTTTTGATAATCGGGTAATAATTTTTTTAGCGGAGAAGGTATATCTTTACAATATGCTTCTACAGCATCATGCAGTAGGGCTTCAAGTTTAAATTGATCCGGCACTATATAACTACATTCTACAGAATGTTGTGCAACCGAATAAAATCGGTCCAGTTGTCCAGTAAACCGGCACTCATGAGACAGCCCTTTGGCTATATCTTCAATACAGATTGCATTGGCGATAGGGTTTTGGTAATCAAAATGTAACCCAGAATGGGTTGTAATCCAAGTCATATAATACTCCACATTTAATTAATAACGTCTGCACTCGTTATTTAGTTACTACAATTTGCACTACAATATATTCCAAAAATTATTCACTTATGAATGAAAATAATTTATTTAATTGTTTATGATCGTTAGCTATATATAATTCTTCTAGCCCAACCCAATGAGTCACGATTTTTCGCCATCTTTCGCTTTTAGATTTCATCAAGTGAAGTCTACCTTCTAATTCAGGCACTGATTTTATTAATTCAATACACCTACCAAGATCACCTATATCTAAAGGATGAGCATATTGATAGGGATAGATTCCCGTTGTCACACTTGCAAGATATTTACTACTTTCGCCTACATTGTCTGATGCAAACCATCTAATTAAATTTAGATATGATTCAATAGTACTAAGATTTAAATTTCCCATATTTACTCCGTTTTTTCAGTCCAATAACTGGCGCTATAATAACCGTTGTTTTCACACTCCAAATGAACCCTACCTGTAACATTACCATTACCGTGATGGTCGTAGCTAAAATATTTCATAATGCCTCCTCAGGTAGTGGAATTTCATTTAAATAAATCCAATATTTTGCTTCCCCATCTACTGAATACATCCACTTTTTTGTAAATTTATTAATCCAATCTTTATAAAAAAATGGTTTGTTATTATGAAATGACACCACTAAGCACATGGACGGAAATCCGTCGTCATCTACCAGCGTTGGCAATTCCCGCTTAACATCACGCCAATTTAATTTAGTAATTTGATTGATTTTTTTGCTCATTTTTTTATCGCAAGGACCTAGTAAAATCTTTAATCAACGTAGCTAATTCATTAGCAACTAAATAAAAATCCGCTTCTATTCGTTTAGCTTTATCATCCAGTGAAATATCGCAATTTTCATATCTCATTTCAGATGAATAATTAATTTTAGAAAAAACTAACTCGGTATTTACCGTAAACACTGTTCTCTGTTGATATGAAAACGACAGTGACTTGATTTCATGACCTGAATTAAGATAGCTTTTAACTTCATCAGCTGTTAAATTCTCGTCCATAAGTTTCACTTTTCCATTTCCCTCCAGTGGATCCTCTAGTAGCGCATCATTCAGAATAAAAAAGTTAGCCGGAGGATTGTCATTTAAAACCCATTCTTTTAACGTGGATGATATATTATTTTCAATAGAAAGAGGTTTTAGTGATAATGCGCCTAATTCTTTTCTTATCGAGGCAAGAACGTCCTCGGATTTTTTAAAGCTGGCTGTTTCTATCGCGATAAATTGATCGCGATAATTAATCCAAACATAGGTGTATTGATCTTTAGTGAAAGCGACTGGTAACAATTCAACCATAATTTCATCTTTGGCTGTTAGCTTTTCACTGCGAGTTAATTTACGGCCCAATTTTTGTTCTAAATGCTTAATTCGTTCAGCTTGTTTTTTCTTAATAACAGAACCTGGTAAAATTTTACTTTCGGTACGTACTTTTAATAACGTGTGGCCATGGATATCTAGTTTTAATGAATCATCATCGACAGGGGATACAAAACCGTGTTTGATAGAATCCAATGGTCCGCACGGGGTGAACGCCATATTTTTTAGCGTGTCGTCGTCTAAACGTTCAATGCTGCTGTTGTTTTTATCGAATTGATAGATAATGAGGTTTTTGAAAAACATATTTAATACTCCACATTTTTATTTTATCTTTCTGCACTAAGATATATTTAATTAGTCGTAATCGTTTGGGTAAACAATGTCGTCTACGTCACAGTCAAATACCAGTTTTGATTGACCGTAATAAAGCGCGATCATTACGTTTTGATATTTTGTATTGGTTGGTTGTAATAATTCCCCTATGCGGCGGCCAACAATTTTTGCTGCATAAACGTTATAAACATAACAGTCATCTTGATATAATTTACCTTTTACTTTTTCGTCTAAACGGCGACACGCGAGATAGTTGTCCAATGAGTGTTTGCTTCTTTCTGATAAATAACCCTTTTCAGGTCCCTTATCAAAATAGATATGCATGTATTCATTGTCATAATCGCTTTCCTCAATCCGGATGTCTGGTCTATCCCATCTGTTCTCCTCTGCCTCCTCGACGTATTCCTCAACAAACGCCTCCAGCAAATCAGATAGATAAATATATTCAGGTATGGGGTATTCATTAATTATGTCATTAAGCATTTTTGTTGCTGTATCTACAAAATGTTGCTCAACACCTGATGACATCCATTGCTGTTGAAGTGAGTTGACAATTAATTGATTATATTTAGGAAGGGAAATGATATCTTGAATATTGGCTGGTAATGCTTTTTTTACTGCATTTCTTAGTATTTCACCAAAATCTCCATAGGATCGAAATTCACTATCGATTATGTCTTTGAATAGTTTTTCTATTGCATTATCAATTATTAATGCTGGTTTATCACTGTTATTAAAGCGGTCTACACCGTCCATTAACAAGTCTTTTAATGTTTTATCTTTCATTTTTCACTCCACACGTGTTGTAAATCAATTTCTATTTTGTGGGTCTACTGCATTAGTCCCACAATTTCGGTTATTTAAATATGGCAATCATATAAACTAAAAAATTCATGATACGGTGCTAACTGTTCGTATGGATTATTTCCTATAACTAAAACTGCAAAATGGCTCATAACAATACTCCACAAATTTAAAAAAACGCTCTGGTCTGCACTCCGAGAGCGTGCGATAACTCCACTTCATTAACTGGAATCAAGAACAGCATTAACCAAGTGTACTAGATGCCTATCTTTATACTTGTTAGGCTCAAGTTTCCTTTTTTGTCACCACAACAATAAGGAATTATGATATAATTTAGATAACCACAACATATAAACAAGGAATAAAAATGAAAAAATCTACAGCGGAATATATAGCTTTGAATATGGTAAATAACATACTTAAAACAGATCCTTCTGCCTTTATCTATAAAGGCAGTGATGCTAATACTACTGCAAACTATATTGCTGATTTTATTAAAACACTTTCAACACGACTAGCTACTGATTGTGATGATCAGAAGATTTATCCTGTGGATAAGAGTTAATATAATCTATAGCTTTGCAAGCTTTTGATGCTAACAGTTCTGCATCTAAATCTTGCTTGGCTATACTCATCAAAATAGCCTTTTTTATTTTCACTTTATCTCCTAATGACAAGTGTTTCTTTTTTTCAACCATATGACCTTAACCTCCCATTTTAATAAAAATACATTTGGTTAATGCTGTTCCTGATTTTTAAAGAGCGATCATACTAGTGATTATTTATTACTTTCCAAAACCGCTGTACTTTCATATGCCTCAGCTAGCTACTTGAACCTTGTTAACTAATTAAATAACTCGTGGTATTGTTTAATTATTTTGTTAACTCAGTTTGTTTTGATGTGGCTAGTTTAGTAAACTGTTAATTAAAAGTAAAGTGAAATGTTTATTAAAAACTAAACTTTTTTATAAATAAATGCTTTTGTTCAGTAAAACAATAGGTTAGCAAATTATAAATTTTGTACGATTGATTGTTTTTTGTGCTCTCAGAGTAAGGAAAGATTCCATATGTGGATTTTAGGCATGAAAAAACCCGCACTTGGCGGGTTTGATTTTAGGAACAAGTATGATCTATAGGAATGGGCATTGGCTTTTTTGAATGAATTATTCCAATTACAACACCATTTACCTTATGTTCCTTTGAGTATCTAAATATTATAGTGCAAGGCTCTTTGCACTTGGGACAATATCCCATTGTCATATTAAAGTCCAAATCACGAGCACAGAACTATTGACACAAAGATCTAATGGCATATATAATAAATATGCCGTTTCGAAATGCGTCGTGAAAACAAAAATTGCTCGTGAGAAAGTTATTTTTGTTTTCTAGTGATCTTAGCCCCTGATAGTTAGTCGCTTTCAGGGGCTTCCCTTATTTATGCCTTCAATTTAAATAGTCAGTTCAAATTTTCAAAGCACATTAGTATTATACAAACTTATTTCTTTATGATCAATTTATATTGCTTAATTCTTCTTAAAATTAATTTTGAGAAGAGATTATTATCTTATATGATTAATTACCTTTATTAATATAAACGCTCTTAAAATTTGATTGGTGAATGATTAGAGGTATGTAAAAAAACACAGCTATTATTTATAAGCTGATTTTAAGCACAAAAAAACCGCCGAAGCGGTTATTTTTTTCACTGAAACTGATTTTCAGTAGATTTTTTCCATAACAATAAATTTATTAATATTTCGCGAGCTGTTGATTCATCTATAAGATAATGGTTTTCTACAAAAAGAGGAATAAAATAAGATTTTGGATAATACTTTAATCTTGCATATGGCACGCCTTTTTCTATGTGATATTCGGCACCTATTACATTGAGTTTTATATTTTTTTCATAATCATTTTTTTGTGAAAGCAATTGATCAGCTGGGAGATGAGACCATCGAATAAAGTTTATTATTTCTGAAATCGCTTCATCAACCTGATTTCGTTCTATTTTCCCGTAAAATACCTTAAGATATCCGCTCCATGCGCCATAGAGCGTTATTAGTTGCCAAGTATGATTTTTGGGATTAATAGCCGAAAATAAGCTATCATCCCATCCTTCATTTTTACATTCATTCTGATCATTTAGTCTAGAGCAAAAGTGAGTTTTATTTTTGAAATAGTGCTCATTATGTTCTTTATAATTATAATCAGCACAACCAGACATTATGAATAATATAGATAAAATTGTAATAAATCTTCGCATTTTTCAATCCTTATTATAATAATTAAATTAACCATGTTTCCTTAATAGCATTGATTGACTAAGCATTACTTTCCCATGTATATAAAGTTGATCGATTTCTTCTTCTGTTATGTCCCACTCCTTGTATTTTTTATTATCAGATATAACTATTAGTTTATTTTTAATTATCTGTAGCCGTTTTACATATAAATTTTTTCCGAATGTAAATACATAGATGCCATCACCATTAAATTCTTTTTTAGAAACATCAACATATATTGCATCACCGCTATCAAACGTGCCCTGCATACTGTCGCCACTTATATTGATGACTTTCAAATTTTCAGCGCTAACACCTCTAAATAATAATTTTGCCTGCTCCGAATCATATTCAATTAATTTCACCACTTCCATCACATCCGAGTTTAGGTAGCCCAATCCTGCGCTAGCGTTAATATCCAAAATTTCAATCACGTAGTTATTATCATTAGTGTGATATCTATTATTCTGATTAATTCCATATAATTCATTGTGTTCTGTTTTATCTAAATAAAATTCAGGCATACCATAATCATTTTCCAAACGTCGAGCTGATTTCTCACCAAATGATGATTTACCATTGATTAATTGAGAAATGTAACTTTTTTCTTTATTAGGTATGGTTTTACCAGCAAACCATCGTTTTAGGTTTATAGCTCTCAGCGTTTGTAATTCATTTTTATTCATAATGGCTCCTAATTTTTTATTATCTTATTTAGTATTTACTAAATTAGCAAAAAATAAACTTTACTTTACCCATGGTTTAGTGTTAAATAAACTAAATTTAATTTTTACTAAACCGAGGTGAAATGACTTTATCAGATTACCTATCTCAGCTTGAACGAGGCGGGAAAAGCCGCTTCGCCGAAAAAATTGGCGTCTCTAAATCATTTTTGCGACAAATGGAAGTCGGAACAGCTCCAATTCCTATAAATGTGGCAAAAAAAATTGAAAAAAACACACAAGGTAGAGTTACAAAAGCTGAGTTACGCCCTGATGTATGGGCTGAATAATAAATGTAAACACTAAATAATGTAACCCAAACGAGGAATTTTAAAATATGGGAAACAAAAAAAAATTAATTAACGATTTATTGAGTTGTATTGATGGTGGTGTAGAGGTGGCATCTAGTTATTTAGGTTTATCCGTATCTGCATTTAACGATCGTCGTTATGAAAATAAAGGCACTCGTTTTTTTAGTGGTGATGAATTAATGGCGTTACAAAATTTGAGCAAAACTGCATTGGTTGCGGATTATTTTGCAAGAGCAGTGAATTGTATAGTCATAAAAAAACCTGATGTCGCTAAAGCGGGAAGTTATGATCTTTTTGAATCAATGTTAAGTATTGGTACAGCTAGAGGTAAATATGAAAATTATTTAGCAAATGCAATTAGTGATGGAGTTATAACAGATGAAGAAGAATCTATATTGAACAGATTGTGTGAGTCAATAGTTAAAAACAGGCTTAAAGCACATATCGAAACAATTAAATCACATAAACAAAAAGTTGACCGATAGCAATTTTGCAGACGGCTATCGGTCGGTGCGAAAAAACACTTGTGGAGTATTAGTCGCATGAATAGTTTAACACTAAAATGTACTATAACGCAATTGCGTTGTAGATTTTTGCCGTTCGGCATTCAATATGAAGCCATGATAAACAATCATTGGCAACCCGTCACCCACAAATTTGTCGAAATTTTGTGGTCTATTCTAATCAAACAACAAAGAGAGCTTGTCAAAAATAATTCGTTGAGCTATAGTGATGTTGCACTAGCAAAATCTAGTGTCAGGATTGGAACCCTGCAATTACCTATGGCGACACATGACGCCCAAAGCGTCTTTTTTTGTGTCAATGCTCGCGTGCATCTGTATTTCATATCAATGGTGGCGTTAGTGGGGCATCCGAAAGGGTGGCTGTTTTCCGTAGGTAGCAGTAGTTCCAACCCTGTTAACGTCACCGCCAATGAGATTGGAACCTCTTGCGGTGATTATAATAATTACCCTACGGAGGCTGTCTCTATGACTACTATCCCTAATGAAATAGTACCTAGAAAAGCTATATCAATAACTCAGATTGATACTATCAATAAAAAACTTCTTCAAGTTGAAGCCATTATTCATCTCCTTTCAGTCAATTCAAGCACCGAAATCCAAATCAATGATAATTTGGTTTGCGATGTACTATGGGCTGTATCTGATTTAGTTGCTGATGCACGTCACTGCTTACACCATACTCCCAACGTGGAGGTGCCTGCATGAGTATGTTACTAATGGTCAAGGCCATGAATGCAAAAGTTGGTAACTCATCAAGAAAACTTGTTTTAATCAAATTAGCCGATCATGCAAATGATAAAGGAATTTGTTGGCCGTCTCATGACCATATTGCTGAACAATGTGAAATGTCAAAAAGAACAGTGATAAGACATATTGAAGAGTTAGAAAAACAAGGATTAATTAAAGTTGTGCAACGAAAAAGAGAAGGTGAAGCTTTTAACAAAACAAATCTCTATTATTTGTCTCTAGATGATAGTGCCAATTTGTCACTATCAAATCAAAACGATAGTGACATTTTGTCCAACGATGGTGACATTTTGTCAAATGATAGTGACAATTTGTCACAAACGATAGTGACACAGTGTCACCCTAACCAGTCATTAATAACCAGTCATAAAACAGAACCAGTCAAAGAACCTATAAATAAAAGGGCACTTGATTTATCTCATTTTGAACAAGCTCCTAGTGATCGGGTTTGGTCAGATTATCTTGAACATCGGAAAAACAAAAAAGCTAAACTTACCCAAACCGCTTTAAATCTGTTAATTAAACAAATTAATCAGTGTTTAGCATTTGGATACAGCACTGATGAAGTCTTAGCCGAATGTATGGCAAGAGGTTGGATTGGCTTTAAATCTGAATGGATTTTAAAAAATAATCAGTCAACCCAATCAAGTAGTTTTATGACTCTTGAGGAACGTAATCGATTGGCATTTGAAAAATCATTAGGAGCGATGTCATGAGTAATAACAAAAAACAATTCACCGCCTTGATGTATGGATTATTCAATACTTATGGACAAAATTTCAATCAGACTCAAGTTGATGTTTACTGGAATGTATTATCTAGATATTCACATGATCAAGTTACTCAAGCATTTAATCAATATTTACTGATTGGAAAACGCTTTCCAAGACCTGCTGACATTATTGAATTAATTGATAATGCCTCGGGTAATCGTCACATGGAAGCCAGTGAAGCATGGGCAATCGCATTGTCAGCTAATGATGAAGCTAATACGGTTGTTTGGACTGATGAAATGCATAAAGCGTGGGTTGTTGCTAAAAACGTAATGGATCTTGGGGATGAAGTTGGTGCTCGCAGAGCTTTTATCGAATCGTATGGACGACTTATTCAAGAGTCAATTTTTAATTGCAAGCCGATCTCTGTAACAGTTTCGCTTGGTTTTGATAAAACAAAACGAATTCAAGCAATCAACAATGCAGTTTTTACGGGTTTATTAAGCGAAGCTGAAGCGAAAAAATATCTTCCGAAACCTGAGAACACTTTTGCAATGCTTGAAAACAAACAAGATGATGAGAAAAGCGCAGGGATTCCGGCTGGCTTATTCGGCATCAAAGCAATGCTAAAAGCTGACAAACTCAATAAGCAAGAAAAATGGAAAGTTGAACAATCACGTTTACATGAATCACTTAGAAAACGTTATGAACAACAATTATCAGAATTAAACAATGAGGCAGTTGCAAATGGCTAAATCTGATTATAAGCACTCGAAAAGTAAAACTGATGCCGATATAAAAGATCTATGGCAGACACCAATTGAATTATATGAATATCTGAATGCCCGATTTAGTTTTGTTTGTGATGTTGCTGCAAGCGATCATAATCATTTGCACTTGAATTACTTAACGGAATCATACAATTCACTGATTAACGGCTGGGCACACTTAAGAGGCGGTTATGCGTTTTGTAATCCTCCGTATTCGCGTATTTTGCCATGGGTTAAAAAAGCTAAAGAAGCGTCTAATCAGGGAGTTGGTACCGTGATGTTATTACCAGTTGATACTTCAGTCGAATGGTTTAATGAATTACAAAAGTCAGCGAGTGAAATTTATTTTATTGTAAACGGACGTATTTCATTTGTTAGATCTGACAATAAACAAAAAATTCATGGCAATAATCGCGGTTCATTGTTTGCAGTATTTAATCCATTGTCTATTGGTGAATGCCGGATCTCTTGTGTTAATCGTAGTGAAATATTTGAAACATACGAAAAAATAAAAGACAACATACCTGATCCTAAAGTTTCGACAGTCTGGCCCAAAGAGGTTAATTCTATTTTTAATTCGGTTGAGTATTCAAAAAATTTAAGCATTGATCAGCAAATAAAAATTAAACAAAGCATTAATAAAATGATTATGGATCGATTACCACGTGATCAAATTTATAATGCTACCAAATTTCTTGTGAATAGAATGGAGGCTAATAAATGATTATTTTATCATTATTTGATGGAATTAGCAGCGGTCGCGTCGCTCTTGATCGTGCAGGTATTCATGTTGCTAATTATTTTGCTAGTGAAATTGATAAATATGCAATCAAAGTTAGCCAAAACAATTACCCAGACATTATTCGGCTTGGCGATATAAACAACTGGGAAAATTGGGACGTTCCCTGGTCCGATATTGATTTGATATTAGCAGGCTCTCCATGTCAGGGGTTTTCATTCGCAGGTAAACAATTAGCATTTGACGATAAACGCTCGGCGTTGTTTTTTAGATTTGCTGAAATATTAGCACACGTTCAATCGCTCAATCCTAATGTCAGTTTTCTGCTCGAAAACGTTAGAATGAAAAAAGAGCACGAAAACGTGATTACGTCAATTGTAGGCGTTGATCCGGTCATGATAAATAGTGCGTTGGTATCAGCGCAAAACCGTAAACGATTGTATTGGTGTAACTGGAATGTAGAGCAACCAGCAGACAAATGTATTTTGTTAAAAGACGTTATCCACGAAACCATTGATATAACAAATCATGACAAATTGCCTGTATTTAATTGTAATCCCAGCGGTAGGGGGATGAATGGTACTGTTACGCCAATTACTAACGATAAAAACCCAACACTCACAACAAATAAAGGTGAAGGGAACAAAATCGCGATCCCATTTAATGCGGTTGTGGGGATAAAACAAAATCCTCGAGGTAAAAATCGTGGTGGGATTCATACGGAAAAAAGCCCCGCATTAACCAGCAACTCATGGGAACACAATAACCATTTATTATCGGCTGTTGTTAAAGATAATTTTATAGACTCATTTATAGTGCCGTTTGATAAAACATTGCAGATTTTGGATAAAGAGACTATTGCCGGTAAAATCGGATTTTTCCGTTCCGACTGCCAGTCCGGACGCATTTACAGCATACACGGTAAAGCAGTAACTCTTTGCGGTGATGCCGGAGGCGGAGCGGCAAAAATGGGTCAATACCTGTTTGGATGTATAACCCCTGATAGAATCGAAAAACGACAAAACGGCCGGCGATTTAGCAATGGCGAGAAATTCTATACCCTCACGGCACAGGATCGGCACGGCATTTTAATTGACGGGTATATTAGAAAATTGACACCGATTGAATGCGAACGTCTCCAGACTCTGCCAGACAACTACACAGCAGGCGTTAGCAATACCCAGCGTTATAAAATGCTAGGTAACGGCTGGACGGTTGATGTTATAACCCACCTTCTAAAACACATGAAAGGTTAGTAAGATGATAAATTTAAACAATGAACGTATAGAGTTTGAATCCGTCATGCGTAAAAATGGGTTTCCTGATAATCATTTACGAAAGGATCGTAAAGGTAGATATTTGCGAAAAAATGTTGAGTCTGCATTTCAGGGATGGATTATGAAAGCGATAGCTAAAAAAGGATGAGAGATGAGTGAATTGAATCATAATGAACTTTGTTTAATAGCTGATAAATTTCTAAAGCGTAATGGTTTTGGAGTGGTATTCCATGACCGTTATCAAGCGTGTATAGGAACTGGAGAAAAGCCTGACGCTATTGGATTTAGAAATAATGTATCTCTACTAATTGAATGCAAAACCAGTCGATCTGATTTTTTGGCTGATAAAAATAAAACGTTTAGGATCAATCCCAATCTTGGAATGGGGGACTGGCGTTTTTACCTGTGTCCACCAGATTTAATCAAAATTGATGACCTGCCCATAGGGTGGGGGTTACTGTATGCCTGTGGCAACAGAGTTAGAAAAATACACGGGTTTCCTACAAATGTGACGCTGATTACTGATAAACCATTTAATAGCAATAAACAGGCCGAGTGTGATTTTTTATATGGTGTATTCAGGCGTATGGTTATTCGCGGACATTTTGATGATATTTATACAAAATATAACGCAAATGAATAGTAGCAGAAGAAAAAAAGTATGTACTTTTTGTGGGTTAAATTTAACAAATGATAGCACCATATTTTGCGATGGAGTAATAGGTTTTATGAATGTTGTTAGCGAAAATACAGTTATTGGCTGTGACGCAGTAATGTGTAGAAATTGCGCAACAAAAATAGGATTTAGTCATTATCATTCAGAATATGCCCCAGTGAAAAAAATCAGTGACACGATTGATCTGTGCCCGATTTGTAATAACAACCAAGCAGATGGCGAATTAAATATCGTTACCAATGTTGAATCTGCAATACGGGCGCATTTGGCGTTAATAAATAGAAGTTTGTTTAGGATTGTAAAATGATTACTTTGATTTTGCCATTTCCACCCTCAATGAATACATATTGGCGTAATTTAAATGGAAGAACGTTATTAAGTGCAAAAGGTCGCAAATATAAGACTGATGTTGTTTATGCAGTTTATGAACAATTAAAACGGGTTCCAAAACCAATTACAGATAATGTTGCTGTCAACGTTGAGTTTTATCCGCCTAACAATATTAGGCGTGATATGGATAATTATTTTAAAGCTTTGTTTGATTCGCTGACTACAGCTGGTGTTTGGATTGATGATAGTCAAATAAAACGAATTGAATCTGAGTGGTTTGAGTCAGTAATTAATGGTAAAGTAATTATATATATAAATAAAAAATAGTTATTATGTCAGACACCAAAATTATAAATTATAACGACCTTAATTTAGATGATTATTGTGCAATTAGTATTGATACTAATGTTTTTAGAAAAACTGGATATAACTTTCAAAGTTCTTTAATAAAACGCTTACCTGAATTAGGGATGATCTGTGATATTTTAATTCATGAGATAGTATACAGAGAAATGGAATCTCACTTAACAGAAGAACTACAAAAAATTGATGAAAATGTAATTAGTACTTTAAATGAACTAAAAAAGAAAAAATCACATATAACTAATGAACAATTAGATATAGTGAAAAATACGCTATCAATTGGTCATCATGAGAATATTATCGATGTCAAATTAACAAAATTCTTACAAGAAACAAAATGTAAAATAATAGATTGTTATGCTGATTTTGATATAAAACGTTTGATAGATGATTATTTTAATAACAAATATCCATTTGAAATAAGAAATAGCAAAAAAAATGAATTTCCAGATGCAATAATACTTCATTCCCTTGAAAATTATGCCAAGAGAAATAAACAAAAGATTTTAATAATCTCTGAAGATTTAGGGTGGCAAAAATTTGCTGAAAAATCTGATTACTTAGATTGTGTTGATAACTTGTCGGTTGTTTATGATGCTATTTATCCATTTGAAATAAAGCAAAATATTATTAACTGTATAAAGAAAATCTTTTTTCTTCAACCCAATCAACAATATGACACCCTTTTTAACTTATTATCTTGTGAAGTCGAAAAGTTAAATATTTCGGTTATAGCTAGTTGTTCTTGTGCAGAAGTAGATTTAGTGGATGAAAATTATCAAATTGATCTTGAAAATATTATTTTATCTAAAGATTTAAAAATCAATGTAATAAGCATAGAACAAGGTAAGATGAGTTTTACACTTCCAATAACGCTAAATATTTATATAACCACAATGCTAGCTTTTTATAAATACAGCGATTATTCAGATTATTATGAAGTCGGCCGTCAACCCTATGAATATGAAGAATTATTCACTACGGATATCACATTGGAAATTTCATTTTCCAATTCACTTCGTTTGAACGATCTTACTATGTTTGATTTAAAGATAAATCGGGTAGAACTACCTTTTAATACCTTAGATATTGATTATGGAAGCGTTTATTTAGACATATATGAAGATTATTAAGTTTCTTTTTATAAAAAAGGGATATATGAAAATATTGGTTGAATAAAATTCAAATAGTTGTAATTAGCAAATTAATTATATATATTAAATCTGTCAGAGTGCAGACTGACGTTGAACAAGTGCTTAACAATAGTGGAGTATTAAAAATGTATAGCCAATCTTCTGTGGTGACAGATAATGCCACGTCAACAATGCCGAACGGCAATCAGTTAACCATGTCTAGCCGTGAAATTGCAGAATTAACTGGGAAAGAGCATAAAAATGTTATTAGAGATATTAATAACATGATTGAATCTTTAAAAAAAGATGGACCAAATTTGAGCCATGAAATAAATCAATCAGTTACATATCAACATGATGCCAGAGGTTATATTAGCAATATTTTATTAATTAAAAAGTATGTTGAATGTTTATTAACAGGTTACAGCATTCCTTTAAGAATGAAAGTAATTGATCGCATGCATCAATTAGAAGATAACTTATTTAAATTGCCTAAAACATTACCAGAGGCGTTACGTGCATATGCTGATGAATGTGAAAAAAATTTAAAGTTGGAAAGTAAGATACAAGAGGACGCCCCTAAAGTTGCGTTTGTTGATAATTATGTAATAAGTCGCAATTCTAAATCTTTGCGAGAAACCGCAAAAATTCTCAAAATGTCAGAAAGGGCTTTGATAGAAGCATTGATCAGAGATAGGTTTTTGTATCGGCTATCTGGTAATTTATTGCCGTATTCTCGCCCAAGCATAAAATCTTATTTTACTGTTAAAACTGGTTCCGCTGAAAATGGACATGCATACTCACAAACTCGAGTAACAGCGGAGGGTATTTCATGGATTGCTAGTCGTTATGCATCTGAACTAATGGTTAATTAGGCTAATTAATGAAAGCAATCCTTACTCCTTATTATCAACCCGAGCTTGGAATTATTATTTTAAAACCTGGTACTGAGTTATTAAAGAAACTGAGTGACGGTAATCGTATAATAATTTCTCCAGCACAGGACGAACACGCAGGTATCAAATCCGGCATTCTTCAAAATGACCAACAATTATTAAATAATGAATATATAGATCCATTCATTTTACATGACACTGTAGTAAGTAAATTGAAGAAATTATATAGTTTTGACGTATGGTTAAATAGTCGATTTAATTGTCAGCTTGAAGATGAAGAATATTGTCATCATGAGTTTGTTAATGAAAAAATAGGAAATTCAGCAATACATATATGCTGGCATCACAATAAAGATTTAATTATTGATGATAAAATAAAAGCAATTGCTAAACGTAATTTAAAACAATTTCTAATCGACTGTATTATTAACCAATTAAAACACAATACTAATCATCAGTTATCAATTCAAGAACTTGGTTGGTGGGCAGTAATTAATCATCTATATGAGCTTATACCAGAAAATATGGCGAGGCTACTACATGGGCGACAAATAGAAAAAATAAAATCAGTTTACAAAGAATCTGAAATAATTGCTTATGATGATAGATCAACTACACGATTAAAAAATGAAATAAAAAAAATAAAATTAGATCCTGAGTCGCCGGAATCTTTTATGTTACGCCCAAAGATGAAGCATTGGGAATGTGAAAAATATACTCAATGGGTTAAAACTCAGCCATGTGTATGTTGTGGAAAACAATCGGATGATCCGCATCATATAATTGGATACGGGCAGGGTAAAATGGGCGGAAAATCGCATGACATATTTACAATACCGCTATGCAGGAAACATCATAATGAACTACATCAGAATGTAGAAAACTGGGAACAGAAATACGGTTCACAGTTATTTTTATTATTTCGCTTTTTAGATCGCGCATTTGGAATGTGTGTTATTTCTTAATTTGGACTTCTTTACGTATGGATGGCTAATTGGTATAATAATAGCATTGTGGAGTGTAAGCAATAAACAGAGTGCAGACTGTTTTTGTGAATTCCTCTCTATAATTTTACGGAGAGTATATGAAGAGAGATATTAAATTAGTTCTAGTCGCATGGGCCAATGTTAGACGTAGTATAAAAACGGGTTTAGAATATCCGTATAAATCATCAATGATTAATAGTAATGGCTTTGATTCTCGTCCATTGCTAAGTGAAGATGAAGCCGAAATTGTTGATAACGCGGTTCTGCGCTTGTCAACAATAGATACTATTTCTTATTCTATCCTTAAATCAGTTTATATCAATCAACAGTCGTGTCGCCAATTAGCTAAAAATATACATAAAAGTAAAGACTTTGTTTGTGACAAATTAAAAATGGCTGAAATTTATGTGTTCGCTAAAATTCATGATGTAATAAGTGATGTAATTTTATAAATTGACAATAATTTTGTCGGGTTGTATATTGTCTCTTGGTGCTCAACACACCAAGCAACGAGCGGACTTCCGCACCCGAAAGATTAGCGGTTTTTTTACGTCCAAATTTTATGGTCGGGTGGCGTGCATAATACAATACCGAAAGGGAATAATGCAGGCTGTCTCGTTGCAGTGTTGAAGCACCCGACCTCCCTCAATCAACATGGGGGATAATAATAAAATCAACGAGGATGTAGATATGTCAAATCAAATTCAATTAGTTCAATTTCACAATCAACAAATATCAATTCTTAATTATAATAATAATCCTTATGTTGCTATCAAGCCAATATGCGAAAATATAGGTTTGGATTGGGAAGCTCAAAGGCAACGAATCAAAAGAAATGAAATACTTAATTCAACTGCCTTTATGATAAAGGTAGTTGCAAAAGACGGTAAAAATAGAGACGTGTTATGTTTACCTCTCGGTTACCTCAACGGATGGCTCTCTGGTATAGAATTAAGCAGGGTTAATCCGGAAATAAAACCTATTTTAAAACAATATCAATTAGAATGTTTTGATGTTCTTTATAATCATTTTATGCCCAAAGTAGCTCAACAATACCCTCATACAATCTCACTCGAACAGCAACAGCAAATCAAACAAGCAGTAAACGAACGATCATATAGAACAGGTGAGCATTATCAAGCAATTTACACTAAGCTCTATGAGCAATTCAAAATACCTCGTTATCAAGATTTACCTCTAAATCAATTTGATAATGCAATTGAATTTTTAGGTGGATTATTAATAAAACCAGAAGCTTTAACAAGCGATGAGCTTTGTAATTTTGCGTGGTTATATAAAGCAGCAGAATATATGCGTAGCGAAATCGAAGAAATGGAGCCTGTGCTCAGACTGTTAAAATCTGAAAAAGCCTCACTATACTATACGATGAGCAGAGAATACCGTAACTTAACTCAACTTTGCAAAAAAATAGTACAAAATAAAATGAAAAGTACCCAAATAAATAAAAATGATTTGTCTTGGCAACGTGTATTACCATACGTTCAATGAAATAAGCCCCGAAGGGGCTTTTTTAAATGCCATACATTGCCATTTTATGAAATTTATCAATAATTAACTCAATTTCTTTCATGTATATATTTAAAGGTTCATTTTGAAGTTTTTCAAGTTTGTGGGTTTTGTTTTTTCTATTTTCTAATAATGACATAATAGCCAAAAGCCTATCTTTATGTTCTGGCATAATTTCAAGTAGATTATTATAGTATATAAATGAGCTTTCACCTTTTTCATTTTTGGCGTTGGGAAAATGCTTTATAAGATTAAATAACTTATTATCGAAAGAAACAATCCAATTATCTAATTTTTCGTTATCAAATCCTGTAAAATCACCTACGTTACATATATTTATTAGTGCTAAATCAAAAGAGCCATTTGAAGCTATACTCTTCATTTTGTCTAAAGGTGATAATCTTTTAAATGACTTCGATTTCTTTTCAGAATAAAAATTATTTCGAATATCTTTAATTAATTCTTTATAAGGACCATTGTTTTGTTTTAAAGATGATGAGTAGAAAACAATACAAGCAATAAATAATTCTTTTGAAGACACTAAATCAAGTTCACTTATAACAATATCAAGATAGCGATTAATTTTGATATCAAAAGTAGACATGTTTAGGTTTTTTTCAATAATTTGAATTAATAATAATGAACAGTAGGAAGTATAAGATGTTAATTTTTGTCCTTGGGTAAAGTTATCTATTAGTTTTAAGGTTTCTTGCTTATCAAAAGTATCATCATTAATATTATCTTCTTCATAGGCACATTCGAATTTAAATTTTTGATCGAATAATTTTAGTTTTTTATAGCTACAATTCGCATCTTTACCAGGCATTTCAGATAAAGAAAAAAAAGGACACCATGCAATGTTTGGGAATGGATTTGCTCTAAAGAAATCAAATAACTCCTTTAAATCATGTTCTTTTAATATTCTAATTCTATCTTGGTCGTTATTTACCTTCATATCAGCACATTTTTCCATGGCTATAAGAATATTTGTATCTGGTATTAAATTAGTTGTGACGCCGTTTTGATAGTTATTTTTTATTCGTTCTAACGTGAGTGTTTGCGCGTTTTCATTTGGATATAATGATGGTTTAATAAATCGAAGTTTTCTTGACATGTTTTTACCTTATATAATTCAAAAAATCATCCCTATTATATTAAAAATATATTTTATGTAATTGACTGTCTCTGTGTTGCGACATATAATCAACCTAAAGTGCGGTTTTATGCGTTTGGAACTAGTATAAAATAAATGGACTTATGAAAAAAATTATCTTCGCTTTATTGTTATTCCCAGATTTTGCTTATGCAGCACAAAATTTTAATTCTGCAAAAACTCAGTTAATCAATCTGTACAAATCAAACAAAATTCAAACAACTACGTTTTATTGTGGTTGTCATTTCTCATTTAATAACAAATCTGGCGTAGTTGATTTTAGCCAATGTGGATATGAGCCAAGAAAAAATCAAAATAGAGCGTCTCGTATAGAGTGGGAGCATGTAATGCCAGCCGAGAATTTTGGGCGACACCTGCAATGTTGGCGAGATGGTGGACGCAAAGAGTGCAAAAAAGACCTGAAATTCAATGAAATGGAGGGTGATTTACACAATTTGCAACCTTCAATCGGCGAGGTAAATGGTGACCGTTCTAATTATCGCTATTCGCAATTTACTAATGAATTCACTCAGTACGGACAATGCAAAAGCGCTGTAGATTTTAAAGATAGAAAATTTCAGCCTCGTGAGGAAATCAGAGGCATTATAGCTCGCACATATTTCTACATGTCAGATAAATACAATATCAATTTATCTGATTCAGAACACAAATTAATGACGGCGTGGAGCAAGATGTATCCACCTGAAAACTGGGAATGTGAACGGAACAAACTAATAAAACAAATTCAGGGTAATGATAATAAATTTGTTACTCAACAATGTAATTAAGCCGACAAAAAAGTCGGTTTTTTTATACCTAAAATCGGCAGCAATGCTATATATACAGTTAACATCTAGCTAGTGCGCTACCTCTCATTAAACTAAATTAAATTAAGACATAAAAATATGGACAAATATTCTTCTCCCATTTCGTATTTTTGGGGCGCTATATGCACATTATTTGGTGCCCTCAGCCTGAATGATATCGCTGTTGTGGTGGGCATCATTCTATCGATAGCGACGTTCCTAATTAATTGGTGGTACAAACGCCGAGATGCAAACCACAAAGAGAAATTAAGGCAATTTTACTATGAAAAGCATAAAAACGATAACGACGAGTGCGATTTGTAGTGTTTCGGTAATTATAGGCATAGTTATTGCGAGTTACTCAGATGAAATTAAAACGAGCAGAGCCGGACTAGAAATAATCAGCAATGCTGAATCGTGTATCAGAGAGCCATATTTATGTCCTGCAAATGTGTTAACAGTTGGCATAGGGTCAACCACGGGCAACATAGAAAACAGATATTATTCTGACGACGAAATAGCACAACGTTGGGTTGACGATATAAAAACAGCTGAACGATGCGTATACCGCCACGCTAACGGGTTTCATCTGCCTCGTAGTGTTTTTGACGCAGTAACGTCAATTACGTTTAACGTTGGCTGTACAAAAATGCGAACATCAACAATGTATAAATACTTAAACACTGGTGACTATAAATCCGCTTGCAATGAGTTCCCGAAATGGAATAAAGCAGGCGGCAAAGTGCTAAATGGTTTAGTAGCTCGTCGAGAAAAGGAAAAAGCATTATGTCTATCGTATGCTTCATCATCGCTGCAATAATGGCTGTTCATGGTGTAAATGGTTGGGGTTGGTTTTTGTTTGTAGCATTATTGTTGAGTGATTAGTTATGTCAAATGGAAAAATATTCAGCATAGTGTCAACTATTTTAGTTTTTGCCATTTATTGGGGCTACAACAATTATCATGAGAAAAAACGATTAAAAAACGCTAATACCTATCTAACGAATCAAATTAACCAGTTAGAGAAAACTATATCCAAAAACAATCAGATTATAGCGCAACGAGAGCACGAAAAATCGCAGGACGCTATGTCAATAAAAAAAATCCACGAGCAAATAAATGACACAATTAAAAACAATCAATGTGCTAATGAGTATATGCCTGACAACGTTATTAATTGGATGCGGGACGGTAAAAACTGAATATGTTTATCAATGCAATATACCGGCATCACTAACACAACAAAATAACGCACCATATATTGGTAAAAAAATCACTTGGGGTCAATGTCCTGTTTTGTACACTGAATTGCTAAATGAACTTAGGCAATGCAATGCGGATAAAAGGGCAATAAGGGAGATTAGTAAGTGAAGTGCAAAGCAAAGGGGTGTTGTGTTATTGCATACACTTCTAGTGGTTATTGCGATAAACATCTATATATGATTAGAGCAAAAAAAATAACTAATAGATTATTTTCACAAATTTGTAATAAGAGAGGATGTAAAAGAGTAGTTCAAAAGGGTAAGAATTACTGTTTTGTTCATGATTTGTCTATATCTAAAAATGGAGTTAACAATGCCACCGAGGACCCCAAAAGCATGTAGAAAACAAGGTTGCCCTAAAGTGACAACAGATGTGTCAGGTTACTGTGCAAGCCACAAGCCGACGGAAAACGGTTGGACTCGGTATCAAAATGGGCGATCTAGGCATCAGCGAGGTTATGGATCAGCGTGGGACAAGGTAAGAAAACAAGTCCTGCAACGTGATAAATATATTTGTCAGTGTGATGAATGTAAGGGATTAGGGTTAGTTAAGGAAGCAACTCACGTCGATCACATCATTGCAAAGGCTCATGGTGGAACAGATGATCTAAGTAATCTGCGTGCAATAAATAAGAACTGTCATGATAAGAAAACAGCAAGAGAGCGGCTTAGGTAGGGGGGATCAAATCTCTACAACTTTTATTCTTCAGGACCGCCCCCCTAGTCAAATTTTTACAACCGCGAAAAATGAACTTTAAATAGGAGATGTTATGGCTGGAGCAAGCGGACGGTCAGGACGTAAGCCAAAACCAGTCGCAATTAAAAAGCTCACGAATAATCCGGGCAAACGTAAGCTCAATAAATATGAACCCACATTTACACCAATAAAAGGTGTTACCCATCCAGAATGGTTTGTAGAAGCTGAATTGCACCTCGCTATTATAATGTGGGAGCTAACAGCAAAAGAGCTGTGTGCCGAAGGACTATTGTGTTTAACCGATTTGAGCATTCTTGAGCGTTGGTGTGTCGCATATGAATTTTGGCGTAGAGCTGTAATTAACATTGCTAGACAAGGCAATACCGTGCTCGGCGCAACTGGCGGACCAGTAAAGAATCCTGAGTTAACTGCCAAAAAAGAACAAGAATCTGAAATGAACACGACAGGTGCATTGCTGGGTTTAGATCCTAGTAGCCGCCAAAGATTGATTGGTTTAGCGACTAAAGAAAAATCAAATAACCCATTTAGTAATTTATAGTTATGGCCCAAAAATCATATAAAAATGTTAATGCTGCAAATCAATATGCTAGAGATATTGTTAAAGGGAAAATTATTGCGTGTAAATATGTAATTGACGCATGCCAACGGCATTTAGATGATTTAGAACAAGAAAAAAATAAGTCGTTTAAATATAAATTTAATAAAGATCTTGCGGAAAAAGTATGTAAATTTATTCAATTATTACCGCATACAAAAGGCGAGTGGGCATTTAAAAGAATGCCGATCACATTAGAGCCGTGGCAATTATTTATATTTTGTTGTGTATTCGGATGGGTTCATAAAAAAACAAATTTACGTCGATTTCGTGAAGTATACACTGAAATTCCTCGTAAAAATGGGAAGTCGGCAATTTCAGCAGGAACGGGGTTATACTGCTTTTCGGCGGATAACGAATTTGGTGCAGAAGTTTATTCTGGTGCCACAACTGAAAAACAAGCGTGGGAAGTTTTTCGCCCAGCTCGATTAATGTGTAAGCGGACACCTCTTCTTTGTGAAGCTTTTGGTATAATCGTAAATGCTTCTAATCTTAGTCGAATTGCGGACGGTGCTCGCTTTGAACCATTGATCGGAAATCCTGGTGATGGGGCTTCTCCGAGTTGTGCAATTGTTGATGAATATCATGAACATGATACGGATTCTCTTTACACAACAATGCTGACGGGGATGGGAGCACGTAAACAACCGTTAATGTGGGCGATTACAACCGCAGGTTATAACATTGAAGGCCCTTGTTATGACAAGCGTCGAGAAGTAATTGATATGCTAAATGCAACAGTCCCAAATGACGAATTGTTTGGCATTATTTATACGATCGACGAGGGCGATGACTGGACAGATCCATCCGCACTTGAAAAGGCCAATCCCAATATAGGTATTTCTGTTTATCGTGACTTTTTATTAAGCCAACAACAACGAGCAATTAATAATGCAAGATTGGCAAATACGTTTAAGACTAAACATTTAAATGTGTGGGTTTCAGCAAAATCAGCATTTTTTAATATGATCAGTTGGGCAAGCTGTGAAGATAAAAGTTTATCGTTAGAGCAATTTGAGGGGCAATCAGTAATACGCGGATATGATCTGGCCAGAAAATTGGATATGAACAGTGGAGTCAGACTATTTCACCGAATTCTTGATGGTAAACGGCATTATTATTGTATTTCTCCAAAGTTTTGGGTGCCCTATGACACCGTTTACGGTGCTGATGTCGAAGATAGAAAAACAGCAGAACGCTTTCAAAAATGGATTAACACTGGGCATCTAGATGTTACTGACGGTGCTGAAATTGATTATCGTGAAATATTACATGACGCTATTGAGTCAAACAAAGATAATCCTGTCACAGTTTCAGCGATAGATCCGCATGGCGCTACAAACCTATCACATCATCTAGCTGACGAGGGATTAAACCCAGTCACAATTATTCAAAACTTTACTAATTTAAGTGACCCAATGAAAGAATTGGAGGCAGCCATTCAATCGGGCAGATTTCATCACGACGGTAACCCTATTTTAACGTGGTGTATTAGTAACGTTGTTGGAAAAAATGCACCAGGTAATGATGATATTGTTCGACCGATAAAAGAGCGGAACGAAAACAAAATTGATGGAGCGGTAGCGTTAATAATGGCAATTGGTCGAATTATTTTATCTGAACAAGATGATGAAGATTCTATTTACGAAAAAACGGATGTCTTATGCTAAACATAATTATTTTTTTAATTGGGATTTTGGGTGTGGCTTTAGTCTCTTATGGAGCATGGCTTATATTGCCGGCATGTGGTTTTATTACTGCAGGTTGTATTTTAATCCTGTGGTCATATTTTGCGTCAAAGGTGATTGCTAACTTCCAACAAACAACAAATTGAAAATAAAGAAGGTTAATTAATAATGTTTACTCCCTCAATGTTCAAAGGGCATAAAATTCAACAAAGCGGAGCGTGGCGTTGGATTAGTTCTATTTCTGGAAAATCAAGCTCAGCTGGGGTGATGGTAAATCGTGAAACAGCATTTGCACAAAGCGCAGTTCAAGCGTGTGTTACTCTTTTAGCTGAGTCTGTAGCACAGTTGCCCTGTGAGCTATATCGTCGCGGTAAAAATGGACAACGAGAAAGAGCAACAGATCACCCTTTATATGATTTAATTCATAATCAGCCAAATAAAAAAGACACTATTTTTGAATTCAATGAACAAAAGCAAGGTTATCTTGGCGTTGATGGAAATAGTTATTCATTAATAGAACGCGACGGAAGTGGCTATGTAACAGAGTTAATCCCTGTAAATCCTAAAAAAATTCAGGTTTTAAAAGGTCCTGACGGATTCCCTTATTATAATCTTTTAGATCACAATGAAATTGTCCCCATGCACATGATGCATCATGTTAAAGCATTTTCATTTGATGGTTTTGTGGGTGTTTCTCCGCTACAAACTAATGCCGATGTTATCGGTTTGAGTATTGCAGTTGATCAGCATGCATCACAAGTGTTTGCCAACGGTACAACAATGAGCGGTGTAATTGAACGACCAAGCGATGTTAAACCAATTGAATCCCAAGAAAAAGTTGACGCTATTTTAAATAAATGGAGAGAAAAGCATAGCGGTATACGCAATGCATTCTCAGTAGCTTTACTACAAGAGGGAATGACGTATAAACAATTGGCAATGGACAACGAAAAAGCACAACTATTGGAAAGCCGGCAATATGGAGTAATCGAAGTTTGTCGATTATATAAAGTTCCACCTCATATGATTCAGTCATTGGACAAAGCCACATTTAGTAATATTGAGCATCAAGGATTACAGTTTGTTATTTATACCTTATTGCCGTGGTTAAAACGTCACGAAGCAGCAATGATGCGTGATTTATTATTACCGTCAGAACGTAAAGATTTATATATTGAATTTAACGTTTCAGGGTTGCTTAGAGGTGATCAAAAGGCGCGTTATGAATCGTATGCAATCGGGCGGCAGTGGGGGTGGCTATCAGTCAATGATATCCGAAGAATGGAAAATCTAACCCCAATACCTGGTGGTAATACGTATTTAACTCCATTAAATATGGTTGATACATCAACAATAACAGGAATTAAAAAAGCAACACCAACTCAAATCAAAGAAATAGAGACAATACTATGCCAAAAATAATTAATTATCCACATCTTGCAAATCAAGTGTTTGGTGTTCCTCATTATGCAACTCGACAAACATTGGATGCAGTAAAAGCAGTGATTATTCCTCGAATGCTCAGTGACTCTTTATCGTTATCTGATCTCGACAATATTAATTTAAGTACAAAACCAGAAGCAACAAAAGTAACAAGTAATGCAAATCCCGTTAAAGTTATCCCTATTCATGGATTACTAACTACTCGACGAGGTTCAATCAATGCAGCATGTACAGAGCTTGTAAGTTATGAACGACTACGAAATGACATTAATCAAGCTTTGAGTGATGACTCAATAAAAGAAATTGTCCTTGATATTAATTCTGGTGGCGGTAGTGCCACTGGGTGTAAAGAGTTGGCTGATTTTATTTATCAATCGAGAGACATAAAACCCATTACTGCTATTGTTAACTTTTATGCTTTCTCTGCTGCTTATTTTATAGCTGCTGCTTGTTCTAAAATCGTTCTCAGCCAAACATCTGGTGTCGGCTCAATTGGTGTGATCTGGGAACACATGGAAGCATCAAAACTGGAAGAAAATGCAGGATTAAAATTTACAACAATATATCGAGGTGATTTTAAAAATGCAGGTTCAATGCATGAGCCTTTAAGTGAAAATGCATTAACAGAAATCAATGCTCAATTAGATTGGATGTATAACTTATTTACTCAATCAGTTGCACAATATCGCAATATTGATATTCAAAAAATCATTGATACTCAAGCAAGATGCTTTTTTGGTGCTGATGCAATTAGTGCAGGTTTAGCTGATGAAGTACAAAATCCGCAAGATGCAATTAATGCAATAGCATCTACATATCAACAACAAACACAATCAAATCAAAGAAATATTAAAATTCGTGCTCAAGCAATTAATCAAACAGCACGAATCTAACAATTAACCAATCATAACTTAATACAAGCGACTTCGGTCGCTTTTTTTATATCTAAATCAAGGTGGAAACATGTCTAAAATTCTAGAATTACGAAGAAAACGTTCAGACGTAAATGATAAAGTGCAAGCTTTAGCAAAAAAGTCAGAGGAGGGATTAACGAGTGATGAATCCGCTCAATTTACTCAACTTTGTACTGAGTTTGACGAAATTACAGCGCAAATAGAACAGATCGAAAAAGCAGAAAAAATGCAAGCGGCTATTGCACAACCAGTTAGTGTCGTTAATGCTCCGGCAGTTGTTGTTCAGCAAGAGCTTAAGCAATATCCTGGTGCAGGATTGGCCAGAATTGCAATGTCTATTGCAGCAGGTCAAGGAAACCTTCAAGATGCTGCAAAATTTGCGGAAAAAGAAATTGGCGATAAAAACGTTGCAATGGCAATTAGTACTACACAATCATCAGGCGGTGCATTAATTCCGCAAAATTTATATAGTGAAGTTATTGAATTATTGCGTGATAGAACTGTTGTGCGAAAACTCGGTGCTCGTTCAATTCCATTACCTAACGGAAATTTAAGTCTGCCAAGAATGTCGGGGGGAGCAACTGCATCTTATGTTGGTGAAGGGGATGATGCAAAAGCGACCGAATCGAAATTTGATGATGTTAAATTAACAGCTAAAACAATGATTGCGCTTGTACCGATGTCCAACCAATTAATTGGTCATGCAGGTTTTAATGTAGAGCAGATGGTATTAGCCGACGTACTGTCAGCAATTGGCGTACGAGAAGATAAAGCTTTTTTACGTGATGACGGAAGTAACAATACACCGAAGGGCTTTAAAGCAACCGCTATGGCCGCTTTACGTAATATTGACTGGACTGGTACAGCAAATTTGAATGCAATTGATGCATATTTAGATTCATTAATTTTAAAATTAATGGAGTCAAATAGCCTAATGATCGCTTGCGGCTGGGCAATATCACCTAGAACATGGATGTATTTATATGGACTTCGTGATGGAAATGGCAATAAGGTTTATCCAGAAATGGCACAGGGTATGCTAAAAGGTTATCCGATTGAGCACACAAACGCAATACCATCAAATTTAGGTGCAAACTCGAATGAAACTGAAATTTATTTTGCTGATTTCAATGATGTTGTGATTGGTGAAGATGGCCATATGACTGTTGATTTTTCTCGTGAAGCAACTTATATAGATGCAAACGGTAATCAAGTTTCTGCTTTTGCTCGAAATCAGTCGCTAATTCGTGTTGTTACAGAGCATGACATCGGATTCCGACATCCAGAGGGGTTATCTTTAGGAACTAAAGTCACTTTCTAATTTAGTTAATTTAATTAAATTTCATCAATAATAAAGCCATCAATAAGGTGGCTTTATTTTTAAGGGAATATTATGACCAAAAATAAAGATGTAGTTACAGTTACAGATGCTCAATTATCTGTTTTATCAATTGATAAAGAGAGCATATTGGCAAATGGAACAGATCAGGCAATTATTACTGTTCAATTAAAAGATTTAAAAGGAAATGATGTTAAACCATCAGGTGAAGATAAAGTTACACTGATTTCTGAAAATAAAGGTACCTTGTCTGAATTAGCTGTGAATAAAGATGGCGTATTTACTTGCACAGTTTCATCAACAACTGGTGGTTCAGAAAAAATTGGTTTTAGTTTGAATGATGTGATTAATCAAAATCAAGTTGAATTGAAGTACATAGAAGAACAAACTTCAGAATCACCAACACCACCAACAACACCAATACCGCCAACAACACCAATACCAACAACACCAACAACACCTAAAACGCCTAAAACGTCTCAAAAAGAGTCTAAAGTTGTTGTTGAATTCTCGTGTCCATTTAGTCGGTATTCAAAAGGTGATATTGCTGGGTTTGATGCTAATTATGCAAACGAATTAGTGGAAAAACGAAAAGTTGCCAAGCTTTATAAAAAATAATTGAGGCTTCAATATGATTGTTGATTTAGAAATAATGAAGCAACACCTATCTATAGATAATGACTTAACAATTCATGACAAATTAATTAAATCTTATATTCAAGCAGCTCATAAGCATATTGAAAATGAGCTAAATTCTAAAATAGTAACATCATCAGAACAAATATCTGAATGTGGCTCAAAAAAAGTAATCTATTTTGATGAATCTTTGCGTCAAGCTGTTTATTTAATTGTTACTCATTGGTTTGAAAATAGAGGCATTATTTCGGTCGGGAATAATGTTAATAAATTACCTATGGCTGTAGACGTTTTATTGTTTCCGTATCGAGAGCACTTTATAGGTTAATAAAAATGATCCATTCAGGTGAATTAACAAAATACATATTGGTGCGAACACGGGAAGATATACCTGTTCACGCTTATGATCTACAAAAAACTCACGTTAATAGATTTCATACTTTTGCGAAAATTGTTCATTCAAAATCATCAACGTATTTAAATTCTTCACAAATAGATAACACAATTACTCATTATGTGATTATTAGACGTCGAGATGATAAATGTTTAACAACGGACAATGAAATTGTTTTTAAAAATAAAATTTATAGGATCAAAAGGGTAAGAGAAATAGAAGAGTCTACCAGTTTTTTGCTAATTGAATGTGAGGAGATTGGAGCAGATGAATGATTACAACGTTCATGTTGATTTTAAATTAACCGAAGTGGCTGAACTTGACCGAAAAAAATTGCGTAAAACCTTCGTCAAAATCGGTAGAAAAATTCAAGCAACATCACGCGCATTAGTTAGTAAAAAACAGGTTTCCAAAAGTGGTGAATATCCGGGATATCGAAGTGGTAAGTTGAGCCGTTCTATCGGTTATAAAGTGCCTCGTCCTACATCACGGCGACCAGGACTCATGGTTATTGTGATGCCGAATGTTAAAGGCGGAAACAATATGGAAAAACTGATGGGTCCGTATTATCCAGCATTTTTATTTTATGGTGTGCGGCGTAATGCAAAACGAGGGAAAAGCCATAAAAAAGGAGCATCAGGTGGAACGCCTTGGCGCATTGCACCACGTAAAAACTTTATGATTGATGCGTTAAATAAAGAATCATCATGGAGTAAATACACGCTAGCTAAAGAGCTAGTCAACTCAATGAAGCAGGTTAAACAATGAAATTATCACATATCGTCCACACATTGCGCCATTTTAGTCCTAGCTTTGAAGGTCGTGTTGGGGGAGCTGCTGAATTTTCAGCTATCAAAGATACGGCATTCTTGAAATTGCCAGCCGCTTATGTGGTTCCGCTTGATGATAGAGCAGAAGATAACAAGTCACAAACTGACTATTGGCAAAATGTGACTGAGGGGTTTGGGGTTATTGTTGTATTAAAGCCGCTTGATGAGCGAGGGCAACACGAAGCATACGACATTGTTGAAAATATAAAAACCGAACTTTGGCGAGCATTGCTGGGTTATGAACCTTCACCTGCGCATTATCCTATTCAATATAATGGTGGTGATTTACTTGATTTAGATCGAGGAAGAATTTTTTATCAATTTAATTTTAGTGCGGTACGCGACGTTGGGTTTGAGGATACTCGACAATATTTTGATTTAAATGCTATTGATAACCCAATTCCTGATCCTGACTGGCAACCCGATCCAAATAACCCCGATATTACCGAACCTCCTCAGTATAACCCGTTAAATATCGGCAATTTCAATGCTTTAGCTGGGACTGTTAATGAACAGGATTCGCATGTAACCGTTAATTTTGAACACAATAATATCTATGAGGGCAATAATGATAATTAAACCAGTTAGTGGCAAGCAGGTATATGACCCCAATAGCGGGGATTATTTACCAGCAGACGGTCGTAATGTTGAGTTTAACCAATACTGGGCTAGACGATTAACAAATAATGATGTTGAAGAAGTTACAAACATCAAAGTAAAACAAGAAAAAAAGGTAGCTAAAAATGACAATTAGTTTTAACAACATCCCTAGCAATATAAAAGTGCCGCTATTCTATGCGGAAGTGGATTCATCAGCGGCCAATACAATTCAAGATAGCGGTGCTTCATTAATCATTGCGTATCCATTGGCTGAAAGTCTAATTGAGCGTAATAAACTTATTATTATGCCAACAGCAGATCACGCTAAAAAACTCTCAGGGCGAGGCAGTCAATTATCTAGAATGGTTGAGGCCTATCGCAATATCGATAATTTTGGCGAACTTTTTGTGATTGCAGTAGATGAACCCACTGCTGGCTCGAATGCATCTGGTACTATCCAAATATCGGGTACAGCAGAAGAAACAGGCACATTAAGTCTCTATATCGGTAACAGTAAAATTCAATCGAGAGTAACCGTTTCTGATACTGCAGAAAGCATAGCAAACGGCTTACATAATGCGATTAATACTCATCTTGATTTACCTGTTACCGCAACCGTGACGAATAACACAATAACGCTAACAGCCAAACACAAAGGATTGAGCGGTAATGATATTCCTTTGTGCTTTAACTACTATGGCACAATTGGCGGAGAAGCAACCCCAGACGGTTTAAATATTGTTATTAATCAAATGCATGGCGGAACTGGCACTCCAGATTTAACGCCCGTTATTGCCGCTATGGGTGACAAACTCCTTGATTTTATCGCATTCCCATTTAATGACTTATCATCTTTGGCAACATTTAATCATGAAATGGATGATACTACAGGGCGTTGGAGCTATGCGCGCCAATTGTATGGACATGCTTATACTGCTAAAAAAGGTGATTTATCCGAACTTATAGAGTTTGGCGATAAATTAAATTACCAACATATTACCGTTGCAGGTTATGAAAAAACTATTCAAACGGGGATTGATGAATTAATTGCGATGCGAACTGCTCGTAATGCTGTATTTATTCGTAATGATCCGGCTCGACCAACGCAAACTGGATTATTAAATGGTGCATTGCCAGCATCTGATAGCAATCAGTTTACACTAACAGAGCAACAATCATTATTAAGCCACGGCATTGCGACAGCATACGCTTCTAGCGGTAATTTATTAATTCAGCGAGATATCACCACATATCAACGTAACAGTTATGGTGTAGCCGATAATAGTTATTTAGATAGTGAAACACTTCATACACTCGCTTATGTATTACGTAAATTACGTAGTGTGATCACATCTAAATACCCGCGGCATAAATTGGCAAATGATGGCACTCGGTTTGGTGCTGGACAGGCAATTATCACACCCGCAGTAGCTAAGGCGGAAATTAATGCAACATATCGTCAATTAGAATTACTAGGCTTAGTTGAAAATTTTGATGTGTTCAAGAAGAACTTAATTGTTGAACGAAATGTTAACGACCCAAACCGTTTGGATGTGCTATTCCCACCCGATCTCGTTAATCAACTACGCGTTTTTGCTGTGTTAGCACAGTTTAGATTGCAATATAAAGAGGAGAAAAACTAATGACACAACGACGTATTGCAGGAACAACTTACATTAAAGTTGATTCTATCCAGTTATCGTTAACGGGCGGTATTGAAGTCCCAATGAATACTAACGTTAAAGAAAGTATTTTGGGGTTAGATAATAGCGTCCACTACAAAGAAACGTTCCGAGCTCCGTACATTAAAGGGACATTTAAAGTACCGAGTGATTTTCCAATCGATAAGTTAATGTCGAGTGACTCAATGACCGTTACCGCAGAATTGGCCAACGGTAAGGTTTACGTTTTATCTAATGCTTGGGTTGAAGGTGAAGTTAACCACAATGCCGAAGAAGGTACAGCAGAAATCGAATTTCACGGTGAAGAAGGATTTTATCAATAATGAAAGAAATTAAATTATCAAAGCCGATTATGGCACACGGCAATGAGTTACATGTACTTGAATTAAAAGAGCCTACCGTTAAAGATATCAAAAAATTAGGCTTTCCATTTGATAGCCAAATGATTGGTGACCCTAAAAAAGTGGCCGATTACATTGTTGCGCTAGGTAACGTTACGCCAAGCTCCGTTGAGCAACTTACACCCTATGATTTTTTAATGATTACGGGTGAAATTATGATGTTCTTCGGCCCAAAGGAGAAGGTGGAGAATACAGCGGAGGAGCAACCGACAGCGGAATAATTACAATCGAATATCTTGTAAACCTTTGTTTTGACCTCGCCAAGTACTGGCAACTTTCCCCTTTTTATATCATAGAAGAACGTTCACTATCCGAAGTTTTTGAATTATGTGAACAAGCAAATCGCATAGAAAATAGCAAGGAATCATAAATGGCAGGCTTTAACTTAAAAGCAGTGGTGACATGTGTTGATAAACTGTCACCTCAATTAAATACCATGAAAGGCAAACTTGAAAAGTTCCAAAAAAAAATGAACAAATCAGGCTTTGGCAAACTTGGTTTAAAAGATGCTGTAACAGGTTTGGCTATTTCTGCGCCGTTTGTTAAAGGTGTGAAAGATGCGATGGCGTATGAAGAAGTGATGGCTGACATTAGGAAAGTCGTTGACTTTGATACGCCTGAACAATTTAAACAAATGGGTCAAGATATTCGTGAAATGTCATTAGCATTACCGATGGCTGCGAAAGATATTGGAGCCATTGTTGCCGCAGGTGGGCAAGCAGGTATACCCAAAGAGGATTTAAAGCAGTTTGCCGAAGATGCCGTAAAAATGGGTATTGCTTTTGACACATCAGCCGAAGAAGCAGGTAGTACAATGGCTACTTGGCGCACAGCTTTAAAACTCACTCAAAGTGAAGTTGTTGGGCTATCCGATAAGATCAATTTATTGAGTAACACACAAAATGCAAAAGCAAAAGATATATCAAGCGTTGTATCACGGATCGGTACACTTGCAGCAACATCAGGGGTTAGTGCAGATAAATTAGCGGCATTAAGTTCAACAATTATTGCAACGGGTACCAATACCGATCAGGCTGCGACGGGTATTAAAAACTTTATGCTGACGCTAACATCAGGAAAAGCAGCGACAGCGAAACAACAAAAGGCCTTGCAACAGTTAGGCTTCACATCAACTCAAATAGCAAAAGGGATGCAGAAAGACGCCGAAGGGACGATCATGTCGGTACTTGAATCGCTAGGTAACGTGTCGGAGGACAGGCGTACTGCTGCATTAACTGTATTATTTGGAAAAGAAAGTGTTGCCGCAATATCGCCATTACTCAACAATATGGAGTTATTAAAGGAAAACTTTAAACGTGTCGGTGACCAATCGCTGTATGCTGGATCAATTCAGAAGGAATATGAATCCCGTTCAAATACAACTGCAAATAAATTGCAGCTTTTTGACAATGCGCTAACCAATATTAGTTTATCAATTGGTGATGCGCTGTTACCTGCATTTACTGAGTTATTAGATCAAATGCAGCCGCTAGTTGTTTCATTCGGTCATTTCATCCAAGAAAACCCTGAACTAGTGAAGATGGTTGCAATGGCGGTTGCGGGGTTAATTGGTCTTCGTGTTGCGTGTGCGGGGGTGAATATTATTGTTGGTGCGCTATCAACGGGGATCAACCTTTTCAACGGGGTGTTAAAAGGCGTTACTGTTGCAACAAAGCTATTTACATTTGCGCAAATAGCTTTATCAAATGCGTTTAAAGTTGTGCGTATAGCGTCAATAGCTTTGAACGCTGTGATGGCTATGAACCCAATCGGTCTTATCATGACAGGTATTGCCATAGCAGCTACATTAATCATCACATATTGGGATGATATAGTTAAGTTCTTTCAATGGCTTTGGAGTGTTATTAAGCCTTACGTTATGCCGATTATCAATTTCTTTATTGAAGGGTTCAAAGTTGGAGCTTCTTTTATTGTTAATGCTTGGAGTGCTGTTAGTAAGTTCTTTAGTGGATTATGGGAATTTATCAAACCCTTTGTCATGCCTATCATTAACTTCTTTATAGCAGGTTTTAAAGCAGGCGGTGAAGGGATTGTAAAATCATGGGAAGTCGTAGGTAAATTCTTTAATGGTATCTGGGAGTTTATCAAGCCTTATGTAATGCCGATAATTAATGTATTTGTCGAACCATTTAAAAATGCGGGGGAAGCTCTTCCAAAAGTGTGGGAAAGTGTCCAGAATTTCTTTAAAAACTTGTGGGATAACGTTAAGTCAGGCATCCAACCGCTACTAGATGCGTGGGACTATATTTTCGGTGATGATGAAAAAGAAGTAAAAGTTAAGATTGATACAGCAAATTTACCGAAAGAAATGGCGAAACCAATGGTTACCTATCCGTATTATCAAGCACCACAAATGCCACTAAACAACTTTTCTAATAGTAACACGAATCGAAATAGCAATGGAGAATTGGTTGTGAAGTTTGAAAATGCGCCGCAAGGAACCGTTGTAAAACAAACTAAAAAAGCATCTGGCTTTAACACTAAAGCTGATGTTGGCTGGAATCCGTATGCTATAGGGGAAAACTGATGAACTTCATGAATTGGTTAAATAATTTATTGCCGGCCAGTTTTCGCGGTGTACCGTTTCAAGTTAGCGGTACCTCATCAGAGTTTGGACGGCGGAATCAGACACATGAATACCCGTTTAGAGATGTACCCTATACCGAAGATCTGGGACGTTCAGCACGTAAAAATAAAATTGACGCCTTTGTGGTTGGTGATGATCACAAAGAACAAGCTGAAAAACTGGTAGAGGCAATTGAAGAAGAGGGAGCAGGAACATTAATACATCCTATTCTTGGTGAACTTAATGTCAATATTGTGGGTACAGCAACAGTCAGTAACTCCGTTGAAAACGGTCGAATGAGTGTTATTTCATTTTCATTTGTCGAAGCTGGTGAGTTGATATTCCCTGATTCGTCGGTAGCGACTGATGATGTAGTTGATGAAAATGCAGATAATGTAGATCAAGCACTATTAGATGCGTTTGAGGATTTTGACTTAATTGATGCGCCTGATTTTGTACAGCACAGTATTCTTGATGACACCATGTCAATTTTAAATGACATCGCTGATGCTTATAATGCGATAACTCCATATGTTAATGATGCGGTTAAAATCCTAAATGGTGACCTGTCGCCAATTCTCGGTGCGGGTGGTTCAGCCATTATTAATTCAATTAAAAATGTTTGGAAGAGTGCAACAAAATTTTCCAATTCTATAAATGGGTTGATAGCAAGAGTAAAGGTGTTTAACGGTATATCATTTATAAAAAGCATTTTACCTAGTGCTATTTGGTCAACGGATAGCAAATCAACTAAAAAAAAGAAGAAAAATCAAAACTTAATTAATACTGCTATTCGAGTTACAGCACTAACAGAAGCATCACGAATAATTGCGTCACTACCGAAACAGGTTGAAGATAAAAGAAAACAAGCTTTTGCTCCTGTGGCATTAGAATCAACAAAAGGTAAAAAAGAGCATTCTTTTGGTCATTCAACGGCTAACATAACAAGCACCTCCGTATCAACATCATCAACAGTTGAAAAAAGTAACACAATTTCATTTGATGAGTTACTGGATATCAAAGAATCCATTAATGAATCATTTGATAAAGAATTGTCACGAACCGAGCATGATGGTTTATACATTGCGCTAGTAAAATTAAAGGCTGCGGTTAACCAAGATATCAATGCACGCTTAATCAAAATAGAAAAAACAATTGTTTATATTCCTAATGAAGTATTGCCCGATTTAGTTTTAGCTCACTATCTCTATAACAATGCTATGCGTTGTGAGGATATATCAATTCGCAACAACATTCTTCATCCTGGTTTTATTACTGTTAAAGAACTGCGAGTACCAAAACCATGAATCAAAATAAAGTTTTTTTGAAAGTTAACCATAAGTACTTCGGTGGTTGGACTGATGTAAGTATTTCGGCCGGTATTGAACGGCTAGCCCGTGATTTTAATGTCACCATTACTCGACAATGGCCATCCTCAGGCGAGGATTCAGAGACGAAAATTGATGTTAAAAATGGTGATTTAGTTGAAGTGTATATCGATGATGACGTGGTTTTAACAGGGTATGTTGAAGCGTTGCCGATTCGGTATGATGCAGGGTCGCTATCAATGGGCATTGTCGGTAGGAGTAAAACGGCTGATTGTGTTGATTGTAGTGCGGTACCCAAACAATATAGCGGTAGTTCAACTATTCAAGTTATTCAAGATTTGGTTAAACCATTCAAACTGAATGTTATTAATCAAGGCAGTGATGCAGGTTCCGTTAGTATTCAAGCGGATCAGGGGGATACCGTTTTTGATGTCATTAGTAAAATAATGGGCATGCAACAAATTGTTGTGTTTGATGATGAGCAAGGGCAAGTAATAATTGGTGATATTGGTTCAGATGAGGCAAAAACAGCATTGGTTTTAGGGGCTAATATTTTGTCTGCGGATACTGAAAAAAGTATTAAAGATCGGTATTCAGATTACTTTGTCTCTGGGCAAAGTGTTGGTGATGATGAAAACTTTGGTGAAGCAACACTAGCATCAGTTAGATCCACATATAAAGATGAAGGGATCTTAAGATACCGCCCTCTAATCATTAAACAGTCTGGCGATTCGAATAACGGTACTTGCCAAGAACGCTGTGAAATGGAAAAAGTGCTGAGAGCAAGCAAAACCAGAGAAGTTACATATACGGTTCAAGGTTGGCGGCAAGGTGATGGAACGTTATGGAAACCAAATCAAATGGTTGTCGTTGATGATCCGCTACTGGGTTACGATAATGAAAAGCTGGTTATTGCCGAAGTTAAATACAGCTTAAGCAGTCGCGGAACGTTATGTGAATTAAAAGTAGGTCCCGTTGAAGCCTATTTGCCTGATAAGAAGAAAACCAAGAAGAAAAAAGGTAAGAAAACCGATGGCGAGGTATTTTAATGCGTAAAGTTTTGAATAAAATAATGAACCTTGTATCTCGTGGCTATATCACATTCAGTAACAGTGAAAGTAAATGTCAAACATTACAAATCAAAATGTCGGGCGGTGAGCAAAAAAGTGATGTCGAGCATATTGAGCCGTACGGGTTCACATCAAGACCATTAGATGGCGCAGAAGCGGTAGCGTTATTTTTAGACGGCGATAAGTCGCATGGTGTGGTTTTGGTAGCGGGCGATCGTCGTTACCGTATTAAGTCACTAAAGCAGGGTGAAGTAGCTATTTATACAGACGAAGGTGATTACATTTTTTTTAATCGCAATAATGAAATCAATGTAAAAACAAAAAAATTTATTGTGAGTGCTGATGATGCAATAGTGTTAAATACAAAAAACTTAACAGTTAACGCATCATCAGGAACACAATTTAATACACCATTATTAAAATCGTCTGGCGAAATAGAAGATAAAACTAGCACTATTTCAGATATCAGAACCGTTTATAATGGTCATACACATAACGAAACGAACTCGATTACCCAAACGCCTAATCAATTATTAAAATAACTTTCACTTCATTACATCAACCGTCATCAGACGGTTTTTTTTATGGCTAAAACAAAATGATATTAACAATAAATGGTAGAAATACTCATCCGACTAATATTCAAAATAAGTTATATCGTGCGCTGATAATTTCGCTATTCACATGGCGACGAAAAAACGCCAGTGATGATTCAGAACACCCGTACGGTTGGTGGGGCGATTCTTACCCTAGTATAGCAAATGACAAAATTGGGTCACGCCTTTATTTATTGGCTCGCTCAAAATTAACTAATCAAACAGCGAACTTTGCAAAAATTTATATAAAAGAGGCTGTGCAATGGATGATCGATGACGGGATAGCCTCTCGAATAGAGGTTTCAGTAAAGCGAACCGATTTAACTGTTTTAGTTGCTACTATCAATATTTATAAAACAGATGGGAGTAATGAAGAATTTAGGTTTGACAACTTATGGAGTGATTTTAATGTCTAGTGGATTTTCAAGACCAACATTACCAGATTTAATCACAACTATACGCAATGATTTGTATGCGCGCCTAGCTATTGATGATGAGTTGATTTCATTACGGCGTAATGACCCAGAGGTATACGGACGAGTTATAGCGGGGGCAACACATGTGTTATTAGGTTACATTGAAAATATGGCCAAAAATATTTTACCCGATCAAGCAGACGAAGCTTGGTTGATCCGACATGGAAATATGAAGCGTTGCTATAGAAAACAACCTACGCCTGCGGTTGGTTATATTCGATTTGATGAAGTGGCTGATGGCATTGTTATTAATAAAGACCAAAAGGTCAGGCGTCAAGTTGATCAGTGCATGTATACCGTTACCCAAACGACAACATCCGCAAATAATGTTTTAAGAGTGCCTGTAGTGTGTGACGAGGTAGGTAAAAAAGGGAATTGTGATGATGGTGTCGGTATGTCATTGATTACCCCCGTTACAGGTCTATCATCAACTTGTTTTTCTGATTCTATTGAGTCAGGTGCTGATATAGAGGATTTAGAATCTTTTAGAAAACGAGTTATCGACAGGTGGTACTACACACCTCAAAGCGGAGCCGATCAAGATTATGTACAGTGGGCAAAAGAGGTTCATGGTGTTACACGGGCTTGGTGTTATCGTCATTGGGCAGGAGCGGGGAGTGTTGGCGTGATGGTTGCAAATAACGATCCTGTAAACCCAGTTTTAGACAGTACCACAATTCAACATGTGAAAAAACATATTGGGCCATTAGCCCCCGTTGCCGGCTCTATGCTAATTGTTTTTTCGCCGATACCTAAGCCCATTAATTTTAAAATTATGGTCACACCTGATAACCCAGAAATTCGTTATCAAATAGAAGCCGAGTTAAAAGAATTTTTGTTACGCGAAGGGAAACCACAATCAACACTATTTAGATCACGTATTAGCGAAGTGATTAGTTCATCATTCGGCGAGTATGCCCATGAATTAGTTTACCCCGATAAAGATATTTTTATAGAAAAAAATCAGGTAGCCGTCTTCGGGGGGGGTGAATGGATTTAGAAAAACAATACCAAAGCCTGGTAGGGCACTTATTGCCCTACGGCCCAGCATGGGATAAATCAGAACCAATCCTTTTATCACTAGCATTAACACTATCAAAAACGCATATTCGATTAGATGATTTAATGCAAGAAATCAATCCCAAAACGACGACAGAGCTGATAGATAGATATGAGCAAATTTGCGGATTACCAGATAGTTGTTACCCATCGGAGGTTCAAACGCTAACTACTCGGCGCAACCGTTTAGATTCTAAGATAAATTTGGTCGGTGGCATAAGTAAAGCATTTTTTCTACAAGTTTTAAAATCCAACGGTTATTTAGACGCCACGATTACAAACTATAACAATGACGTTTTTACCTGTGAATCAACATGCCAAGACCATTTATACGGTGAAGAGCGGCGTTTTTACTGGATTGTAAACATACCTCACGATTATCAAATAATAGAAATGACCTGTAATGACGGGTGCGATTCGCATTTGAGAAAGTGGGGGGATAAACAAATTGAATGCATAATTGAAAAATTATGCCCATCACATACCTATGTAATTTTTAAATACGGAGCAATCAATGCATAGAATTGACACATCTACTGCCCAAAGAGATAAATTCGGGCAAGGTAAAAATGGTTTTACAAGAGGCAACCCTCAAACAGGCACACTAGCAACGCAATTAGATTATCTTTATTGTGATGCCATTCAGGAAGAAATTGCTAATGCGATTGAGTCAGCAGGCATTAAACTTGATAAATCAAAGCACGATCAACTTGCTACAGCCATTAAAGAATTTGTCAAAAAAGGTAGCGTAAAGCTTAATTCATCTACTAACAGCACATCGGAAACAGAGGCAGCTACCCCATTGGCTGTAAAAAAAGTTTATGAGTTGGTATCAAATGCAGTAAAGAAATCGGGCGACGAAATAACTGGGCAGTTGCGTTTTTCACCGGCGTCATACGGAATAAAATTTTTGCACGAAAATGGAAATGAGCTTGTTTTACGCCCCTCGGGTGATAGTTTTATATACGCATACTACAATGCTGAATCAAACACGTGGACAAACAAATTACGATACACAGCAAACGGTAATACATGGCGTTTTGAAAATATTGATGATGTTGCGATAAACGGTAAATCAGTTTTAAAAGCTGGTGATGCAGTACAGTTGCATGGTGATTTGTCAAATACAAACATAAACAACTTGACAGGATTAAACGAGGGCATCTATTTTCAAGGCAGGAATGCTCAAGCGACTACCGAAAACGGCTATCCGATTAATCAAGCCGGTACGTTACAAGTTTTTAAAAATGGTGCAGATGGATCTGGATGTTGTCAGATTTACACAACTTACAGAAACGCACGACAATTTATCAGAAATTACAGGGGTGGCACTAGAACGTGGGAGTCATGGGTTGAACAAATCACAACAGCAAACATTAATGATTATTTACCTGTTGGGATACCTCAGCCGTGGCCAGCCACTACACCGCCAGCAGGCTGGTTAAAATGCAACGGATGGAATTTTGATAAAAATAAATATCCAAAACTTGCTAACGCGTATCCGTCGGGTAGGTTGCCCGAGTTGCGCGCAGAATTTATTCGGGGGCTGGATGACGGGCGCGGAGTTGATCCTGGTCGCGAGATTTTAAGCCATCAGGATTGCGCCATTCAAAGTCATAATCATAGTACACCTATTCGGATGTTTGCAGAGCAAGGGGCGGGCAACCCGTGGGGTTCTGGTGGTGATAAGTACGAGGGCGATTACATTTTCAACAGCAACTACACTGGCGATAATGAGACAAGACCTCGTAGTGTTGCGTATCTATTTATAGTAAAAGCAGAATAAAAAAATAGGAGATTTATGTAATGAAATATCAATTAACACCAAAAATAGCACAGTTTGATGAAGCTGGTTTCGTTGTAGTTGAGGGTTGGGCATTAATTTATAACACAGATACTAGAACTGGAGAATTCATCAACGCAACATACGAATATGCTGCCGTGGGTATTGGTTTACCGGATCATGTTTGTTTAGATGCGCCAAAACCCGTTAACGACGGTAAAGCAATCGTCAGAGCAGGCGAGAAATGGACATACCCGGCAGATCATAGAGGCAAAAAAATCTACTCAACTGAAACAGGTGCAGAATCAGTGGTAACAGAAATTGGCGATATTCCGAACAATTACACGCTATTAAAACCGTATAGCGGGTTTGACACGTGGAACGGTGAAGCGTGGGTGTTAGATGAAAACAAACGGCATCAGCACTATGTAGCTGTAGCAACAGCACAAAAAAAACAGCTATTAAAAGAAGTAACTACGCAAATTGATTATTTGCAAGATGCGATTGATGCGGAAATAGCAACGGATGAAGAAAAATTAAAACACTCAGCGTGGAAAAAATACCGGGTTTTACTAAATCGTATTGATGTCGATGCTGCGCCTGCAATTGAATGGCCGGAAAAACCAGAGTAATCAAAACACACTATCAATCTTCAACTTACAATATTCAACAGCGTCAGCTAACATCACAAAATCGGCGATATCATATAGTGTTTTCTGCGTTTGATAGAATACATAATTGTGATCGTCGTCGCTGTTGATAATGTAGTACTCGCCCGATATTTCATTTTCGTAATCTTCGGGCATCATTCTAATCTAGATATGCAGGAATCGAACGAAGAGGAGCAACTGAAACAGTGGAAAAAATATCGCATACTATTAATGCATCGGATATCAATGCGGTTTTCCCCGAAAAACCATAAAACCCTATCTGTATAGGGAACGCTCGTGGTATAGCGACACAGTAGCCTGCAGTCCGGTTAATCCCTATGTGTATAGGGAACGTCAAATTCATTAAAACTGCATTTAAATCAGAAACGGTAACCCTATCCGTATAGGGAATACGGCTATATCGTCGTTAAAAATATCCCCGTTTGGCGGTTTATCCCTATGCATATAGGGAACACTATTAATATAATCTTTTCATCAAAAAATCATTTTGGTGAACAATGATGGTGGGATATATAAATATAGTATACGTGCATAATTTAATTATCTCAATTTATTATTTAAATAAATATTTAGTGCGGTCTATTCTGTTAGGTGATTACAAAAACGACATTGTAACTCCGAGCTAGCAAAATTAGTTATTTTATTAGTTCGGAGTTACTGTTTTAAAATTTTTTATAATTTTTGCAAATGCGGAACAAAATCGATATCGACGTTACATGCGTCTAAATATTTGAAAATTGTTTTTATACTAGTACAATCAGGGCTTTTCTCAATTCTGCTGATATTTGAGGCTGGCAAATTTAATCGTTCAGCTAGCTCGGTTAGTGATAATCCCGCAATTTCACGAGATTTAATCAATAGCTCTCGTAATTTCCATGTTTTGTCTGATTCGTTAGATGGTGCATCACTTGAAGTAGATATATCAAATCTATCAATTTTATGCGTTACTTATCTTGACCATTTATTTTATCAAATTTATTATGTAATGAATTTGGGAATAAACTAATATAAATATTCCACAGTGTTTGTAAATTGCGATGCCCAGTAACTTGAGCAACTTCTTCTATTGCAAAGCCTTGCTCGAGTAATCGGCTGGCACCCTCTCGCCTTAGGTCGTGGTATCTCAAATCAGCAATTCCTAAAATATTTCTAACACGTTGAAAACCAGCAGTAACTGAGCTGGAATTATACGGAAATATTAACTCTTCATTTTTAGGCTGTGATTGTAAAATAGTCCACGCTTCGCCAAGTAAAGGGACAAGCATGTGATTACCCTCTTTTTTACGGGGATCTTTCCGGTTTCTAACTAGCACTGCTTTTTGTTTATAATCTATGTCTTCCCATTTCAGAGAGCAGACCTCGCTTATACGCATACATGATAATATTGAAAAATTTAAAATATCAACAAAGGGTATTTTTGAATTTTTATGTGACTGCCTTTTTTGTAACTGTTTAACAATACGATCTAATTCATCATTCACAGGCCTTCGTGTTCTACGTTGACTTTTTCCGATTAGGTTCATTTGAATTAATAATGGCCGTGCATCTTTTACGACAGTATCGTCAATATTAATCCCATAAACTGGGCGTGCCGCTTCAAGCACCGATCTAATATAACTAACATCATGACTGACGGTGGCCGGTAGTGTTCCAGTTGCTATCCGACCTCTGCAATGCTCTATAATGTGATGGGTTTTTAATTCAGATAATTTAATATTTGCTATATCACTTTCAATGAGCATTTGAATTACATACCGTTTAGTTCGACCGGCTTTTTCTCCGAGATTTGGATCTGAAAGATATTTAGATAATAGATTCCCCAGCGTTAATTTAGTTATGTCATTTTTTTGTGGGAGCCCAAATTGCTCTATCTTAGATACCTGGTTATTCCCCCATGTTTTGGCTAATTGTTGTTTACTAAATGTTTTAGATTCTTTGTACACAACTTTGCTTTTTTCTTTTACAATAACGCTACATCGGTATCGAGGGGTACCATCAGCACGAACTCGTTTTTCTATGAAATAATGAGCCATATATATATTTGCCTTGATTTATTTTGTCCTACCGCTGTGGGAACCTGTATGGGAACCTGATAATGGAAAAATATAACAAAATGTGATAAAATAAGCAAAAATAATATTTTAATATAATCTATAAAAAACAGCCTTAAATACTGGTATATCAATGAATTCAACCTTAAATAAATTTTCCATTGCGCCCATGCTTGATTGGACCGATAAACATTGTCGGTATTTTCATCGGATATTGACTAAACAAACTTTACTGTATACCGAAATGGTAACAACAGGAGCAATCTTATTTGGTAAAGGGAATTACCTTGATTTTAACGTCGATGAACATCCTATTGCTTTACAACTTGGCGGAAGTGATCCCAATGCATTAGCACAGTGCGCTAAATTAGCTCAAAATCATGGTTATGATGAAGTAAATCTTAATGTTGGCTGCCCTTCAGATCGCGTTCAAAATGGGATGTTTGGTGCGTGCTTAATGGGAAATGCTGATTTAGTGGCTAAATGTATTGAATCCATGCAAGAACAAATTGATATCCCCGTAACGGTTAAAACACGAATCGGGATCGATGATCTAGATAGCTACGCTTTTTTATGCCAATTTATTGAAACAGTTCTACCTTATACTAACACGTTTATTGTACATGCACGTAAAGCATGGTTATCCGGACTTAGCCCTAAAGAAAATCGTGAAGTTCCACCACTTGACTATGAACGAGTTTATCAACTCAAACGAGATTACCCTAACTTAACTATAGCCATCAATGGTGGTGTTAAAACGATCGACGAAATAAAACACCATTTAAATTATGTTGATGGCGTCATGGTGGGACGAGAAGCCTATCAGAATCCCATGTTATTAGCACACATTGATTCCCAAATCTTTGGCTTAGATACGCAACCCATAGATCCAATAGCGGCAATACGATGTCTTTATCCTTATATCGAACAACAACTTTTACAAGGTGCTCAACTTAATCACATTATGCGTCATACATTGGGTATTTTTAATGGACAAAAAGGTGCAAAACAATGGCGACGCTATCTTAGCGAAAATGCATATAAAAAAGGGGCAGGGATTGAAGTTGTCGAACATGCTTTAAACTTTATTCAGTAACATTGCCAGCGTCATCCTGTTGTTATGGTTGTTTAAAAATTAAGCGTAATTGCAGGTGACAAGCAAATCGTTATATACTATTAAGCCATTTTCATAAAGGTCTAAATTCTGTGCGGTTAAATACAAGTCAGCAACAAGCTGTTGAATATGTTTCTGGCCCGTGCCTGGTCTTAGCCGGTGCAGGTTCGGGAAAAACTCGGGTTATAATAAACAAAATTGCTTACTTAATTCGTGTTAAGGAATATTTGCCACGCCACATTGTTGCTGTGACCTTTACCAACAAAGCCGCGCGTGAAATGAAAGAGCGTATTGCTCAATCACTCAGCAAACAAGAGGCAAGAGGGCTTAAAATCTCGACTTTTCATACACTGGGTTTGGATATCGTTCGTCGAGAATATAAACATCTTGGCATTAAAGCTAACTTTTCTTTATTTGATGATCATGATCAAACTGCATTACTCAAAGAACTGACTCAACAATGGTTAGATGGAGATAAAGATCTCATTAACCAACTACGTTCAACTATTTCGAATTGGAAAAATGATATTGTCGACTCAACAATAGCCATGGCTAGGGCTCAAACCAACAAAGAAAAGTTATTTGCTCATTGTTATCAGCTTTATGAAAAACAATTAAAAGCTTGCAGTATCTTGGATTTTGATGATCTTATCTTATTGCCTACCTTATTATTAAAAAATAATGAAGAAGTTCGAGAAAAATGGCAAAATCGAGTTCGTTATCTACTCATTGATGAATATCAAGATACTAATACCAGTCAATATGAATTCATTAAATTATTAGTCGGTAATCGAGCCAAATTTACTGTTGTAGGCGATGATGATCAATCGATCTACTCATGGCGAGGAGCCCGCCCTAAAAATTTAGTTTTACTCCAACAAGATTTTCCTAATCTAGAAGTTATAAAACTCGAACAAAATTATCGATCTTCCGGGCGAATTTTAAAAGTTGCCAATATTTTAATTGAAAATAATCCCCATATATTTGAAAAAAAACTATTTTCAGAACTGGGTTATGGTGAACAGCTTAAAGTTATCTCTGCCGATAGTGAAGAGTCCGAAGCCGAAAAGGTGATCAATGATTTAATTGGTCATCGATTTGCGAATAATAGCCAATATGGTCAATATGCAATTTTATATCGTGGAAATCATCAAGCCAGATTGATCGAAAAAATGTTAATGCAATACCGGATCCCTTATCGAATTTCGGGGGGGACTTCCTTTTTTGCTCGAACTGAAATTAAAGATCTCATGGCTTACTTGCGATTATTGACAAATCCCGATGATGATAATGCGTTCATACGCATTATCAACACGCCAAAACGTGAAATAGGGCCAGTCACGATCCAAAAACTAGGGGAATGGGCAAATCATCGAGCTGTCAGTTTATATCAAGCAAGTCATGATATGGGACTTACGGAAGTATTATCTGGCAAACGAATGGAAACGCTACAACTCTTTATTCAATGGTTTGATTCACTAATTCAAAAATCCCATAATGAACCCATGGAAGCTATTCACGAGTTACTGCATGGAATCCATTATGAAAGTTGGATTTATGAAACATCACCCTCACCAACCGCAGGACAAATGCGAATGCGCAATATAGAGCAATTAATCAGTTGGTTAAATGATATGTTACAAGGTGATGACATTGACGAAGGTATGACACTTGAACAAGCCGTAGCAAGATTTACCTTACGGGATATGCTAGAACGCAACGAATCTGAAGAAGAACTCGATCAAGTTCAGCTTATGACACTTCATGCATCTAAAGGACTAGAATTCCCTTATGTCTATTTGGTTGGCATGTCTGAAGGCGTTTTACCGCATCAAAACAGTATTGATGAGGACAATATAGAAGAGGAGCGTCGTCTTGCTTATGTTGGCATTACCCGAGCACAACAAGAACTCACTTTTTCCTTTAGTCGTCAACGCAAACAATTTGGCGAAACAGTTTACGTAGAGCCAAGCCGTTTTTTGCTGGAACTCCCTCAAGATGATCTCAATTGGACGGATGAACGAACAAAATTATCCCCTGAGAAGAATATGCAACAAGGACAAAGCAGGCTTGCTATGTTAAAAGCGCAGATAGCCAATGCTAAATAAATATCAATTACAATTAAACTTAATTCGAAAAAATTTAAAAACAGGCGGAAAGAATAAACTGATAGAAATTTAGAATTAAAATTTCCAAATGGAAAATGTTTAAGTGATCGATAGAAGTTAAATAAAACCAATAAACAGATAACCTAAAAATACCGTTATAACGATTAGCAAATATAGACAAATAAAACGATAAATTGATGATATTTTGATAATCTAAGCAGACAAACGACTAAAAATCATTGACGGATCGAAATAGCTTTATATAATACACAGCGTTAAATCAACAAATCAATGACAACATGTCTCCTTAGCTCAGCTGGATAGAGCAACGGCCTTCTAAGCCGTAGGTCACAGGTTCGAATCCTGTAGGGGACGCCATTTCATCAATGACTCAAAACGACCGACCACGATTAAATCCCATTTATGCCTGATTTTTAGAATTTTAACACGATCTAATATGATTCTATAGGATTGACAACGCCAATTTATTAACTAAGATTGTAGCATTCTGCCGTCTTTCCGAGTTGTCAATATTCATAAATTCACCCGTAAATAATTTTGTGAATAATGTATTTGGCTGTATAGTGTGCTTTATTTATACACGAGAAACAGATATGAATATATTTAAGAGATTAGTGAAAGGCGATCTAGGTCTAGCTGTAACTTTTTGGGTGTTCGGTGTTTTATTTAGTGTGATTCTAATTGTAATTTATTTTGCAATTACTTCTATTTTCAACGCATATCACGTTCCAACATCGTTTAGAATTAGCGTAATTTTATTTATTTATTCAATTAATTTTTTAAATTCGATTCTGGTTCTTGTCGGTTTATTTAATCTATTAAAATATGGTGGCGTTACTTATTGGAGAGTGATAGCTTTGGTTGTTTGGTTATGCGCGACTGTATATTCAGTCTATGATGACAGCTGTGACATACTACATTTAGTTACGCAGTAGTCTTGCAACTGTTTACATCTGTATTTTTAACATGTAAGCACTCTGAAGCGTTATAAATCGAAGCATGTAATTAGAAAAATTCTCTAATTATTAGGTCATCCATTAAGGTGGAGTGACCAACATCAATTCTGTTCAAATTAGATATCTCTCACTGAAGGGCATTTATTTTGAATATTATCTAGGCCATTCAGCCTGTGTGGTGGTTTACTTTCACAGTTTATCATGTCACCCTTCACTAAGCGGGATCAGCAAACAGTAATCGCCTCTAATCTCTGGTTACTGCATAATCATAGACATTTATTTACTAAAGAACTTGGTCTCTCTCGAGGTTGAGGCTAGAAGTGATTACGTTGCTTAACCAATATGTGCTGTTGTGATTGCGTCCACTACTATTGGACTTTCACAAGCCTCAGCTAGCTACGTAAATTTTCTTAAATGATTAAATAATTCGTGGTGTTGTTTAGCTATATTAGTGCGGTTATTTGTTTTGGTGTGTGAGATTTAAAAAACTAATTTGATTCTGTTAAATTTTATTACATAACCCAATATTAATGGGTTATTTTTTCCCATCGCATGATGAATATCAGTGGGCGCAAATTCTAGGCATAAAAAATCGCATAAAGCACAGATTATTTTAATACATAGTTTATCTTAGATCTAAATCTTCTATTTCCTGATTAAGGCTCTGTATTGCTGTAAAATTTGTTACAAAATAAAATATAGATATAATGATTGTTACTAAGGTAAATACTGAAAAATTGAAATATTTATTAATAAGTTCCATGCTTAAAAATAAATATATATCTATAGAATTTAATATAAAAGTAGAAGTAGAAAAAACAAAGTAAAAAAAGAAAGAATTTCTAACCCTGGTAATACTTTTTTTTATTTCTGATCTATAAATAGGATTTTTAACGCTTCCCATATTGAATGTTGTGACTAATCCCATTCCAACTGAAAATAAAATGCCACTTACTGTGTAAATTATTTCTATTAACTTTGACGGCAAATCCCTTTCCCCACAAAAAAAAGAAAAGAATAATGTAATAATTAATATTAATAATATGTTAAATAGTTTTTTCATTTTCCAATTCTATCAAAAATTTAGTCATCTCTTGATATAAATCTTGTTCTATGATATCACCCTCATCAGTTTTTTCAATCTCAACAATTTTTGTTTTTAATAATTCTTTTCCATTCAGTTTTTTATTCTTTTCTCCTTTAACAATTACATCGGATGGATCATCAATATATTTTAAAGTAAGTTCAGCCATTCTTTCCATATACTCTTCCATACTTATGTCCTTAGGTTTATGAAATTCTAAAACCAATTGTACCGAAACCATTTCTGCAATATCTTTATCTGATAACATTTTTACTTCATTGTTATAACTTAATCTTTCTTTAAGAAATTTAATTATTTCATAAGGTTTTAAAAATAAACTCTTTTTGGATTCCTCATTTTTAATATTTTTATTTTTTACTCTTGGCTCAGAGATATTTAGAGAGCCATCGTTCAAAGTAATTGTTTTTATTTCTGCAAAACTAATATTTTTACGTTTTTCTAATACAGGTGTTAAGCTACAGCATGATGTGTTTGTTAAATAATTTATATATGTTTGAATTCTCTTAGGTGAAAGAGATGATTTTAAGTTGGTTACTAAATAGTTCTCACTTAATGCGATATAAAAATGATCTTTATATATAATTCCAGTATCAATACTTGTTTTTTTTAAATCAAGTATATTGAATAAGGGTTCATCAAAAAGAGAGCTTTCGATTGTAGGTAGGGTGTTTTCTTCACTAGATCTAAGTATTGTTGCAACTAAATGATTATTGTTATCAACAAATTCGTAATAAGATAATGAATCATTTTCTTTTTTAGGGTCGTCCTGATTTAAGAACATCTTTCTGGTGGATACTGAACACCCCTCATTGAGAATTTTACTTATGTTTTCAAAAACATCATTTTTAAATTTTTTAATATCAACGTTTTCAAATTTAAAAGCTCTAAGCGTTACTTTCTGCATTTTATTATCCTAAATTTAACCTATTTTATTTATGTTTATTGCAAGGAAAACCACAAAATCGGTTATCCATGCTTCCTCAATAACATGGATTGGCTTAACATAACCTTTCCATGTATATAAAGTTGATCAATCTCATCTTCGCTAATATCCCATTCTTTGTATTTTTTATTATCGGATATTACAATAAGTTTATTCTTGATTTTTTGAAGACGTTTTACGTATAGACACTGTCCAAAAGTAAAAACATAAATGCCATCACCGATGAACTCCTTCTTTGAGACATCGACATAAATAGCATCACCACTATCGAATGTTCCCTGCATCGAATCACTGGCTATATTAATAATTTTCAAATCACTAGCATTAATACCCTTAAATATTATTTTTGCTTGATCTAAATCATATTTAACCAATTTAATAACTTGCATAACATCAGAATCAATATAACCTTTACCTGAATAAGAAGTAATATCTAAAACTTCGATGTAAAAATTATCGTCATTGAATTCGTTCGGGGTGATGTTTTCTGAAGCAGAACCATCGGAATTTATAATGATTTTATTAATTTCCAATGTTTTCATTATTGAGCTGATTATATCGGTATCTGGTTTTCGTCTACCCGACAACCAGTGAGCAATACTACCTTGGGTAACATTTAATTTTTCAGCCAAACTCTCCTGAGTTTCACCTAACATTCTCATTTTATTTTTTACTATATTTTGCCATGTGTTAAGCATAAAACTTCTCCTTAACTTAAATTATTACAGTTTGTTTTTAATAGACAACTAACAAAATGTAATATTTTTGATCAAATTAAATTACATTATGTAATATTATCAATGAGTTGTTATTAAGCAACAGAATTTAAAAATTAAAGAAAATAGTCATCATGCCATATGCTTAAGCGATAAAATTTGTTTTTTGAAAGTTCATATTTTGTATTTTGAAAACGAGATAGGTATTTAATCAATATTTCTAAATGTTGATTAGAAATTTTGTGACGTTTAAATTAATGATTTTGTTTTTACTAATCCAACTCATTGCGTGTTTTGAAGGGCAATATATTGCTTCAACGGAAGATAGAACTTACCCTGAATTATGATCAATTCGTTCAATATATTGGACATTTGATAATCACTTAAAAATTGCGAGAAATTTATTATTCTGTGACAACATTAATTAATTAAGGATTCATGCATGATGCGAAAAATTTTACTCGTTTATATCAATATATGATGATAGAACAGTTAGTTTTAAAATTAATATTATATTCTTTGGTGAATTATTAATTAAAGAATAAAGATCCTTATTCACCTGAATTAAAAATGAATATTTATGTGTCTTCTGAATTAATGAATTTGATGTTATTAAGTTAAACATCTTGATTATTTTCTGGTTTAATTGTTTATCAATTTTGTTTTAACCTAACTGAATCATGGTCATCATTTTCTAAGAAAAAGCGGAAAATTCATTTCCGCTTTTTTAATAAAATAACCACTTTATAACTTTAATGCTTGAACACTTTGTACTAAGTCAGCTAGTTGGGTAACAATTTGGTTACCGGTATTCGCTTCGTCACCACCTAGTGTTTTATTGCGCATAAAGTCAGCTTTGATTTGTTGCCAACGTTTAGTTTGTTCTTTTGTTAACACCCCTCGAATTTCAGCAAGTTTAAGCAGATTTTCTTCTGCGCCGTTGGTCAGCAGTTGTGCCTCGCCCAAGTAGTGATCTTCAATAATTTGGTTGAGTTCTTCATCATTCATTACGGAAGAAACTTTTTCGGCTAATTTGTTCATGTTTCGATAACTACCTTGTAACTTGAACGGCGGTTCTGTTCGGTATTTATCGGATTGCGCTGCGCTAATAATGTATTGCTGATTGACTTTAAAGACCACTTCTCGAATTTTCAGTAAATGACGCAGTACAGCGATGATTTCGCTAATTTCCGCTTGGCTATAGGCATAGCTAAGTTCGTTGGTGTTAAGCGGTTTTCCTTGCGCATGGTCGATAAACTGATATAGGTCATTAAGATCACGTAGTGCCAATGGCGATAATATTGGATTTGATGTTAAGCAGTTTTCAATGTAACTTGATGCAAACACTTCATCCATGCCACCTAAAACTTCACCTAAGTTATAAATATCTGCACGGTTGGCTAACATGTCAGGGATTTTGAAAACCTCACCCGATTCGGTATAAGGGTTGCCAGCCATAATGACACAGAATTTTTTACCCCGAAGGTCATAGGTTTTGGTTTTTTCTTTCCATACCCCTTCAATACGACGAGAACCATCACATAACGAAATAAATTTTTGTAAAAATTCTGGGTTAGTGTGTTGAATATCGTCAATATAAAGCATGACGTTATTACCCATTTCGAGCGCTAAATTGAGTTTTTCAAGTTCTTGTCGCGCGGTGGCATTTGGCGCTTGCTGTGGATCGAATGATAATACGCTGTGACCTAGTGCTGGGCCATTAATTTTCATAAATATTAAGCCAAGTCGATTAGCCACATATTCCATTAAGGTTGTTTTACCGTAACCTGGTGGCGAGATAAGTAGTAATAACCCCATTAAGTCAGTACGGCGACTTTCACCGACAGTGCCCATTTGTTTTGCTAAATTGTCCCCAATGATTGGTAAATAAACTTGGTTGATCAGTTTATTACGCACAAATGAACTGAGTGGTTTAGCTTTGAATTCTTCAAGATGTAATTGCTCACGTTGTTCATCCAGCACTTCTTGACGCAGGCTTTGGTAATGTTGGAATTGCGGTATAACGACACGTGATTGTTTACGCATGCGACTAAAGAAGTCATCAAGATTGATTTGTAACACCCCTTGTGTAATTGAAGGGTGTTCACCTAATAAATCATTGACGGTGATATCCAGTTCAATTTCGCTGATTGCTAAAGTGATGTTACTTTCTTTATCCAACATGCATAGTAAAGTGGCTTCGGCGATGTATTCACTCAATTTTTGATATTGGGGTAGGGTACAAAGCCCTTTAAACCAACTTTCAATAAGATTCCAACGGTCAGCCAGTCGTTTTTTAAGATTTAATTGCGATTGGTTAAAATCACTCCACATGTGCGATTCTTCTAATCGAGTATTTAATCCTTCATATAAATAATGGCTATATTTGCTTAACGTAAATTGTTGTGGAATTTCAGCTAAGACATAGCTTAAGTATTCGCTTGCCTGTTTAATATGGTAAGGTTCATGTTCGATTGGCTGTTTTTGTAAGAATAGAGTGAGTTCAACCGATATTTCGTTTTGTAGATTTTTTAATCCTTCTTCATGTCCGAATAATGCTTGTATATCCTTACACGTTTTGGCACGTTCTGGCCATAATCTGACGATATCATTTTTTTGATTGTGATACCAAAACAGTATCGCCACGCTACGTGCTAATGGATTGTATCTAAGTAGTTTGGCGGCTTCACCAAGTGGAACAATTTTCGATAATATTTTTACCGCATCGTGATCATGTATCCCTTTTTCATAACCTTCTCGATAGCGTAAGGCAGCGTAGTCACGTACCGTTTTATTTAGAATTTCGGGTTGATTAAGTTGGCTGATTAAATCTTCATAACTTAAATTATGTTCTTTTTTTAATGCCGAGTTGATGATCGAATAGGCAAGATACTCTGCTCGATAGACAGTAGGGGATTCAGATTCAAGCGAGATAGTCCAAAAAGGTTGATAACTTTCTAATTTTGGATGGACTATTTTTTCTTGGTAATCGGTACCTGTTAATTGTAAGTAAAGATGATGTTCTTTGGGTACAATGGTAAGGTCAAGTTCTTGTGTATTGACGCTAAATTTATGTCTTGGCCCTAATTTAATGACATTTCCACCCGATTCAAAGATTTCGGATTTGTCACGTAAAGAACGTATTGCTTGATCTCTGGCACTTTTGAAGCGTGATTCAATATCATCAGCTTTGACATTATCAAAAAGTGCACGTAATTTTTCGACTATTTCACGAATTTTCAGCGCTAAAGGATCGGCAACAAAAAAGGCATTGAGTTCGTTTTGATCTGAAAATTTAGCGGTTCGTCTTGGAATACTGTCTAAAATTCTGTCAGCAGCAGTGAGTAGCGATTCGGTTCGTCTTGTTCGATCTTCAAGTAATGCTTGTTTGTGCGTTTCGAATGATTCTAAGATTTCTTCACGTTTTGCCAGTATGTCATTTAAAAATTCTTCACTTTCGCTAAACTGATTTTCCAGTTCTTCAAGTTGAACTAATAGCCTTGATAGTTCATCGTCACATTTTTCAGGTGTGGTGGCTAAGCTTAATGCACTGGCAATACTTTGACTGAATAGTTTGAATTGCGCACCAAATTGCGCCACCATTTCAACGCTGGATAGATTTTTTCGTTTTTGGTTAATGCGTGCTTTGGTTTGATTGAGTTTGGCATAAACTTCGGCGATCGATTCAATGATTTTGGTTTGTAGTGTTACGTCATCAAATTTTAATGATGCCATTAATTGCGAAAGCATATCTAAGTTTTCAGACATTTGGTCAGCGGTTTTTATCGGTTCGATAAGTTTGGCAACAGTGTCCGCTTTAGTAAGATACTTTTCAATTTCATCTATTTGTGTGATAAACGGTTCGAGCGCTTTGTCACTGCCTAAAAATTCGGCTGTCGCTAAAGATACGATAGATTGGCGTTCTTTTAAGGCTTTTTCCATTATGTCGATCTGATTCAAATCAATATAACGGTAAGTTCTTAATGTGACTAAACTACCTAGCTGCATTTTAATTGCATTTAGTGCATCTACGTATTGTTGTGTTTCTTGCCAGCTGTCGGGATAGAGTTTGGCTAATAAGTCTTGTTGGTTTGAAATCGCTTCACGCATGGCGCTTTCAGATTGTCGGCGTATGCTTTCCACTTTTTCATATTCATCTATCACTAATTCACTCGTTTGTATAATGTTACGTAGTACAGGCGTAAAAGATAGATTTTTTTCATCGTTGAGCCAAAAATAGCTGTCAAATAACCGTTTTGTGTCTTCACTTAGTTTGCTGTATAGTTGGGATGAAACCGATTGGTTATCAATTTCACGTGCAATAAAGTAAAGATCTGAAATCCCTCTGACCAGTTCCGCATTACCAATCTTGCCTAAAAAACTGTTGTTAGTTGGTTGTGTTGCTGCAAATTCGTCACTATAAAAGGGGGTTTGCCAAATTTGCATTGGATGAACGCGAGTCGGGTCATTATTTTCACCTTCAAATACCACCATTCGACCGTCTTCAAACACTGCATAACCATGACCTAAAATTGGATTATCAAGTTTTCGTTCGATCATATTGTAGTTAAATAGTGCTAAACGACCAGAACTTGGATCATAAAATATGTAAAGGACATCTTCGCCATTGGGTGAACGTCTGATACGTCTAAATCGCATACCCGACATGGATTGATCGAAAGTTTTATATTCCCCATTTTGTAGATAATATCCACCAGGAAAGATTACACCATGATCTTCCGGTAGCTGAATACAGGCTTGTCCAATAAAATCGATGCGTTGGGCTTTTTGAGTGAGGGTGTTATAGATTAAATAGCGCCAGTTTTCTTCACGATACGGTAAGACTTTTAGCAAAATTAAGGATCCGACTTTTGCGTATTCAATTTTGGCATCATTAATGGATTGATTTTTGTCGAGTACTTCTTCACTGTAGATTCCCAGCCCGTCATTGGTGTTGTTTTCACATTTTATGGTTAAGTCACCGCCAATGGTTTCAACAAAAACAGTATCTAAAATATTTACATGCGGGAATCGTCCATTGACGATATTGTCACGTGTGGTTTCAATCCATTCAAAATCGTAGGCAGGTGGTAGCGCAATATCACGTTCACCACGATTATCGATGTAATTAATGGTTTTTTTGTCACTTGATATTGACCAACGAAAAACACGAATGTCACTAACGCGTTCACCAATTTGGAAACTGGCAAGTAGCTTTCCATCTCGTTCAACTAATTGAAGTAATTGTGCATTTTTATAATAGGTGTAGAGTTCATTAAAATCTTGAACAAAGCGATCAATATTTAAAAAGGTATTGGATAGATCAACTGAATCGGCTTCGTAATTGCCATCTCGTTCTACAAGTTGATAAAGCGAAAATACGTCTTCGATTTTGGTTTCTTTTTTTAATCCTAGAAAGACGTTGTAACCAAAAAGTAACCAATCACCAAATCGAACGATATCTCTGGCGATACAGTTATTTTCAGTTCTGATGCGAATACGTCCGATAATTGACATGTCACTTTTGCCAAATTCAGTCAGTCGTTGTTGGTTTAAGGCTTCGGTTTTTTGGTTTAGTTCTTGTCCTAGCGAAGTCAAACGTTTACGAAGGATTTCATAAGCACCGCCTTCGGCGACCGCTTTATCGAGTGTTGTTTGTTGTTCGTTTTCTTGTTCTATTTCTGCCATTTTTAACTCTTGATCATTATCCAGAAAGGCGACAGTTTTCGGTAGGCTATGATTGCCTTACCGAAAACAGTTGATAGTGATAATGTTGTTTTAACCATTATCAGTAAAGTGCAGTTGGGTTAGCTGTCACTTTCTTTATTACTATCAGATGGTAAAAATTGTTTAGCTAAAGCTTTTAAGTCAGTATTTTTTAATGTGTCTTTGATATCAATATCTTTGTTTCCCGATAGACGTGATAAGACTGATTGTAGTGCAGATTGCAGAACAGGGCTTTGGTTGACTGTTCCTTCAATCGCTTTACCTACGCTAATGGCTTTCGAGAAGCTGTTAAAGAAGTTGTCATTACCACCAACAATTTCAATATTTGCTTTACTAAATGCAGCTGCAAGTACGTCTGCTTGTTCTTTAGCGATTTCTTTATTCGCTGCAATTGCTGCCATTGCTTGTTCAAAGCCTTTTTCGAGTGCCAAGCGGAACTCTTCATGATTTTTAGATTGTTCACTCATAGTGCCCATTGCTTGGAATTTCTCAACTAAACCATTTGCTTCAGCGGTTAGGCGTTCACGTATAATCAGTGCTTCAGCCAGACCTTGTTCTTTCATTGCAGCGGCTTTAGCAAATCCAATGCGTTCATCACCACGTGCTTGAGCAGATAGTTTTTCTTCCAATATTTTCGCTTCGGTCAGACCTTGTTTTTCAATTGCTGTCGCTTTCGCTTCAATGACTTTTGCTTCAGATAATCCTTTTTCTTGATTTCCTCTTGCTTCTGCTAATAAGGTTTCAGCGGTAATGTTGGCTTTGACTAATCCTTCTTTTTCTTCCGCTTCGGCACGTGCTTTACGAACTTTTGCTTCAGCAAGTCCAATTGCCGCTTCTTCTGCTTCAATACCTTGAGCAAGTTGTTTTTTCGCTTCGGCTTGTTTTGCAGCAGCTTCAAGTTCGGCTTGTGCCATGATGCTAAGTTCGACCGCACGATGTTTCGATGCTTGTTCATCCGCTTCGGCTTGTTTAACTTGTTTGACTAATTCTTGCTCTGCTCGTGCTTCGGCTTCGATAATTGTAGTTTGTTTTTCTCGATCTGCTTTTGATACTTCGCGCACTTCTTTGATGTTTTCTTCTTCAATCGCAACGGTTTTTTCAACCGCTACACGTTCACGAATCACATTGGCAATATGTTTCTTTTCTTCTTCAAGAACTTTATCTTTTTCGATTCGTTGTAATTCAACTTCACGTTCACGAGCGACGATTTCAAGTGATCGAGCACGTTCAACCCGTTCTTCTTCAATGGCAATTGCACGTAAGCGGTTTTGTTGTGCAACTTCTACTTCACGTAGACGATTTTCTTCACGAACTTCAATTTCTTGTTGCGATTGAATTCTTGCTTGTTCGGCTTTTAATCGCTCTTCTTCTTGAACTTTTAATGTTTCAGCTTGTTCACGAGCTCGAATAGTTTCAATTTCACGTTTTTGACGGGCTTCGGCATCGGCTTGTTGACGCTCAAGTTCTAATTTAGCTTCAATCGTTTCTGTGTCTTTTTTCTTTAAAGCTAATTCAAGATCTCTTTCCCGTTTGTTGGTTTCATCTTTATGAATAGCGGTGATAGCCGTGATTTTATTAATCCCTTCCGCATCGAATATATTATCGGGATCGAGTGATTTAATTGGTGTTTGTTCTAAGTAATCGATAGCGACATCTTCTAAAGCATAACCGTTAAGATCTTTTCCAATCACATCAATGATTCGTTCACGGAAATTCATCCGATCTTCAAAGAGTTTGGCTAGTTCGAATTGTTTACCAACCGTTTTTAACGCTTCCGAGAATTTAGCACTAAATAGGGTGCTGACGGCTTTTTGATCTGATGCACGATCAACGCCGATCGATTTTGCCACTTTTAACACATCTTCTGTGGTTTCGTTAACACGTAAATAAAAGGCAACACAAATATCTGCACGTAGATTATCTTTACAGATTAATCCGTCTTTGCCTCGACGTTCTACATCAAAAGTAATCAATGATATTTTCATAAATTCTTTTTTGTAGATTACAGGATAGACTAACGCGCCAGTAAAGTGTACCTTCGGTCTTGACGTCATATCGTTAACAATAAGTGCAGTACCTTGCGGCACTTTTATATAAAATGCTTTGAATAATAAGAAAAATCCAACAATAACAAGGAATATAATTCCGATTGTTAACAAGAAAAATATGACTGTATCTTGATTGATTGACATGATTTGTTTTTCTCCAAAAAAATAATTTTGTTATCCATTAAACTCGTCGAGGTTAATAATTTCATAGCTATTATTTGTTTTATCATAGCTTAGCAAAATGGCTTTATCGCCACGTTTGAATTGATATGATTCGTTACATCTAACTTGTAAGATTAGACCTGCTCCACCGTCTTCATACGTTGCTTCACCTTTGGTTTCGCTGACAGTACTGGAACGGATTTCAACAGTTTGACCTAATAATGATTTATGACTATTGGCTGTATTGAGTTTGCTAAAAATAGGGCGTAGAGGTTTTATTGTAAATGCGGTTAAGTACACCGCCGCGATGAAGGTAGTTATGAAAATTATTAATCCTAATAAGTAGTAAATTAGCGCATAATGACTAATTGGTATCATGAAAAAACGAAAAGAAAAATAGCAGATTGACCATCCAAATAAAGAGATTAGGGTAATGACTAATGTCATGGGGACTTCGTTGAATCCTAACTTCATGAGTAGGCCGCTAAATCCTGAAGCTGGATTATCAGTTGATAGTTGTTTGACATCTATATCAAAATCAATGTCTAAGCAATCAACCGTTAAAACGCCAATTGATGCAACCAACCAATACAGTACGCAAATCGTGACTAATCCACTAAAGATGACGACTGGAAAAGAAAAAAAGATTCCCCAGAATAGATCCATTATATTTCCTTAAATTTCATTCTTCCAAATAGCGATATTTATAATTTTTAAGTTTAAAAAATAAATAACTATTTTAGTTTGTTTGTTTTTCTTTTAATCTGGCTAAAATTGCCATCGCGCTTTGATTGCCTGTTTTAATTCCTGCTGCTTCGAGCTTGTTATCAAGTGAACTTTCATTTTCTGCTGTTGCCAGTTCATTTTTTGCTTCAATAATGGCAGCATTTTTTTCCTGACGTTTTTTGATACGTTCTAAAGAATCTAACGCCGTTTGTAATTTAGCGGTCGAACTTCCATAACGTTGAGCAATCGCAGTTTGAGCTTTTTGCACGCTTTCGGTCGCTTTGACAATATCAACTTGTTGTTTTAAATTGCGAATGTTAATTTCAGTTTGTGAAATGGTTTGACGCAAGTTTTTTACACTGTCAGAAAAATAGGTCACCTGTTTTTGGTAGTTATCATGTTCGTTTTCAAGTGTCACTAATTTTTCAGCAATTTCTAATGCAAGTTCTTCATTATTTGAATCTAATGCTTTTACTGCGTAGCCTTCGTATTCAGTAATTTGAGTTTTAACTCTTTTTGCTTCTTTTTCCGCTATTTTTTGTTGAGCTAGAACGTTGGCAAGCGACTCTTTCGCTTGTTTGAGTTCTGCATCGGCGTCTCGGATTTCTTGATCCAATATGCGCAAAGCTTGGGTATCGATAATGGATTCACCGGCTTCGTTGATACCGCCTCGTAGTGCCGTAATCAGTTTTTTGAAAATGGTCATTGTTTAATCTCCTTATTGTTGATATTTATTCTGTAGTTAAATATTGAAGTAATGTTCGTAAGCTTCGGTCGCTTTGATCACATTATCGGATAAGGTTTCTAATTCATAAATGACATTACTTAGTATCGATGTCGCACTGAGCGCACCATACATAATATAGTTAACTGAGCCATCTCCCGTTTTTTCAATCGCAATGGTTGATAATGGGAAAAGTTTACGAGTACATAAAATTTCTTCGTTAAATTGGGATTGTTGTTTAATTATATTAACAGGCCAAAGTAGCGCTTCAACAATAATTTGTTGATTTGATACACTTAAAAATAGTGGTAAGTCACCATATTCATGCATGATAATATGCAAACAAGCATCAACACCATCAATGATTTCGATACTTGCAGAACCTTGTTTAACTAATTCAGAATTGTTTAATTCATCATAAAGATCTGTAATTAACCAAACTTTATTATTTTTCATTTCTTTATATTCCTGTTTATCATTAAAACGCTGGTTGTTTATTACCAAAGGTTGTCGAAATTGCTTTTCAATGTCGAGTAACCTTGAAGTATTTTCTGGCAAAATCCAAACTTCTTTTTTGATTAAGCCCTGATCACGCAGACGTTGTCGATACTGCTGCTGATAAAAAGCCGAGCTTTTTGTCTCTTTCATTTTTTTCATAAAAATTAGTTAAGATTTTGTTAGTGTTTAATGTGAACAATATTATCATAAAAACATTACATGTAAATATTACATGTAATGTTTTTTATGATGATTATTTATTCATGAAAAATTGAGTTATTTTTAAATAATTATTTGATTAATTGTGCTTTATTAATAGTTGTCTGTTGAGTAGCCATTAACGATAGGATAATTAATCTTTATTCAGCGCCATATTATTGAATAAATTTGAAACGTGTTCAATTCGATTTGTTGTTTTTTTTGATGTACCGAATTTTAGGCTAGCTTGATCTCCTTTTCTAACAAAAACCCGCATAAGCGGGTTAATTGTCAACATTATGTTATCAGGCGATTTTAAAAATCGATATCTAAGCCGAGTTGGAATGTTCGACCCGGTGCAGTAAATAGATCGAGGTATTTACGATCAGATGATCGATATAACTTGTTATTACTTAAATAATCCCAGTATTTTTGGTCGGTAAGATTATAAATACCACCACTTAACTTGACGTTTTTAGTGATGTTAACATAGCTGGTTAAGTCAATGACACCATGTCCTGCGATTCTAAAATATTCTTCTTTTGAATCAGGAATGGGTTTACCATCATTGTTATAGGATTCCCGTGAAGTTGGGGTGGTTTTTTTGCCTTTTTGGAAAGTTGCATTAATTGCAATACCATAAAATTTATTTGGATCATCCCATGCTAAACCAATGGTACTTTTGAGTGGGGCAATAGAGTCCATTTCAATGTATTTATCACCTAAATAGCTCGATTTTGATTTACCTTGGTTGTAGCCAATTGCAAATTTAGCTGTTAAGCCATTAGCTTGGTCGAACCATGAACCAAAATTAAATTCACTGCTTAATTCAGCACCATAGATATACGCTTTATCACGGTTTTCAGCTTGATAAACCAGTCGATTACCGGTTCCGACAAAATCTTTTTTATAGCGAGTGTAAGCGATAAAGTTTTTGTATTTATTGTAAAAAGCTGCCGTTGATAAGGTTATTCCTGTCATAGGATGACCTTTAACGCCTAATTCGAAATTATCACTTGTTTCGGTTTTGAGATTAGAGTCACCAACCAGTACATACATGGTGCTATGCGCTAAATAAGAACCATAAAGTTGATTTTGGTTTGGCATTTGTGCGCTGCGTTTATATTGTAGGTAAGCTGTAAAATTAGGATTGATGTCGTACATCAAAGCGAGTGAAGGTAATAGCTGGAAATCACTGTTACTTTTATATTGTTGGCTTAGTCTAGATGCATCTGCAATGGTGACAGCCATATTTTCTAAATGACGTGGCTTTGTTTTTTGATAAATTGCTCGAATGCCAGGTACTAAGTAATAGTTATGATGATCATTAATATTGAAGGCGATTCGGTCTTCAATAAATCCACCAAGTTGATAAGTACGGCTGTCAGCTTGGGGTTTAGTGTAATCTCCGTCAGGGAAAATCTTTCCATATCTTGGTTTGGCTGATGTATAAAATGGCGATTCGTCCTCACTCCATTTACCATTTAAACCAGCACTTATTTTTTGATTATTATATTGTTTTAGCAAGGTGGTAATAAAATTATAGGCTTTAGTATTGTAATTGGTTTGAATGTTATATTGACCATTTGTTGTGTGATTTAGATAGGTGCTGTCATATACATTCGTACGTTGATAATTTAATTGCGTTGTCAGGCTATCTATCCAATTAATATTGGTTGGTGTCCATATATCTTTTATCGCCAAATTGAAGCGGTTGTTTTTACTTCGTTGCTTATCATGCGATTCAATTTTTTTACCATTTTTGTCCCATGTATCATAATGAGAATGTTTAGTTTTATTATTGTAATCGATAGTTGTGTTAAGTTGATGCTCATCAGTCATTTGCCAGCTGAAACCCGCAAGGATTGAATTTGAATGGTAGTTTTCCGGATAGTTATTAATTGAGTTTCCGTAATTTCTTCCTTGCTGCCCATCACGACGACTTAATACGATAATTCCGTTTAGTTCATCATCACCGCCTGCTAATGTGATACCTTGATGATAGCTTCTGTCGGTGCTGTCATAATTATTTTGGAATCCAAAATAGCTGGTTTTTCCGGGGTAGAGGTAATAGCTAGCAGTTTTAGTTTGAAACGACACCGATCCACCAAGTGCATTATTGGCATTACTTACCGAAGTTGCGCCAGATTGAATATTGACTTTGTTATACATATAGGTATCGATATAATCGCGTCCTATTCCATACGAGCCAAAGCCTGCTCGCCCGACAGAATTAACGCGTCCTTGTGCAATAGGCAGTGGCATTCCGTCAATATCGATAGAAACGCGATTAGCATCTAATCCTCGAATGTTGTAACCTGTAAAGCCTCCTCTGTCCCAACTACTTTTACCACTGCCAGAACCCGATATATTGCCCGATGCTGAAATCAATGGTTGGTAGCGCATAAGCGTGCCAAAATTAGTCCCGCCGTCTCGTCGAATATCTTGTTCGGAAATTTCAGTATTGATACCCGGTTGTTTGATTGATTCGTGTGCCGTTACTGTCATGACATCGTTGATTTTATCATCATCATGTTTTTCAGTTGCTATGGCAGGCATAACGAATGTTAAGCCTAAAGCTAGTGTGCCCGTTTTTTTTAAATTCTTAATATATAACATGTTTAACCTTCAATCTTACTAATCTAAATTAAATGATTTTTATCATTCGTTAAAAACAGTTTTCGTGATGTTTGATTGTTTTATCGTTACTGTTAAATGCCTTTAATGCTGAATAATCTAAAGTACTTTCAATTGATTATTCTGGGTAAAAAATTTGATAAAGCTGGGTAGCAACTTCATCCACTCGTGGCCCAATGCCAAAAAGATAACTGTCATCAATGGTTTTAATTCGATTATTTTTGTAAGCCGATGTTTCGGTTATGCCAGATATCGTTTGTAATTTATCCATACCCCCTAATTGTTGTATGGAATGGCTGTTTAATAAAATAACATCAGGATTCATCGCAATTAGCGATTCGGCGCTGTAATTTTTATAGCTGTTATGCGTCGCTAGATTTTCACCACCTGCAATGGTGATTAAGGCGTCAGCGGTGGTATTTTTACCGGCAATGGCATTACTTCCTCCCATTGTCATCATGAATAATACTTTGGTTTTTTGGGGATGCGTTTTAATCTTGTCTTGTAGCTTGGAAAGATGGGTTTTTATTCTGGTAATTAATTGATTACCTTCATGTTGCTTGTTAAGTTTTTGAGCAATTTTGTCAATATTTTGATAAAGTAATTCAACCGTACCGGGGACGCGTGGTAATGCCAATACGTCAACTTTGGCTTGATGCATTTGTGTTAAAACGTTGTCGGGTTCAATATCATTAAAGGCAATAAATAGCGTTGGTTTAAGCGATAATATACCTTCTATGTTGAGCAGTTTCCAATATCCAATTTGGGGTAGATGTTGAGTTGTTGCCGGATACGTACTGGTTTTATCAACACCGACCACATGTTGACCTTCTCCCAAAGCATAAACAATCTCTGTTAACGATCCTCCAGCTATGACAATTCTTTGATTAGCTGAACTGATATTTATTAAACCTGATAATGTAAGCATAAGTAAAATAATACTCAGGTTTGTATATATTTTTTTAATCATTACATAATTCCTATAGCTAAAATACAGTTGCATTACACTATATTGAAAATGAGAACTATTATCAATAGTGGTGTGGTGATATTTTTACGTTTTAGTTGGATATTCGGTTTAAAACTAAGGGGAAATAAAGTAAGAACAATGAATGTTATAAGTGAATATTTTGTTAAAAATGGCAAAAAATTGAAAAATGAAGATTCAAATTGGTAGTAAAAGAATCTCATCAGTCATTGAAAAAATAAAAATATCTATCTAAGTATCAACGGGTTAATAAAAAAATAAATAAAATATATTGATAAATGATAATAATTATTATTTAATCTTTACAGAATATTTAATCAGAATGGCAGTTATGAAATCTTTAGATGTTAGTCCTTTTTATGCGTTAAATTCAGCACTTCCTTTTAAGGATCGCTGGGCGGTTATGCCCTTACAGGCAAGTTTACCCGTTGCCCCACACGAAATTGAACAAAAATGGCAAGAAATTCAAAATGCTGATTTGCGTGGTCGAAAGCGTCTTATTTATATTCATATTCCTTTTTGTGACATTCATTGTCAATTTTGTGGCTTTTATCAAAACCCCTTGCGTAAATTTGATACAAGTACTTATATCGATTATTTATTGAAAGAAATTTCATTGGAAATTAATAATAAAGCCATGCAATCCGCCCCCGTTCATGCCATTTATTTTGGCGGTGGTACGCCTTCGGCTTTAGCTGCCGGGCAATTAGCACGCGTTATAAGTTATCTTAAGCAATATGCGCCTTTAGCCCCCGATTGCGAAATTACGGTAGAAGGGCGTATTTCGGATTTTGATGATGAAAAAGTGGATAGCTATATTGAGGCGGGTGCTAATCGATTTTCAATTGGCATACAAACCTTCAATACGACAATCAGACAGAAGTTAGGTCGTCAATCAACAGAACAAGAAATTATCAAAAATTTTGAGCGTATTGCTTCACGTGATAGTGTGGCATTAGTCTGCGATTTGATGTTTGGTTTACCTAATCAAACTATTGAAACTTGGCAACGTGATCTTGAAATCGTCAATGATCTTCCGTTAGATGGTGTTGATCTTTATTCACTAAATTTACTACCTACCACACCGTTAGCAAAAGGGGTAGAAAACAACCGTATAGCGTTGCCGTCAGTAAGTGACAAATGTCATTTTTATCATCAAGGTGCTGAGTTTTTAGCTAAACAGGGGTGGGTTCATTTGACCAATGCGCATTGGGCTAAAACAAGTCGTGAACGTAACTTGTACAACTTTTTGATTAAGCAAGGTTCGCATTTTTTTGGCTTTGGATCGTGTGCTGGTGGTAAATTAGATACGCATTCGTATATGCTTCATCGTGACTTAAATCAGTATTATATGCAACTTGATCAGGGCAAAAAACCCCTAATGATGTTAACAGATAAATCCTTATTAGGGGATTGGTTACATCAATTACAAGCAGGCATTGAGAAAGGTCGAGTGGATTTGACTAAATTGACCGAGCATAGTCATTTATTTGATCCTTTAATTAAACAGTGGCATCAAGTTGGTTTACTTCAAGATGAGGATCATTGTTTACGACTGACATTATCTGGTCGTTTTTGGTCAAGCAATATTTTACAAGCTTTGCAGCAGTTGTTATTACAACTGAACAACCCCGAACATATTGAATTACAGCATAAAATGGCAAAGGCTAAGCAAGCAATGAAAGGTCATCCTGCTATGCCTGGTGCACATTCTGAAAAGAAAAATAATCAACCTATTTCACATCATTAAAGGATATTAACATGGTAGATAAGCAAACTCATATCAGTAATCTTTCAACTTATATGCAAACCAATCCCGAGGAGTTATTAGAAAAAATTGCTCAAGATCATCAAGTGACTTTGACGCAAGTTATTCAAGCCTTACCGGATGCGAAAATTGTTGATGGTTCATATTTTGATATGATTTGGGATGAAGTGACAACTTGGGGCGATGTGTTATTTTTGATCCATACCGGTGATGTCATTGCTGAAATTTCAGGTGAATTACCGCCAGGTTCGCATAGTCAAAAATATTTCAATTTACGTCATCAAAAAGGATTAAGTGGTCATATTAAAGCTGAACATTGTCAATATATTGCTTTTATTGAACGTAAATTTATGAAAATGTCGACAGCTTCGATGATCTTTCTTAATCATATGGGACAATCAATGTTTAAAATTTTTGTGGGTCGTGATGAAAAACATCAGTTAAAACAAGATCAGTTAGAAAAATTTAGAGCATTAGCAAATAAAATTAACTAATGTTGAGATGATAATAGCATGAAAACAATATTAGTTTTTGGTGTCAGTCCAAAATTGGGTACGGGTTATCAGATTTGTCAGTTAGTTAAACAGTGCCAACCAAGTTGGCGTTGTATTGCATTGGTACGAGACGAAACTTTTGCCAAGCAGTTAAGTGAGCAAGGTATTGAGTGTCATGTCGGTGATGCGACCGACTCATCTATGGTTAGCCAGCTTTGTGCATTAGCCGGACCTGACGCCACAATTATTTCAACACTGGGTGGGGAAACCGGAAATTATCTGGCACAACGTATTATTATTGATTGTGCTGAACAAGCCAATATAAGGCAGATGGTGTTAGTCACATCCTTAGGTTGTGGTGATACATGGTCAACATTATCTTTACGAGCTAAACAAGCGTTTGGACATGCGGTACGTGAAAAATCGTTAGCGGAAGTTTGGTTACAAACTAGCACGCTAAAATACCTTATATTAAGACCGGGTGGATTACAAAATGGGGAACTAACAGGTAATGCAAAATGCTATTTTCAGCAAGAGGTACATGGACTGATTCATCGTATCGATTTAGCGAAAGTCATTATTGATAAAATAGCGCATCAGCAACTTGATAATAAAGCTTATACTGTTATTGATCCGAATCTTAAATTTGAACATTAAAATAGCATGAATGTAATTAAATCCATATTTTTAGTGAGGATAGTGAGTGCAACGTTATAGTCATCGTTCATTGTTATGGGGACTGTTTATCGTGCTGTTGGTTTTGATGGTTTTATCAGCTAATACGGGTGCTTTAACATTTCCGGTTTCTCAGTTATTGTCATTATCATTTGATGATCCATTGATGAATATTTGGTTGAATATACGTTTACCTCGTATTTTATTAGCAGTGATTGTTGGTATGGCATTAGCAACTTCAGGCGCTGTCATGCAAGGATTATTTCGTAATCCTTTAGCGGATTCAGGTTTGTTGGGTATCAGCAGTGGCGCTGGTTTGTTGGTTGGTTTGTCAGTTTTATTTCCGACTATCTTTCCACCAATTATGATGCTGTATGGAAAAATGTTGGCTGCTTTTTTGGGTAGTTTATTCATCTGTTTTCTGATCTATCTTTACAGTCTTCATGCCGAGTGTAATTTGGCCAAAATGGTGTTGTTGGGTGTAGCAATCAATGCCATTATCGGAGCAGTAATGGGATGCCTAAGTTATATTAGTGATGAAGCACAATTAAGACAAATATCACTTTGGTCAATGGGGCATTTGGGTAAAGGATCGTGGGAATTAGTGTTAGTTGCTACTTCGTTAATTATCCCTGCTTTGTTAGCCATTTTGGTTCTTTCTCATCAGCTCAATATATTGCAATTGGGGGATGAAGATGCGCACTATTTAGGTATTAATGTTATTCGTTTGAAGCAATATTTGTTGGTGTTTAGTGCCATTTTAATCGGTACATCGGTTGCAGTAAGTGGCATTATTGCTTTTGTTGGTTTGGTGGTTCCTCATATGATTCGATTACGTATTGGGGCTAATCATAGCGTGTTATTACCTGCATCGGCATTGGCAGGTGGCTGTTTATTACTCTCTGCCGATACGCTGGCAAGAACGGTTGTTGCACCGACTGAAATACCGGTAGGGTTATTGACAAGTTTAATTGGTGGACCTTATTTTCTTTGGCTCATTTTAAGGCACAAATAACGGGTATAATTTGACGATGTTGACAGCAAAAAACTTAACTTTTTATTGTGGTACTCGGTGTTTAATCGATGATGTGTCTTTAGATATTCAAGCTGGCGAAATTGCCATTATCATTGGTCCTAATGGTGCAGGTAAATCAACTTTATTACGGCTTTTAACGGGTTATCAGCCCCCATCATCTGGCGATATTTATCTTTTTGATAAAGCGATGACACAATGGTCTGCTAAGCAATTAGCTAAAGTGAGAACGGTGATGTTACAGCATAGCCAGATGACGTTTCCTTTTACGGTAAAAGAAGTGGTGGCAATGGGGCGAGCACCTTACGGTAAACTTCATTGCGAGCAAGCCATTCACGAAACTATGCAACAAACTGATTGCTTGAAGTTGGCTAACCGTGATTACCGTAGCTTGTCAGGCGGAGAACAGCAACGTGTACAATTGGCTCGCGTTTTAGCCCAATTGTGGCAAGAGGAGCCAACTGAAAAGCTACTTTTTTTAGATGAACCCACTTCAGCATTAGATTTGTATCATCAGCAACATACATTGCGATTATTAAAGCAACTCGCCAAAGAACAGCAACTGACAGTGTGTTGTGTGTTACATGATCTTAATTTGGCTGCCTTGTATGCGGATAAAGTGTTGCTTCTTAGTCAGGGAAAAATCGTTAAGCAAGGTGCACCTGCTGAAGTATTAACTGTTGAAAATATTAATCATTGGTATGGGGTTGAATTAGGTATTATTCCGCACCCTAGTAATGCTTTGGTTCCGCAACTCTATTTAATGCCTTAATTTTGATAAATTAAGTTAATCAATCGCTCCATTTTTAAGCAATTTCAGTATATAATTAAGAAAACTTAACAAATGGGGCTTATAATGACGAATGAAAATAGTGAAAATTCCGTTCCTGTTTCAGATCTTATATCAGCAAAACCTGTTTTTAGTTGTCAATTTGATGGTAAAGGTAAAGCCAATCCTTTAAGTAATGATTGCCAAGCGACGGTGCAAAAGCCATGTTGGATCCATCTGGATTTTGCTAAATCCGAAACGATTAAGTGGATTAATCAGACAAAATTGATTCCGGATTTAGTGAAAAATGAGTTAATTAAACCCAACCAAATATCGAAAGAAATTCGTTTTGATACGGGTATTTTAGTCGTATTAAAAGGTGTTAATTATACGCCAAATGAATTACCCGATCCGATTGTAACCTTCCGTTTTTACATTACCGATAATTTAATTGTTTCGACCCGACATCAACAAATCGATGCGATTTTCCAATTAAAAGATAATTTAGAAAAAGGAATAGGGCCTGTTGATGTTGCTGATTGGTTAATTCAAGTATCCGAACTCATTAGTGATCAAGTCAATTTATCGTTTGATAGTGTACATAACAAAATTGTTAAACTTGAAGACTTAGTATTAAATCAGCGAATTCTTTCACATAAAGAAATTGGTCGAGTACGTAAACAGTTGATCATTCTTCGTCGATTATTATCTCCGCAACGGGATATTTTTGTTAAAATTTCAACCGAAAGGATTTCTTGGATTGATGATAACGATCGCCAACGTCTACATGATATTTCTAATCAACAAAGCCACTATGTGTCAGATATCGATAGTTGTTTATTGCGTCTTGCCTCGATTATGGAGCAAATTAATAGCTTTTTGGCAGAATCGACCAATAAACGAATCTATTTAATGTCACTATTTACCATTATATTTACACCAATCACGTTTATAACCAGTTTACTTGGTGTCAATCTTGCCGGTATTCCGTTTAGTGAGCATCCTTGGTCTTTTGTTGGGTTAATCTTGATTCTTATTGTTATTTCTATTGTTTCTGCCATTTGGCTTAAGTTCAAAAAGTGGTGGTAAAAACCCGTTTTAAAATCACGACAACTAAAAAATGATAAAGCTGAATCTTGTAACATAATTAATCAATTAAATGATATTTTAAAAACTTTAACATGCATTGTTGACGAGGTATTGGCAAAGTGATAAGTGTTGTGCTTTCAATCTTAGCTGATTTCAGCCTTGTGATAAGATTATAAATAATAACTGTCCTCTTTAGGGTATTAGGATTACTTAAACAGACTAAGCTTAGTCCTGTTCTTTTAATGCATTGTAAAGATTAGGTTATTTTTGTGTTTATTGTTGAGAATGATTTTCTGCAAATTATTGCGCTTGAATGGCGTTAAGACTTATGTAACAATTTTCAACCTTATTGAGCATTAATAACAGACTCAGCAGGATTGGAAATTTTAAAGGATAATATGATAATTTATGGAGCTTTACCGAATTTGGCCTATCACACTGGTTTTAAGATTGAATGGTACTCGACAAAGCAAAAAAGTCGAAAAGAACAAGGTTTGATGTGTTTAGACAAACATATTTTAATTTGTTTTTATTGTCGCATTCTGCCTTGTAGGGATGCTGACAAGGCATTGTTATTGAAGATGTTAAATCATTTAAATTTTAGCGTTAAATCATCCTATCAAACTTATTTTGTTTCAAATTTATGATTAAGACTAATAATTATGCAATCTAATCAAACTTATCGTCTGTTTATTGCTGAAAAGCCCAGTCTAGCAAGGGCTATTGCCGATGTTTTGCCTAAACCACATCAAAAAGGAACGGGTTTTATCAAAGCCGCTAATGGCGATATTGTGAGTTGGTGTATCGGACATCTTTTAGAACAAGCCACCCCAGAAGTGTATGATGATCGCTTTAAAAAATGGGTGATTGATGATCTTCCTATTGTTCCGGAAAAGTGGATTTTGATGCCAAAAGGGAGTACAAAAAGCCAATTTGATATTTTAGTCGAATTGATTAAATCTGCCGATCAGATTGTACATGCAGGCGATCCAGATCGAGAAGGGCAATTATTAGTCGATGAAGTTTTGAATTATTGTCAACTCACACCCGATAAACGCAAAACAATTAAGCGTTGCTTGATTAGTGATTTAAATGCCAGTGCAGTTGAAAAATCGCTTGAACAATTACGCAGTAATCAAGATTTTATTCCGCTCTCTACGTCAGCGCTTGCAAGAGCCCGTGCTGATTGGTTGTATGGTATTAATATGAGTCGTCTTTGTACGCTGGTGGGGCAACGAGGCGGGTATCGAGGAGTGTTATCCATTGGACGGGTACAAACGCCTATTCTTGGTTTAGTGGTAAGGCGTGATTTAGATATTGAAAAGTTTGTTACCAAACCGTTTTATGAAGTTTTTGCTGTACTTCAAACCCAGCATAATGAAATATTTAAGGCCAAGTGGCAACCTAGCGAAGCTTGTGCTCCCTATCAAGATGAAGAAGGGCGAGTTTTAGTCAAAGCATTAGCCGAAAATGTTTGTCAAAGAATTAAAGATCAAACCGGTATTATTGAGAAAGTCAGTAACAAAAAGAAAGAAGTTGCACCACCTATGCCATTTAATTTATCCGCTCTTCAAATTGAGATGGCTAAAAAAAGTGGATTAAGTGCACAAGATGTGCTCGATATTTGCCAGTCATTATATGAAAAGCATAAACTGATCACCTACCCGAGATCCGATTGCCGTTTTTTACCCGAAGAGCATCTTAACCAAATAATCAGTGTAAAATTAGCAATGGAAAATAATTGCCCGGATTTACAGCCTGCTATTGAAAACGCTGATTTTAGTTTGCGGACAAAAGCTTGGAACGATAAAAAAGTTGAAGCGCACCATGCCATCATTCCAACACAGCGCAAGGCTAAAATGGACAATTTAACGGATAATGAAAAATTAGTTTATCAGGTGATTGCAACCCAATATTTAGCACAATTTTATCCTGTATATAAATACGCTGAATTACAAATTGATGTTGATATTCAAGGTGGAAAATTTATTGCTAGAGCAACGCAAATGCTTGAAGCAGGCTGGAAAGCGTTGTTTGGAACGAAAACTTTACAAGCTGATCAATCCGAAGCGGATGCAGAGAGTAATGGATTGTTAACTAAATTAGTGAAAAAAGGGGAGGCAGTGCAGTGTATTGATGCTGAACTTATCAGTAAAGAAACACAACCCCCTAAACCTTTTAATGATGCAACTTTACTTTCCGCAATGACAGGTATTGCAAGATTTGTTAAAGATCCAGAGATTAAAAAAATATTGCGGGAAACCGATGGTTTAGGCACAGAAGCAACCCGAGCAGGAATAATAGAATTGTTATTTAAACGTCAATTTTTAACACGACAAGGCAAAACAATTCGTGCCACTCCAGTTGGACGTAAGTTAATTTTATCGTTACCAGATATTATGTCTATCCCCGATATGACTGCGCATTGGGAACGACAATTAGATGAAATCAGTAAAAAGGCGTTTTCTTACCAACAATTTATGAATCAGTTAAATCAATCATTGCTTGAACTTGTAGAGCAGCTTAAAAATGCCCGTTTAAATATACGTGCTTAGTTCCCATATAACTATTAAGGCGACGTAAAGCCCAGATTTGTCGCCTTATATATTACCACAGCAGATAAAGCCTTCGAAATTGGGTTATGATTGATGCGATTCTTCTTTACTCATTATGGATTTTTCAAAACTAGGATTACTATTATTACTTTCTTGAATAATGCGAACTAGTTGGTCATTAGCACGCTTTAAAAAAGTGTCGTCTTTCAAAATCAATCGATAGGTATTAAGCCTTTTTAAAGGCGCTGTGGCGAACTGAGTTGCAATCAGTAAGATAATAAAAATGGTTATCGAGGCAATGATTATATTAATCATTGAATTTGATCTAAAAACGGTATCAAGATTCGATATTACCATAATAAAAGCGAGAATGAACCCAACACATAATAGGATGACTTCTTTAACTAAAAAAGGATTGACTGCCGTTATTTTATTTTGTCTGATACAAAAGTATTGGGTTAGTGAATTTAATTGTAATAAATTGATGATGTTTTTAATGTCAGCATTAATTAACGAAATTGCGATTCTTTCTTTATTCATGTCACCGGTTTGATAAAAACAGACCTTGTCCCAAAGAAGTTTACTTTTAATATTATTCAAGTAATCCTTTTGGTATTTTGGCTTAGGTGTCTTTTCTAAAATATCAGCATATATAATGATATTATCGAGGTATTGATTGGGTGATCTTTTTCGATTGAAAAACCATAAAAATGAAAGTGCGAAAATGATCACGAAATTTAACCAATTAGTGTCGAGTAATGTTATGAGTTCCACTTTCGTTTTCCTTGCGTTGAACAGTATTAGTTATTGTAAATGATATTAAGTTTTGTGTGTATTATTTATATACAAAAAAGCATTTATTGGGGCGATAAGTGCTGTTTTTAAGCTGTTATGACGTTTTTAAAGGATTATTGGTTGACTTATTTTAGCTAAAGGCGTATAAATTGCCCGCCTTTGAGCTTTTCTTACTTTTTTAACTATTAGGTGGTTAAAAATGAGGGTTAAGAAAAGTTGAAATACAAAGTGTTGAGTTCAATTTTATAGGAGAACTATGGACGCTCAATCGGGTCACCCCATATATGGGGAGATGTATTCAAACACAAATCATTATCGGTTAATGAACCTGTCTAAATAATCATTTTTTCAGTTCACGCGCCGAAATTGATCGAACGGTAACGGTGAACGATATGCAATTTTTTACACGCTATCACACAAATTCAAAACATCATGGTGCGCACATCTTAATGTTGTGTTCATTACTTTTTTCAGAAAAACATTTAGAACCACCGAGTTGTATCTAATTCTTAATTAAATTATCTCGCTAGATTTTTTTTTGCTCAGCCATCGCTTTGAGTGCGGTCGTGCTGTGGCATTAAAGTCTTAGCTATTCAATTAGTTACTTTGCTTATTGTTATTTTTTAACAGTGAGTAGGCATATTTTTGTCTAAAAAATTATGAATATAGGTACATAAGATGACCAAAAACACTACAAAAATTCATTCACAAACAAGCTCAGATATTAAAGCAATTCATGAAGCTCAACATAGCTTAGATAGCATTTTATCTAAATTTCAATCGAGCTTGTCCGGTTTAACGCAAGAAAATGCAAAATCAAGATTAGAAGAGTATGGCAAAAACGAAGTAGCCCGAGAAAAAGTCCCTTCAGTATTTATGCAATTATTAATGGCGTTTAATAATCCATTTATTTTTGTGTTACTTATTTTAGCGGTGGTTAGTTTTGTCACGGATTTCTGGTTACCTTTACAAAAGGGGGAAGAAACCGATCTAACCAGTATCATTATCATTTTAACCATGGTTTCATTAAGTGGTTTATTGCGTTTTTGGCAAGAGTTTCGATCTAATAAAGCCGCTGAAGCGCTCAAATCGATGATTCGAACAACAGCAACGGTATTAAGACGTCCGCATAAGGATATGAATCCTGAACATTTTGAAATTCCGTTAAGCGAGATTGTGCCTGGCGATATTGTCTTTTTATCGGCAGGGGATATGATTCCTGCGGATATCCGCTTAATTGAATCACGAGATCTTTTTGTCAGCCAAGCGGTACTGACAGGTGAGTCTATACCTGTTGAAAAATATGACACTTTAGGCGCCGTTTCACAAAAGACAACCGATGAAATTAATGCATCGGATATTGATAAAGATAATGTTCTTGATGTGAATAACGTCTGTTTTATGGGGACGAATGTGGTAAGTGGAACAGCTAAGGCAATTGTGGTTGCCACAGGTGCAGACACGCATTTTGGATCATTAGCTAAATCCATTGTTGGTTCCCGTGCTGAAACGTCATTCGATCGAGGTGTGAATAGTGTTAGTTGGTTACTGATCCGTTTTATGCTTATTATGGTGCCAATTGTTTTTGTGATAAATGGTATTTCAAAAGGAGATTGGGGCGATGCGGCTTTGTTTGCTTTGGCGGTAGCGGTTGGATTAACGCCTGAAATGTTGCCGATGATTGTCAGTGCTAACCTGGCTAAAGGTGCGGTTGGAATGGCAAAGCGTAAGGTTGTTGTGAAACGTCTTAATGCGATTCAAAATTTTGGTGCAATGGATATTTTATGTACCGACAAAACGGGAACATTGACACAAGATAAAATTATCCTTGAACATCATCTTGATAGTCATGGTCAAGTTGACCCAGCTGTATTAGAACTTGCTTGGTTAAACAGCTATTATCAAAGTGGTATGAAAAACCTAATGGATAAAGCCATTATCCGTTTCACTGAAGAGAAAACCAGTGTTAAAAAAGTCGGGGTTGGACTTTATAAAAAGATTGATGAATTGCCATTTGATTTTGTTCGTCGTCGTTTATCGGTTGTGGTGCAAAATGGTAATGATGATCATTTGATGATTTGCAAAGGTGCCGTTGAAGAGATGCTGTCTATTTCTCGTTATGTTTATCAAGACGGTGAATATTTGCCATTAGATGAAAAACGCAAACAAGAGTTAATCGAACTTGCTCATAACTACAATAAAGAAGGATTCCGAGTTTTAGCGGTGGGATTAAAAAATATTTCTGCTTCACAAACAAAAACGCAATACAGTGTCCAAGATGAGACTGATCTTGCAATTCGAGGGTTCTTAACGTTTTTAGATCCGCCAAAAGAGAGCGCATACGAAGCCATTTCTGCATTAAATGAACATGGTGTAGGGGTAAAAGTTTTAACTGGTGATAATGAAATTATTACCATAAAAGTGTGTCGTGAAGTGGGTCTAGAGCCAGGAACTCCCTTACTGGGTACCGAAATTGAAAAAATGGATGATGATGAACTCAAAGAACAAATTGAGCAACGTACTATTTTTGCTAAATTAACACCTTTACAAAAATCACGAATCATCCGTTTATTACAAGAAAATGGTCATACAGTGGGTTTTTTAGGCGATGGTATCAATGATGCGCCTGCATTACGTGACGCCGATGTTGGTATATCGGTGGATACTGCAACCGACATTGCGAAAGAATCAGCGGATATCATTTTGCTTGAAAAGAGTTTAATGGTGTTAGAAGAAGGGGTAATTTGCGGTCGAGAAACATTCGGTAATATTATGAAGTATTTGAATATGACTGCCAGTTCAAACTTTGGTAATATTTTTTCGGTGTTAGTTGCCAGTGCATTTTTACCTTTTTTACCTATGCTAGCAATTCATTTGTTGATCCAAAATTTATTGTATGATATTTCACAATTATCATTACCTTGGGATAAAATGGATGATGAGTTTTTACAAAAGCCTCGTAAATGGGATGCGCAAAATATCAAACGATTTATGATTTGGATTGGACCAACATCTTCTATTTTTGATATTACTACCTATGCGTTAATGTGGTTTGTGTTCAGTGCAAATAGTGTCGAAGTACAATCATTATTCCATTCTGGTTGGTTTATTGAAGGGTTACTTTCACAAACTTTAGTTGTGCATATGTTAAGAACACAAAAAATTCCATTTGTTCAAAGTACAGCAGCGTTTCCGGTCATTGTGATGACATTATTGATAATGATCGTAGGTATTTATATCCCATTTTCTCCAATAGGAAGTTTGATTGGTCTTGCTCCTTTACCTTGGTCATATTTCCCATGGTTAATTGCCACACTACTATCTTATTGTTTTGTTGCGCAGTTAATGAAACGAATTTATATAAAACGTTTTGGGCAATGGTTCTAAATTTGTTGGTAGCGCAAGTAGGCGATATGGAAGTCGCTTACTAAATAACCAAAATAATTGGTAATACCATTAATTTATGCTAAAGTAACTACCATTATTGGAGATGGCGAGTATTTTATACAAAATACCTGATAAGGATATTGCTAGTCACTCTTTAAAAATTCCATACATTTTCGTGGTGTGATAACTATAACAAAAAGAGGAAATTAAAATATGAAAACTCCACATAAAAATATTATTGTATTGATTAAAAATCGTAAAAAAAGAACGACAAAAGAACAATTAAACAAGTAAAAATTCGCTTTATTATTAAATTTTTTAGTTTTTGTTTTATCTGTTATCATCATAAACCCCTTGTTTGGGGTTTATTTATATTTATTGCTTTTGATAAAAGCACCTACATCAATATTGTTTTCACAACACTAATTTTTTGAATAAAGATTGACTAATACGCTATTGATGTTTTATCCCGTATTTATGCCTGATTTTTTAAGATTGTGTGTATTTCATCTTTAAGTTTAAGTTTCTGTTTTTTTTAAGTTTTCGATAGTTTCGGATGTGTCGATTTCGATACCTGACTCAATATTTTTAATTTTTTGATCCAAAGCATTATGTTGATCAAATAATTTTTGAAATCGTAAATCTGTATTTTTTAATTTTGAAATTAATTCTCGATATTCTGGAAACATAGTAGCTCCTTATGTTGGCTAATGAATGGTTAAATCGTCGATATTGCATTCTTAGCTTACAATATTACTGATTGTTTTAATAGCAATTTAATGAGGATTTAATGTATGAGTGAATCTATCGTTATAGCCAAAAGCAATGGCAAGGATTTATCTATTATCAGCGCATTAGCCAATCGTCATGGTCTCATTTCTGGTGCAACAGGTACCGGTAAAACAGTGACGCTTCAAAAAATGGCAGAGAGTTTTTCTCATATAGGTGTACCGGTATTTTTGGCTGATGTTAAAGGTGATTTGACCGGTTTGGGTGAGAAAGGGATTTTAACAGATAAACTTAAAGCACGCCTAACAAGCATTGGGGTAACTGATTGGAAACCTGAAGCCTCGCCCATTGAATTGTGGGATGTGTTTGCAGAAAAAGGGATTCCGGTGCGAAGTACCGTTTCGGATATTGGTCCAATTTTATTAGCACGATTATTAAATCTTAATGATATTCAATCAGATGTATTACAACTGGTATTTAAAATTGCCGATGACAATAATCTTTTATTACTGGATTTTAAAGATTTACGAGCCTTAGTGCAGTTAATTGGTGATAATGCAAAAAAATTTACGTCTGAATACGGCAATATTTCTTTATCATCGATTGGTGCCATACAACGCAGTTTATTATCGCTTGATCAAGAAGGGGCAGAATATTTTTTAGGTGAACCTATGCTTGATATTCAAGATTTAATGAAAACCGATGCCAACGGTCACGGTATGATTAATATTTTAGCAGCGGATAAATTATATAACTCACCTAAATTGTATTCTGTTTTTTTGTTGTGGTTGCTGTCAGAACTGTTTGAACATATGCCTGAAATTGGTGATCCTGATAAACCTAAATTAGTCTTCTTTTTTGATGAAGCGCATTTACTATTTAATGATATTACTCCCGCTTTATTACAGAAAATTGAGCAGGTAGTCAGACTGATTCGCTCTAAAGGCGTTGGTATCTATTTTGTTACTCAAAATCCTACCGATATTCCCGATACCGTTCTTGGTCAGCTTGGCAATCGTGTCCAACATGCGCTTAGGGCATTTACGCCTAAAGATCAAAAAGCAGTAAAAGCCGCGGCTCAAACTATGCGAGCTAATCCCAATTTAGATACCGAAAAAGTGATTATGGAATTAGCTGTCGGCGAAGCCTTAATTTCTTTTTTAGATGAGAAAGGGCGTCCTAATATGGTCGAGCGTGGTTTTGTTATTGCACCAAATTCTAAAATTGGTCCAATTACACCTGAAAAAATTCCTGAGATTATTAAACAATCGCTATTTTATGATAAATATGCTAAAACTGTCGATCGGCAATCCGCTTATGAGAAAATAAAAGCAGGTTTTTCATTGGATAATTCAGCTAACGTTCAATCAGCTGATGATGATAATTCAACAGAACCAGCTGAAAAATCCAGTAGTGGTGGTTGGTTAGATATGCTAAGTTCTCTGTTTTTTGGTCATAAAGGCCCAAGAGGTGGTCAACAAGATGGCTTTGCGCAAAAAGTTGCTCGAAGCGCAACGCGACAAGTAGCCAATGAAATCGGTCGACGCATTACTCGTGGTATTTTAGGTGGATTTAAACGATAAATGCATTGGGCTTATAATTTATCGTATTGAAACTTAATCTAATATAAACAGCAAAATAGGAGTGTTTGCAATGTTTAAATTGTTTGTGGAATGGTATAAAAGACGATTCAGTGATCCGCATGTGGTATCGTTGATAGTGGTTTTAGTCTTCCTGTTTTTAATTATTTATTTTTTTAATAAAATTCTTTTACCCGTTTTCATTGCAATCGTGCTTTCCTATTTGCTTGATACCCCAGTCAATTTTTTGTATCGAAAGGGCATTCCACGCACTTTTGCGGTTATCATTGTATTACTCATTTTTCTTCTTGTTGTTTTAGCATGTTTTATGATTCTGGTACCTTTAGTTTGGCAACAAAGTATTAGTTTGATAACCAATATTCCAAACATGCTCAATTTTGCTAATAAGTTTTTGACATCACTGCCGGAACACTACCCCGAACTGATTGATGTTGGATTATTTGATTCTATTATTCAAGGCATTACTAGCAGGGTCGTGCAAACCGGAAATTCGTTATTACAATTCTCTATTGTTTCCCTGTTTGGTCTTGTTTCAGTTGCAATTAATGCCGTGCTAGTCCCTATTATGATGTTTTTCTTTTTGAAAGATAAAGCAAAAATATGGGGATATTGTTCTCGTATTCTGCCTAAAAATCGAGGAGTGTTAAATAAAGTCGCCGCTGAAATGGATACGCAAATTGCTAACTATATTGTAGGCAATGTTTTGCATATTCTTATTCTAGGTATTAGCGTGTATATTCCATTTTGGTTTTTTGGTTTAGATTATGGATTATTATTGGCGGTAATTGTTGGGCTTTCGGTGTTGATTCCTTATATTGGGATTATTATTTCAAGTATTCCGGTTATTCTTATTGCTCTATTCCAATGGGGCATCAGTCCAGAATTTGGGTATTTGATTTTCTTTTATGTGCTTATTCAGGCTTTAGACGGTAATTTGTTAGTTCCTTGTCTTTTTTCCGAGAAATTGAATCTTCATCCATTAGTAATTATTTTAGCGGTGATTGTATTTGGTGGATTATGGGGATTTTGGGGAATATTTTTTGCTATCCCACTTGCCACTTTAGTCAAAGCAATTATTAATGCTTGGCCAAATCCGGATGAGATTAATAGTTTTGATAAAGTAAAAGCAGATTAGGTTAATCTGCTTTTAAGATGTCTATTTTGAGTGGTTTTTGAGGTAATCTAAAACCACTTCATGGTGATTACTGGTTTTGAAATCGTCAAAGACTTTTTCGATTTTTCCATCAGTCCCAATTAAGAAACTAATACGGTGAATGCCGTCATAGGTTTTTCCCATAAACTCTTTTTCACCCCATGTGCCAAAAGCTTCACATAATTCATGATTTTCATCAGAAAGCAACGTAAAGTTTAATAATTCTTTTTCTGAAAATCTTGATAACTTTTCTGGCTTATCTGTACTAATGCCAATGATTACCACATTGTATTTTTTGAGGTCATCAGCACAATCCCGTAAATTACAAGCTTGAACTGTACAGCCAGGTGTCATGGCTTTGGGATAGAAATAGATCAACATACGTTGACCTTTAAAGTCTTTAGAGCTTATTAGCTCTCCATCTTGGTCAGGCAACGAAAATTGAGGTGCTTTTTCACCTTCTTTAAGTGGATTAACCATAAATTAATTACCTATGTTAATAGTTTAATATTTTAATCGCTAATGGTATCAAAAACTTTGTGTCATCAATTTAACTTATCTTACTAAAAAAACGACTTGCTGCATCAATAGTATGATTGATTTCTTTATCTGTGTGCATAAGTGACATGAAACCTGCTTCAAAAGCTGACGGTGCAAAGTAAACACCTTCAGTGAGCATATGATGATAGAATTTTTTGAATAATTCAATATCACAATTCATTACATCTTGATAACTGCTTACTTCGGAAGCATTTGTAAAGAAAAATCCAAACATCGCACCCGCTTGATTAACCGCAAAAGGAACTTTATGCTGTCTGGCAGCGGATAAAAGTCCGTTTGTTAGCGTTTTAGTTTTCTCCTCTAATTCTTGATAAATACCTACGTCCATCAATTTGGTTAAGGTTGCATATCCGGCTGCCATGGCAACAGGATTACCCGAAAGCGTACCAGCTTGATAAATTGGTCCGGTTGGCGCTAATTGTTGCATGATATCTGCACGACCACCAAATGCGCCCACAGGCATTCCCCCTCCAATGATTTTACCTAAACAAGTCAAATCGGGGACAATGTCATAATAATCTTGCGCTCCACCTAGTGCTACCCTAAATCCTGTCATCACTTCATCAATAATTAACAATGCCCCATATTCATCACAAAGCGCTCTTAATCCTTGTAAAAACGATTTTTTAGCCGGGATACAATTCATGTTGCCGGCAACGGGCTCAATAATAATCGCGGCAATTTCATTTGGATATTGTTCAAACTGTTTTTTAACTGATTCAAGGTTGTTATAATCACATACTAAAGTATGCTTAACAAAATCATTAGGTACGCCGGGTGACGTCGGATGTCCAAAAGTAAGGGCTCCTGATCCTGCTTTTACCAATAGATAATCAGCATGACCATGATAGCATCCTTCAAATTTAATGATTTTATCACGCCCGGTAAAACCCCGTGCCACGCGTATTGCACTCATGGTTGCTTCAGTACCTGAGTTGACCATGCGTAGCATCTCTATCGATGGCATAAGTTCAGTGACTAAATTGGCGACTTTGGTTTCAATTTCAGTCGGAGCACCAAAACTGAGTCCATTACGCACAGCGTGAATGACTGCGTCAGCTACGTCTGGATCATTGTGTCCAAGAATCATTGGACCCCATGAGCCTACATAATCGATATAGGCTTTTTCATCAACATCATAAATATAAGCACCATTGGCACGCTCAATAAATAAGGGTATTCCACCCACGCCATTAAAAGCCCGTACTGGTGAATTTACACCACCAGGTAAAACGGATAAAGCTTGATGAAAGAATATTTCGGATTTTAATGATTTTGTAAACATATGTTGTATTCTCATTGAAGAAATATGGTGGTATTTATTCATAGTTTCAAAATTATTTCAAGCAACTAAACAAAAATTTAAATAATAGAGTTTTTCATTTTGTAATTTCTTTTTTACACAGTATATAATAAGCAGATCAAGATAGTAGGAGAATAAAATGGGCAATGCTTTACCAATTAACTTTACTGATGCTGCAGCGAATAAAGTAAAAGCGTTAGTCACCGAAGAAGAAAACCCAAATCTTAAATTAAGGGTTTATATTACAGGTGGAGGATGTAGTGGATTTCAGTATGGGTTTACTTTTGACGAGAAAGTAAACGAAGATGATTTAGCCATAGAGAAAAATGGGGTATCGTTGGTTATCGATCCTATGAGTTTACAATACTTAGTTGGCGGTACCATTGATTATGTAGAAGGATTACAAGGCTCACGTTTTGTGGTTGATAATCCTAATGCAACAACGACTTGTGGTTGTGGTTCGTCATTTAGTGTTTAATCTTCAGACCCAAAAATTTTGGGTCTGCGTTCTAAGCAATAATTCATTTTAGAGTTGTTAATATCATAGATAAAAGTTACTCCAATAACATTTCCTTACCAAACTAATCTTGTCACTAAAAAGTTTAATTATAGCGCTATTTTTTGAGCATACTCAGCCGTTAGCTATTGATCCATTAAAACAGTATGGATGATTACATTATTTTTGTTCAAGCAGTGGATCTGGCTTATCTAAAAAATTGAATTTTATTAAACAACTAAAACATCTTTAATTAAATGATTGATAAAGTTTTTTAGTAAAATGTTGATATAAGTTAGTAATAATATGCTTACAAAGGTGTCGTTAAGACAGTGATAAAATAAGTCGATGAAAGAAGGATAAAGAGAGATAGATGTGGTGCCCGGGGCGAGACTTGAACTCGCACGGCCAAAAAGGCCGAGGGATTTTAAATCCCTTGTGTCTACCGATTTCACCACCCGGGCTCAAAACGATTCGTTAAAAATAAATGCGTTTCGAATGCAGTGCATTTTACCCATCTTAATTTCTACGTCAATAGAAATTTAAAAAAAATTGATTAACCGCTCAATGTTTATCATATTTCTGTTTTATTTTAGTCTGTTTCTCTATAACCTTATCGTTGCGTTATAGAATTATTCTGTAAAAGTTGGTCTTAATTAATTCCTTATTAGGAATCTAATTTATTGGTGATCCATTTAACTAATTTCATTTTCCTTTCTCTTGAACAATAGACCCAATAACCTTTTATCACTGAGGGTATAGTTAATTTTATCAGCCATCTGTCATCTTTTTCGATATCATTAGGAAGAACAATGTCCCGTAACACAATATCGATGTCTGAATTAAGTTTTTTAACAATCCAGTCTGATAACGTCATATTGGCTTTTTTGGCTAATTTTTTCCATTTTATAAATTTTTTTTTCTGAGTATGAAAACAAAAACTTATTTGTTTAGTGTTTGAATCAGTAAACATATTTCTTTCCTGTTAAAACTTTATTAATTTTAGATTTTAACCTCTATTCCTTAATAGATTAACGCATACTAGGTTAAGATTTTATTTTTGAGATTATTTTTTTGATTTTAATGGCATTAAATTGATGCTTAAATAACAACAATTACTTGTCATTTGACTGGGTTCGGTTAACTTGAGGAACAACCAAGGATATTTACTCCATTAACATTTGATGTCATCTTTTATGGTTTGTATTTATAACAAACTGCTTACCCGTCTAAGTATATTGTAGTTCACCTTTTTTATAATGACATGAATATCAATTAATATTTAATCAATAATTATGCATGATTAAAATAATCGGTTTAGCATTATTTCTGATTTTAATCACTTAATCAAATTTATTTTGGCGATTAATATTTGATATTTCTTACATGTAACCTATTGAATTAAGTTAAAATAAGTAAATAATTTTAATTTTTTATTTAAGAAATGAATGGAAAAGCAAATTTTCGATCTGGCTTGAAAACCGATTTTTATCGAAATCATCAGACAATATCCTAACTAGGCTTAGGATGAGCGAAGCGTTTCTAGTATTCCTTAATTGTAATTATCAAATTGTCTATCTTTTAAATGGCATACAATATGAATTCTGACTCTTAGTTTCAATATAAGTTCAAATTTTTCATGTTTATTAAAAAAATTAAATTGGTAAATTCACTTTTCTTTTTTATTTTAAACATGTATTTTATATACCTGTTTTAGTGAGAGGAAAGAAAACAGGAGTAATGATGTTTTGTATTCAGTGTGAGCAAACAATAATAAAATCAAATGAAAAAGGGTGTAGTTATTCTAAAGGAATGTGTGGTAAAACAGCAGAAGTTTCTGATCTTCAAGATGTTTTAGTCGCCAGTTTGCAAAAGGTTTCATTTTGGGCGGCCATTTGTCGTAGACATGACATTGTGGACAGACAGATCGATAGATGGTGTGCACAAACATTTTTCTCAACGTTAACTAATGTGAATTTTGATGCAGACAGAATGTTGGCGTATCTTGCAGAAGCCGATATCTATTCTCAAAAATTAGAACAGCTAGCCAAAGTTGCTGTACTACAATTTAATGAACATTTACCTGCGTTAACCTATGTAGCCCAATTAAATTTTCCTAAAACTAAGCAAGAATTATTGGATTTTTCTTCTTTAGTGATGTTAAAGCACGATCAAGATAAAGTCGGAAAGGATGTCATTGGACTGCGCTTATTAGCACTATATGGATTGAAAGGGGCAGCTGCTTATATGGAACACGCTGCTGTTTTGGGGCAATTTAATCAAGATATTTACACCGAATATCATGAAATGATGAGTTTTCTTGGCGATAATCCTTCTGACATTAATAAATTATTTCAATTATCCATGCAAATAGGACGATTGAATTATAAAGTAATGGGAATGCTTGATGCCGGCGCTACCAATACTTTTGGCGATCCTATCCCAACTAAAGTCAATACTAGACCTGTTACAGGTAAATGTATTCTTGTCTCTGGTCACGATTTTCATGATTTGCGTTTGATATTAGAACAGACTCAAGATAAAGGCATTAATGTGTATACACACGGCGAAATGTTACCAGCTCATGCTTATCCTGAATTAAAAAAATATTCACATTTAGTTGGAAACTACGGTACAGCTTGGCAAAATCAACAGACTGAATTTGCTAATTTTCCTGGTGCTATCGTCATGACGTCTAACTGTATTATTAATCCTTTTACTAAAGGCTATGCAGAGCGCATCTTTACCCGAAGTATGGTTGGCTGGCCAGGTGTCACTCATATTGAAACAGATGATTTTAGTCCCGTTATTGAGTGTGCATTGAACCAACCCGGATTTGATTACACGGAATTAGAGCATTTTATTACTGTCGGCTTTGCCCGTAATACTTTATTAAATGTAGCACCAACGGTTGTCGAACAAGTTAAAGCAGGTAATATTAAGCATTTCTTTTTAATTGGTGGATGTGACGGCAGTAAAAGTGAACGGCATTATTATACCGAAATGGCAAATCAAGTCCCTAAAGATAGTGTTATTTTAACTTTAGGTTGTGGTAAATATCGGTTTAATATGCAAAATTTCGGCAATATCAACGGCATCCCTCGATTAATTGATATTGGGCAATGTAATGATGCTTATTCCGCAGTGCAATTAGCATTGGCGTTGGTTGAAGCTTTTGGATGTGGCGTGAATGAATTACCATTGACTTTGGTTTTATCATGGTTTGAACAGAAAGCTATAGTTATATTATTGACATTATTGTCGCTAGGTATCAAAGGAATTTATGCAGGGCCTTCAATGCCTGAATTTTTAACCGATAATATATTGAATATTTTACAAGATAAATTTGATCTTCGTATGACTTCTCAAGCCAGTAAAGATCTAAATCAAATACTAAATTATTGTGCAGCATAACAAAACTTAAACTGATTGTTATCCTCATGTTGTTGAAGAGGATAACACCATGATAATTTAGTTTTTTAACTTGGTAATAAAAATTCAATTAGTCATAAAAAGAGGGTTAATTTAATCATTGATATTGCCTATAATGTGAGATGATAAGTTTTTTAAGTAGATAGGAAAAATCAGTGCAATTATCAAGTTTTACCGATTACAGTATACGTGTGCTTCTTTATTTATCCACGGTAGATGGTGATCAGCTAGTCAGTATCGCAGATATTAGTCATTATTTTAAAATTTCTAAAAATCATTTGGTTAAAGTCGTTTATAATTTAAGTAAATTAGGTTATGTCGAGACCAAGCAAGGAAAAAATGGTGGCATTAAATTAAAAATAGAAAAAAAACTGATTAATATTGGTACTGTGGTTAGACAAATAGAACCGCTAAATCTTCTTAATTGCAGTTTATCATTTTGTCATATCAGTCCTGCTTGTCGTTTAAAATACTATCTGTCGGATGCTAAAGAAGCATTTTTGAAAGAGCTTGAAAAGTATACGATAGAAGATATTATGGACCCTAATGTGCAATTAAATAACTTTAACTAACAAGTTTAATTAGCTAAAGTTAATTTAATTAGGTGGTTATTTTTTTAAGTGGGTTTTAAGCTGACTTATCTTCAGTTTTATCATATGGGTAGATGATGAGTTTATTATCAAACCATTCTGCACAAAAAATGTCTTCGACTTTTTCATATCCTTGTTTATGGATTTCCTGCATGAGCCAATCTTCATCTTTTTTGAGTTGTTCAAGATTATCTTGACTAATACAGCCATTTTCGATGATCAGTTCAGCAATATCTTTTTCACCTTTCTTAATAATGGTTAGCGAACCATTTAATTCATACCAAACTTGTTTTAATTGACTAAATGAGGATATTCCTTGTATGTTCACTAAAGTTTCAAAATCACGTACAGGCAAGTTTGCCTTGGCAAAATTATCTGTTAATAATTTTCCGTTTTTAACTAACTGAATTGCTTCACCGTCAATCGCATCTCTTAATCGAGAATTTTTTGATTTAATAAAGCGAATTAAAATTAATAACGCTGCCCAAATTGCGACAAGCCCAGCGGCTTCCCAAGCTGAAACGGTTGGACTGAGTAAAGCTCCCCCGACTAACGCACCGATTACCATACTACCAACCTGATCTAACTGAGACATCGGGGCAATTTGACTTTTACCCGATAGTTTCACGTAAATAAGTAAAATGATGAGTGCAAGTAAAAATTTCGGTGCCATTTGTAGTAAATACATTTCCAACCTCCAAATTAAAAAGTTATTTTAAGTGGCATTGATCCATGCCTTTTTAGAGAAATAAAAAATTAAATTTAAAATGGTCGAGATTAGATTTAGTGAGTTCTAATTTATGAAGAATTTTTGTTAAAAACGTGTTTTTTCTTGAAATGCAGGTTTTATTATATCTGATTTTTGGAAAATTAATGAGAAAATTATTGTCAGTTGGATTGTAAATTAATCAAATCTAAACTTGATTTTTTACTGATAGACGTTTATATATAATAGTGATAAGTAATGTGCTTATCACTAACCTACAACATACGAGGAGCTAATAATGGTACAAAAATTTGCTTCATACGGTAGTGATGTTTCAGCTGGCACTTATAAGTGTGCTGATTGCGGTTATACTTTTTCCAATCAAAGTAAAAAATCCTTGCCACCATGTCCGGATCATAACAAAAAACCACATATCAAAAATGGTTGGTATATTGTTTCAGGACAGGGCGATTCAGTAAAAGATCCTCATCCAGATAAAAAAAAGTAGACGACCATTGCTAAAATACATTCGCTATCTATTTGTTTTGGTTATGAATAGTATAAAAAAAGGAGCGTTGCTTGTTTTTCTACTTATGAAAGCTGCATGATGAAATCAGTAACGCTCTAATCATGATTTAATCCTTATCTTTATATGTAAGCTGATCTAAAAAAAGTGATTAACTTAAAGGTGTTAATAAGCGCAAAACGTGTTATCTTTTATAAGATAACGATTTTATTAAATCGAAATAGTTGCGGATTTTCAGTTTTCAACATCACAATGAATTTTATAATTAGGCAATAAACAAAATATTAACGTAGTTGACTGTCTTTGCTGCCTCGACGATTATATAAAATCGCCGCTTTAGCAGACTGTTTATCCAGTTCTTGTTGGCAGTTTAAACAATATTGTACGCCAGGTAATGCAAGCTTTCGTGCTTTTGGAATAGGATCACCGCATTCAATGCAGAAATCAGCACTTTGAGCACCTTGTTTAAGTTGGCGTCTAGCATTTTCGATAGCATCTGCAATGGTGCTTTCAATTTGTTGATTAACGGCATCGTCAGATGCCCAACCACTAGCCATATTCGATCCTCCTAAAACTGAGATGGTTAGCTTGTGAAATGGTGATTTTTTAAGCTTTTTCAAGGGGTGTCTTTTAAAATCATTTTTATTGGAGATTATTATGCAACAATATGAGCAAGCAACATTCGCCGGCGGTTGTTTTTGGTGTATGGTCAAACCGTTCGATCAATACGAAGGTGTTATTAGTGTGGTGTCGGGTTATACGGGTGGGCATGTAGTAAACCCTACCTATGAACAAGTATGTCAAGGTGATACCGGACATACTGAAGCCGTTCAAATTACGTTTGATCCCAAGAAAATTAGTTATAAAAAGTTATTAGATATTTTTTGGCAACAAATTGATCCTACGGATCAACATGGTCAGTTTGCTGATCGAGGAGATTCTTACCGTCCGGTTATTTTTTATCATAATCAATTCCAACATAATTTAGCACTAGAATCGAAAAAAGAGTTAGAGGCAAGTGGTCGTTTTACTCACCCGATTCAAGTCGCTATTGAACCCGCTGTCGCTTTTTATCCAGCTGAAGAGTATCATCAAGACTTTTATAAAAAACAGTCACAACATTACAATCGTTATTATCAATTGTCCGGGCGTTCGTCATTTTTGTCACAGCATTGGCAAGATAAATCTAAACCTAAAAGTGAGTAAGTTATGCAAGATTACCCTCAGTATCGAAGTCAACAAAAATTAATACATTGGCTATCAGCAGTGCTAGTTATATTAGCGTTTTTGCTGATTATGTTTAAAATCATTCTATCTCATTTTTTGGGAGGGATGCCGAATATCTATTTGTTACATAAATCAATTGGTGTTTTAGTCTTCATTGTATCAATATGGCGTATTAAAGTAATTATCCAATATGGTATCCCTGATGTTTTAGATAAACATCAAAGATTACAGCGAATTTTATCAAAATCTACCCAAGGCTTTATCTATATTTTTCTGTTAATTGTTCCGTTATCTGGGTATTTGATGAGTAGTCGCCCGCTCAATGTTTTTGGTCTTGTTTCCATCCCTGCTATCGATATGCCAAATGAGTTTTATCTGTTTTTCCATAGCACACATTTAATCAGTTCATATTTGCTAGCCGTATTAATTTTGGTACATATTCTCGGGGCTTTATATCATTACTTTTGGCTTAAAGATAAAGTTTTACAATCGATGTTGGCAAAATAGTTAGCTTTAAAGGCTGTTTTGCTAATTAAGTTCTTCAATATTAGCTATTAGGTGACTTATGAATAAACTTACGAAAGAACAAGCCATTTCTAAATTAACCGCTATGCAATATCATGTGACGCAACAAAATGGCACAGAACCTCCGTTTGAAAATGAGTTTAATGATAATCATGAAGAAGGATTATATGTCGATATTGTATCCGGTGAACCTTTATTTACTTCTTACGATAAATTTGATTCTGGATGTGGTTGGCCAAGTTTTTCTCGTCCTGTTAATGATCATCATATTCTTGAAAAAGCAGATAACAGTTATGGTATGCATAGAACCGAAGTCCGATCTGTAAAAGGGGATTCTCACCTTGGGCATGTTTTTAATGATGGGCCTAAAGCGTTAGGTGGATTGCGTTATTGTATTAATTCTGCTGCTTTACGTTTTATACCGGTTAATAAACTGGTCGAAGAGGGGTATGGGGAATATTTATCTCTTTTTGAAAAACATAAATCTTGATTTCCTATCATTCATTTATTGAATGATAGGCGTTAAATGGTAAATAATAAGATCAACAAACATTAAGGGTATGTTGGTTTAATTTCTTCTTTTAAATAGTGCATAACTTATCAGTAAAAAAACAAAACTGGTTATTAACGATCCTATGATTGGATAGATACCAATAACGATACTCATTTGAGCAAATAAGTTATCGGCTATATAGAAAATAAACCCAAAACTAATGCCGATGATGACCCTAACACCCGTTGACACACTTCGCAGTGGGCCAAATATAAACGAGAGGGCAAGTAACATCATGACAGCAACAGAGACCGGTTTTATGATTTTTTTCCAGAAAAGTAAATCATAATAGCTCGTATCTTGTCCCGAGTTGTGCAGATATTGTGAATATTTATAAAGTCCTGTAGCAGAAAGCGAGTCAGGATCAAAAGCAACAATGTTCAATTTATCCGGCGTGATGTTAGTTTCCCATTTCATGGACATCAGATTTGTTCCATTTACTTTAACCGGATCACTAAAGTCATTTTTTTCAACTTGCGTTAATGTCCATTCATTTTTTTTAAATATGCCATAATCAGCATGGGTTATAGACAATAATTGATTATTATCTGTCGCATAAATTGAAATATCGTTAATGGAATTATCGTCATTAACACGACCAATATAGATATAATTGTTTCCATCTTTTGCCCATAAACTACCTTGTTCAGCTAATAACGAATTGCCATATATTTTTACAGAACGCATATTACGGGCAGTTTGTTCACACTCAGGGGCTACCCATTCACCGATTGCCATAGTAATAATCACTAATGGTATAGCCGTTTTCATAACGGCTTTTGCAATTTTAAAACGGCTAAAACCAGACGTTTCCATAACGATAAGCTCGCTTCGAGATGCCAGTAACCCTAATCCAATTAAGGCGCCTAACAATGCTGCCATTGGAAAAAAAGTTTCCAGATCTTTAGGTGTCATTAAGGCCGTATATATACCAACTGAAAAAGCATCATAATCACCTTTTATTCTTCTGAGTTGGTCTATAAAACGAATAATCCCTGACAAGCTAATAAGTAAAAACAGGCTCAGACCTATTGAGCTTAAAATTGTTCTACCAATGTAGCGATCTAAAATCGAAAACACATTTTTCCCCTTTATGATTTACTGAATTTTAGACGAAGTTTACGCATGAAGATGCTATCCCAGCAATTTAATATCAATGCAATAATAAAATAGGTAATATTAATTAAGTAAAACCAAAATTCAGCATCCATACGACCTTTCCCAGCATTTGCTTTTATTGAACTGGCTAACAGAAAATAGACCAAATAGAGCAGTAAAGCGGGTAAGATTTGCGAAAGCCTGCCTTGCCTTGGATTTGTGACACCCAGTGGAATAACTAAAAAAGCCATTAATGGAACAGAAACAATCAGTGTTAACCGCCAATAAAACTCAGCTTTGGTTTTGGGCGTTTTCAGCGTTTGCAATTCAGTTAATCCGAGCTGTTGTACATCAATTTTTTCATCATCACTATTCATATCTAATTCTTTAGGTTTGATAATTCCCAAATAATTATGAAAATTTGATATACGAAAATCTTGTAATTGTATGTTTCCTTCGTAACGATTGGCGCTTTCTAACGTAATAATTTGATTGCCTTCTTTGTCATGGCCGGTTTTGCCTTTATTCGCAATTATGATCGAGGGTCTTTCGTTATCTTTAGTTTTTACTTTAGCGATAAAAACATTTTCTAAATTGTTATTATTGACATTACCAATATAGATGACCGAATTTCCGTCAGGAGTTTGTTGAAATTGTCCGGATAATAATCCCGCTAAACTTGGATTTAATTTTGCATTTTCAATTAATTGACTTTGCTTGATATTTGACCAAGGCCCGAACCATAAAGTATTTAGCATTGTTAACGAGCAGGTGAAGATACATAGTAAAAAAACGACTTGATAAGTGACATTTTTTTTCACGCCGCAGGCATGCATAGCAACCATTTCACTGTCTGAATATAAGCGGCCAAATGTAATAAGCACCCCTAAAAAAAGACTTAAAGGTAAAATCAAATCAGCCATATTAGAAATACCCAAGACTAACAAGGGCATGATTAAGTCACGAGGAATATTTCCTTCGATCGCGCTCGATAAAATTTTAATTAATTTTTGAGAAAAGAAAATAAGGAGCAAGATAAACAAAATAGCACCTTGTGTTTTCAATGTCTCTTTAACTAAATATCGACGAATTATCACATTTTACCTATACAAAATTAAACGTTTTTTCAGATCTAATTATTATAAACTGAAATAAGAGTAATTAGTTATCTTTTTGTTGCTATCCCATGATGAATCGATAAAATATTACTATTCGCATTATCTTTTACACGAGAAACATTATGGAATTCTTAATCAAAAACAGTCATACTTTAACGAATCAAAAAACAGAATGTTTAGTTATTACAATAGATTCAGGTAAGAAACAATCAGACATTGTTAATGAAATCGATGAATTGACTCATGGCATGATTAGCCAACTTATTAAAAGTGGTGATATCAGTAGTGAATTAGGAAAAACCACTCTGTTGTACCCTTGTATAGCTGGTTTTACTCAAAAGTTATTATTGGTTGGCTGTGGCAAATGTAAAGAATTTGATTTTTCAAAAGCCAAAAAAGTGATTCAAAATGTGGTGAAAGAGTTAGTTGCTAAAAATATTAAGAGCATCACTTGGGATTTACTAACCGTCAATACAGCCTATAGTTCAATCATTGCAAAACAATTACCGCAAATTGTGAATGATATAACGTATCACTTTGATCTATTCAAAACGGAAAAAGCACCCAAACTGAATCTTGCTAAAGTTAATTTGATTTATGGTGATAAAGAACAAACGCAATCGATTAGTTGCAATTTACAACAGGGTAAAATTATTGCTGATGCTATCTTGGCTACAAAAACGCTGGCTAATATGCCTTCAAATATCTGTAATGCACAATATTTAGCAGAACAGGGTAAATTGCTAGACAAAACTTATGAATCATTAAAAACGACGTGCTTAGGTGAAAAAGAGCTCGCTAAATTAAATATGAATGCTTATTTAGCTGTAGGTCGAGGTTCACAGAATGAATCGATAATGACAGTTATCGAATACAACGGTGCAAAAGACAAAAAAGCGCAACCTATTGTTTTAGTCGGTAAGGGATTAACGTTTGATTCTGGTGGTTTGTCAATTAAACCAGCTGCAAGTATGGATGAAATGAAATACGATATGTGTGGCGCAGCTACCGTTTATGGCGTAATGCAAGCTGTAGCAGAATTAAATTTACCAATTAATGTGGTTGGTGTTATGGCTGGATGTGAAAATATGCCCGATGGTAATGCTTATCGTCCTGGCGATATTTTAACGACAATGTCAGGTACAACGGTTGAAGTGATTAATACAGATGCAGAAGGTCGTTTAGTTTTATGTGATACACTAACTTATGTTGAGCGTTTTAATCCAAAAGCGGTGATTGATATTGCAACGCTAACTGGTGCATGTATTGTGGCTTTAGGACATCATTATACGGGCGTGATGGGAAATGATGAAAAGTTAGTAACACAGTTAGTGCATGCATCCAACAAAGCGGATGATAAAGCATGGGCTTTACCAATGGATAATGATTTCCAAGATCAGATTAAATCAACGTGTGCCGATATTGTCAATGCTGGTGGGCGTGATGGTGGTACGATTACAGCGGCATGTTTCTTGTCTCGTTTTACTCAAAAATACCATTGGGCACATTTAGATATTGCGGGTACAGCATGGAAATCAGGTGCAAACAAAGGTGCGACAGGGCGACCGGTTGCTATGTTGATTCAATATTTGTTAGATCAATAAGACGGCATTACTATTTTTATGAAAAAAGTGATTTTCTATCTGTTAGAAAACCAAACAGAAGCAAGCGAAACAGGCATATTGTTTTATGAAAAACTCGCTTGTCAAAAAATTGTCGAGGCATGGCAAGCAAAACAAAGAGTGTTGGTTGCTTGCCAAGATCAAGTTCAAGCTGAACGTATCGATGAATACCTTTGGCAACTGGATACCGATAATTTTGTTCCTCATAATTTAGTCGGTGAAGGAATGAAAGGGGGATCACCTGTTGAAATCTGTTGGCCTCAAAAACGCAGTAGTGGTAATCGTCAATTATTGATTAATTTGCAGGAACAGTTCCCTGAATTTTCTGGATTATATCATGATATTATTGATTTTGTGCCTGTTGAGGAACGATTGAAATCACTTGCCAGAAATAGGTATAAAACGTATAAAGAAAGTGGTTTTAATCTGAAAACAATACCCATATTATGTACATAATGGCTAGTATTGCTATGCTTGGTCATTAAGTTTTCAAACAGCAAATTTAATACTTTATGATAGTATTAAGCCAATTTATTGTTTTTCTATTTTATTGTAAAATAGTTCCATTTTTATGCCTTGAATTAGGATTAATGCATTTATATGAAAAATTCGACTTATAATCCACAAGAAATCGAACAGCCCATTTACCAACATTGGGAACAGAGCGGTTATTTTAAACCCAACGGTGACAAATCCCAGCCTAGCTATTGCATAGCGATTCCACCACCTAATGTGACAGGTAGTTTACATATGGGACATGCGTTCCAACAAACGATTATGGATGCGTTGATTCGGTATCATCGTATGCAAGGTCATAACACATTATGGCAATCTGGTACTGACCATGCCGGTATTGCAACGCAAATGGTGGTAGAGCGTAAAATCGCAGCCGAAGAAAGTAAAACCCGTCATGATTATGGTCGTGAAGCTTTTATTGAAAAAATTTGGCAATGGAAAGCCGAATCAGGGGGAAGCATTACTAAGCAAATGCGTCGTTTGGGTGATTCGGTTGATTGGGATCGTGAGCGTTTTACCATGGATGAAGGTTTATCTAATGCCGTTAAAGAGGTATTTGTAAGGCTTTATCAAGAGGATTTAATTTATCGTGGTAAACGTTTAGTAAACTGGGATCCGAAGTTACGTACAGCTATTTCTGATTTAGAAGTTGAAAATCGTGAAGTAAAAGGGTCTATGTGGCATTTGCGTTATCCCTTAGCTGACGGCGCAAAAACTGCTGATGGCAAAGACTATTTAGTGGTTGCAACTACTCGCCCCGAAACGCTATTTGGGGATACCGGTGTGGCTGTTAATCCTGAAGATCCGCGTTACAAAGATTTAATTGGTCACTATGTGATATTGCCTTTTGTTAACCGTCGTATTCCGATTGTTGGCGATGAACATGCTGATATGACCAAAGGTACCGGTTGTGTAAAAATTACACCTGCGCATGATTTCAATGACTACGAAGTCGGTCGTCGACATCAATTACCGATGATCAACATTTTTACATTTGACGGTGATATTCGTGCACAAGCTGAAGTTTTTGATACCAATGGTGAAGCAAGTGATATCTATTCAACTGATATTCCGTCTGAGTTCCAAAATTTAGAGCGTTTTGCAGCACGCAAAGCGGTCATTGCTGCTTGTGAAGCTCAAGCTATTTTAGAAAAAATCGAACCGCATGATTTAACCATTCCTTATGGTGATCGTGGTGGAGTTGTGATCGAACCAATGTTAACTGACCAATGGTATGTTCGAGCTAAAGTGTTAGCTGAGCCAGCTATTGATGCGGTGAAAAATGGCGATATTCAATTTGTACCAAAACAGTACGAAAACATGTACTTTTCTTGGATGAATGATATTCAAGATTGGTGTATTTCACGTCAATTATGGTGGGGACATCGTATTCCTGCTTGGTATGATGAGCAAGGTCGTGTTTATGTTGGACGAGATGAAGCTGAAGTTCGACGTGAAAATAATTTATCTGACGATATTATTTTATCTCAAGATGAAGATGTACTTGATACATGGTTTTCATCTGCGCTTTGGACATTCTCAACATTAGGTTGGCCAGAAAATACGGATGATTTAGCAACTTTTCATCCAACGAATGTTTTAGTTACAGGCTTTGATATCATCTTCTTCTGGGTAGCTAGAATGATCATGATGACCATGCACTTTATTAAAGATAAAGACGGCAAACCTCAAGTTCCGTTTAAAACGGTCTATGTGACTGGCTTGATTCGTGATGAAGAAGGGCAAAAAATGTCTAAATCTAAAGGAAATGTTATCGATCCTTTAGATATGATTGATGGGATATCACTTGCTGATTTACTCGAAAAACGTACTGGTAATATGATGCAACCTCAATTGGCTGAAAAAATAGCCAAACGTACGGAAAAACAGTTTCCAAACGGGATAGAAGCACATGGTACTGATGCATTACGCTTTACTTTAGCGGCGCTTGCATCAACTGGGCGTGATATCAATTGGGATTTAAAACGTTTAGAAGGTTATCGTAACTTCTGTAATAAACTTTGGAATGCTAGCCGTTATGTGCTAATGAACACCGAAGCACATGATTGTGGTTTCAAAGGTGGCGATCTGGCTTATTCATTAGCGGATAAATGGATATTAGCTGAATTTAACCAAACCGTAAAATCTTATCGTGAAGCTTTTGATACTTATCGATTTGATTTAGCCGCTAATATTTTATATGAATTTACGTGGAATCAGTTCTGTGACTGGTATTTAGAATTGACTAAATCAGTATTAGCCAATGGTGGACAATCCGAACAACGTGCTGCCCGTCATACCTTAGTCACCGTTCTTGAGGCATTATTACGACTTGCACATCCAATTATTCCTTTTATTACAGAAGAGATTTGGCAAAGTGTTAAACCATTAATGGCGATTAAAGCCGATACTATTATGTTACAGCCGATGCCTGCATTTGATAGCAAGCATACTGATGACCAAGCCGTTGCGGATATTAACTGGATTAAAGATGTGGTCATTGCTGTTCGTAATATTCGTGCTGAGATGAATATTGCACCAAGTAAACCATTGCAACTATTGATTCGTAAAGCTTCGCCTACAGTTCATCGAATCATCAGTGATAATATCAATTTCATTGAATCGTTAGCCAGATTATCCGAAATTGTCTTATTAGATGAGGGTGAAACGGGGCCGTTATCGGTAACTAAATTGGTGGATGGCGCTGAGCTATTAATGCCAATGGCTGGCTTAATTAATAAAGACGATGAATTAGCGCGTCTTGAAAAAGAGATAGCCCGTATTGACGGTGAAATAGCCCGTATTACCGGTAAATTATCCAATGCTAGTTTTGTAGATAAAGCACCGGCAGCAGTCGTTGCCAAAGAGAAAGAAAAACAACAAGGCTATATTGATGATAAAACCAAGTTGCAAGAACAATATCTTGCGATTAAAAATTTATAGTTTTGCCAATAAAATCTCTCGCTAAATTAGCGAGAGATTTTTTTACCTTGCTACATAACTGCTTATCGATAATATCTGAAATTGTATGTTAACTGACCGCTATCAAGGTTGATAAAGTACCACCACTATAAAATGATACATGTTATATTTGTAATTAGACCATGAGGGCGTTAAGGTAAGAAATGATATATTAAGATTAATATCAATGTTTTACAAAAAAAATTTGTGTTGCTAATTTGCTTTTGAATTAAGTTTACTATATACTTCGAAAATACTTTAATGGGTTGTTAGCTCAGTCGGTAGAGCAGTTGACTCTTAATCAATTGGTCGCGGGTTCGATCCCCTCACAACCCACCACTTCTTAATTCATCCAAATTCAAAAACGTTCAAAAAACCTTTATATAACAAGCTTTCTAGCTGATTTACTGTTTAACTAAGTTCAAGAAGATTTGGCGAAATTCAAACTTTTATGTTATATATTATGTTATACGCTCAAATATAACTTAAATTCGTATAACATGGTCAAGATTATAAAACCTCTAAATGATACTCAAATCAAGTCAGCCAAGCCAAAGGAAAAGGATTTTACTTTATCAGATGGCAATGGTTTATATTTATTAGTTAAGTCTAATGGCTCTAAAATTTGGCGGTTTAATTATATTAGTCCTGATTCAAGAAAACGTACATTAGTTAGCTTTGGTAGTTATCCAGAAATCACATAACTTAGCGCAAGACAAAAAAGAGATGAATATCGTTTTTTGGTATCTCAAGGAGTAGATCTAGAACAGCATAAACAATCTATAGATTAAACGCTATTTTATTGATTTAGATAATCCAAATTATTATTTTGATAGTGAGGTGGTAACTAAATTTATTTCATTCTCAAAAGTTTGCCCACACGTTAAAGGACACCTTAGAAGTAAACCTATTGGACTTGAGCCTTGGCAACAATTTCTATTCGCCAATTTGCTAGGATTTAAGCATGTTAAAACTGGACTTTGAAAGTATCATAGTGCCTATGTACAAGTATCGAGAAAGAACGCTAAATCAACAACAGTGGCAATACGGGCTAACTGATTTTTATTGATGGAGAAAGGGCAACAAGATATCTTTACTGCAGCCGTTCGCCGTGACCAAGCCCGAATCGTATTTGATGATGCTAGGCAAATGGCAATAATTAGCAAGCTAATAAAAAAAAGGTCACAATTCAATAGTTTAAAGTGATCAACCCTAAGCAAAATAGCCTATTACGACCTTTAGCATTAAAAGCAGCAACTATTGAGGGGACTAATCCGAGTTTATCCATTGTAGATGAATACCATTTATACCCTGATAACAGTGTATATTCAGCCCTTGAGCTAGGTATGGGGGCTAGACTTGAGGGCATTTTATTTGCTATCACTACCGCAGGTAGTAACACAATATCAGCCTGTAAACAGCATTATGATTATTGTTGCCAGATTCTAGAGGGTGATGAAGTTAACGAATCGCAATTTGTGCTGATTTATGAACTGGATGGCGAGAACGAGATTGATAACCCAGATTTATGGATTAAAGCCGATCCTAACTTAGATACTTCAGTCGATAGGATAGCTTTTGAAGACACCATTAAGAAAGCCAGAGGAATATCCTCGCAGTGGGTCGAAATGCTCACTAAACGCTTTAATATTTGGTGCAATGGAGCCAAACCTTGGGTGAATGTTGAAAATTAGAATGATTGTAAGTTAGATTATACTGAATCCGATTTAAAAGGATTAGATTGCTATACAGGGCTAGATTTATCATCCACCAGTGATATTACTAGCGTCTGTTATTCATTTCCGTTTGAAATAGAGGTTAGATTATTAACAAGACATTACATTCCTGAATATCAACTTACTAACGTGGCTAACAAAAATAAGGAAATGTACCGTAAATGGGTTAATAAAGAATGGATACGGGTTACTAAAGGTGATTGTATCGATTATGACCAGATACGGGATGATATTTTAAAAGACAGTGAACAGTTTAATATTAATTTGATCGGTTTTGACGTGCGGAACTCCACGCAATTAAGAACCCAATTACAAAATATTGGTTTAGATGTTGAGCCATTTCCCCAAACTTATGCACGCTATAGCTCAACGTCAAAACTGCCGAGGTATTTATTAGCCGTAAACGCATTAATCATAATAGCGATCCTGTTCTGGCTTGGGTGATTGGTAATGTAGTGATGGAAACCGATGCGAATGCCAATATTAAGCCCAACAAAAAGAAAGCAGCCAACAAGATAGATCCTACCGTTGCTTTCCTGATGTCATTTGGCACTTACTTGCTTGAGTATGGCGAAGTCGATATCAATCTAACCGATGCACAAATACAAGCATTAAATGAGTTTAAAGGGATTGAGTTATAATTACACCCCTTTTTTTACTCGCTCCCATTCAGTTTTCAATACTTTCTGTGTATTTTTTGTTAGCTCTTCAATTTTATGTAATATTTCTTTATTAAATTCTTGAAGTATTGTTTCAGAAAGTTCTTGCTTATCTTTATTATTTAGATCGTTAATGATAGACATTATATTTTGAATACTAGTGTTTATGTTTTGACTATCTTTTTCATCAGGATTCAATAATAAAATTAAGTAGTCGCGAATAATTGCAAGCCTACTTATTTTTTCAATAATCTCATTTTTATCATTTATGTTGTATGTTGTAGTTATTTTTTTATAGATAATATCTACAGGCATTTTTGTTGATATGCTTGTAAACTCCGATACTTGTTTTCTTAAGTCATTAATCCATTCTTGTCTATTTTTCGATAAAACTTCAATACCTATTCTTTTTCTACCTGCCCACCAGCCGCCAAAAGCTGCACATAGTAGAGTTGCAAAAGGAACAAACCAGTCTTTATTTTCAATTAACCATTCTTCCATAATAAAAATACCTTAATTTATGCTCAGCTATATAAAATGAAATAATATCATGTTATTAACAACATACAACACTATAATAACACATCTTCATATGTTTGATTATTAATGATTAATTTTGTTAGTGTTGTTAGTGTCATAAATTTACAAAAAGAAGTTTTCTTTCAACTTTTTACTTTATTGCTAATGGATGATATATTACATGCTGGTGATAAGTTGAGTGAGGCATCAATATTTAATATTATACATTATGTTATAAGTTTAATATAGTGTTTTTATAATATCATCATATATCAATATGATATTATCATAATTCGATCCCCTCACAACCCACCATTTAATATTCCTTTTTAATAATTTTCTAGCTTTGATAGCTTTCAAGTTTACCTGTTTGTTCAAATTAGCATGATGAAATGAAACCATAATTAAGCTTTAATATTATTGATTAAGGTATGATAGGTTAAAAAACATCAAAACGTTAAGGTTAAACTTAACCAATAAATTTGTTTTTCAAATGACTATAGGTATTATTATGAATGCATATCTTTATCTTTTTTTCGCTATTATTTGTGAAGTTATCGCTACATCTTCATTAAAATTATCGAATGGGTTTACCCATCTTATTTATTCTATTATTACAATTGTTGGTTATAGCGCATCATTTTATATTCTTTCCTTAGCATTAAAAACCATTCCCGTAGGTATTGCTTATGCGATTTGGTCAGGAATTGGTATTGTTCTTATTAGTTTGATTGCTTGGATCTTTCTGAAACAAACTTTGGACTTAGCGGCTGTAATCGGTATGGGATTTATCATGTTTGGGGTAATTATTATAAACTTATTTTCTAAAGTGTCAGGGCACTAATATTATTGATATCGATTTTGAGATGAATAATTAATCAGTATAACAGTTTGTTTTAATAAGTTAATCAATGAACAAGGTTAGGTGATTGAATAAACTTCAGGTTTAATGGCTATTGAGTAAAAGCACGATATGGACGTTATAATTAGATTATCAAAAAGTTTTAGTTATTACCTTTGTTTCAGTATAAAAAATTACATGCTAAGCTTGAATGGTTGCGTTTATCGCTATATCATAGCGCAGCTTAAAAAGACTTTAATCATCAAAATTATAAACGAGTCATCATGTTAATTAATGCTAAAAATATACTGGAAAAATTAAATCCTCATAACAAAATCAATTACGATTCTGTTTTACAAGAAGTCATTGCGGATTGGCAGCACGAAGCAGTTCGCCCTAAATTATTGATTCATAGTTGCTGTGCACCATGTAGTACCTATGTTTTAGAGTATTTAGCGCAGTATGCTGATATTACTATCTATTTTGCCAATTCGAATATTCATCCAAGAGTTGAATATGAACACCGTAGTCTGGTTCAACAAAAATTCATCAACGATTTTAATCTGAAAACAGGGCATAATGTCCAGTTTTTAGAAGCACCTTACCAACCGGCAGAGTTTGTTAAACAAGTTGGGCATTTGCGAGATGAGCCCGAAGGAGGAGAGCGTTGTCATCTCTGCTATAAAATGCGCTTAGATTTGGCAGCGATTAAAGCTCAAGAATTGGGATACGATTATTTTGCTAGTGCATTGACGTTAAGTCCTAAAAAAAATAGCCAGAAAATCAATCAACTGGGTTTTGAAATACAGGAAATTTTTTCGGTGAATTATCTCCCTTCCGATTTTAAAAAAAATAATGGTTATAAACGTTCTATCGAGCTTTGCAAAGAATATGATGTCTATCGACAATGTTATTGTGGTTGTATTTTTGCTGCTAAAGCGCAAGGTGTAGATTTAAAAAATGTTATCGCGATCGCCAAGCAGGGATTAGAAAAAATGAGTTAATACATATTATTATCCTCATAAAAGATACAAAAAAATAGTTAGTTCACCCTATTAAAAATGGTTTTAGCTAACTATTTTCTCTGATAGAAATTAATTTAATAGGATTTTAAAAACGCAACTTTAAAACAAGATATTTTTTAACCAAATTGATTAAAAAAAAGTAAGATTCGGCTATAATTATTACACATAAAAAATAAAGCGATATTGATTATATCGATTAAAAAGTAATGGATGCTTTGGGGATTATGTGCTGCTTATGTCAAAATTATTTAAATTTGGTTTAGATGTGGGTTCCACAACAGCGAAATGTGTTGTACTTGATGAGTTTGACAATTTTGTTTATACCAATTACATTCGTCATAATACACATATTGTGGCGACAGTCCTCGATTTACTTAATGAAATTAAACAGAAGTTTGGTAATAATATTTGTCTATCCGTCAAGGTAACGGGTTCGGCTGGTATGGGAATATCTGAAAAAGCCGATATTCCTTTTATCCAAGAAGTGGTGGCGGCATCGGAAGTTGTGCAGCGCAACTATCCCGAAGTCAGAACGTTAATTGATATTGGCGGTGAAGATAGTAAGATGATTTTCTTCTTTCCCGATCGCCCGCCCGATATTCGAATGAACGGTAGCTGTGCAGGTGGGACAGGGGCATTTATCGATCAAATGGCAACCTTATTAAACACGCCTGTTCAACAATTTGATCAACTCGCTCAACATCATGACAAAATCTTTCCGATTGCTTCTCGTTGTGGCGTTTTTGCCAAAACCGATGTCCAAAATCTCATTAGTCGTAATGTCTCAAAAGAAAATATCGCCTATTCTGTTTTACATACTGTTTGTATTCAACTCGTTAATACCTTAGCACGTGGTTATGATATCGTTCCTAAAGTGATGTTAATTGGTGGGCCATTTTCCTTTATTCCAACCTTAGGTAAAGCAGCGCTTAATACGTTGAAATTAGGTGAAGATCAGCTAGTTGAAACGCCTTATCCAACATTGTTGTCTGCTTGGGGGGCGGCAATTCATCCGATTGAACGTGCTGAACTTTCAATTAATAGTTTTATCGAGAAATTAAATGCTTCAACAAAAATTGCAGTGAATCAATCTTTTCGATTATCTCCTCTTTTTAATGAAGCCTTATCATTTGATGACTGGAAAAAAAGACGGAAATATATCGATATTCCTCGATTAAATATCGCAGATTATAAAAAGCAAAATGCTTTTTTGGGCATAGATAGTGGTTCAACGACAACCAAAATTACGTTAATTAGTGAAGATGATGAACTACTGTTTACTTATTATGCCCCCAATAACGGTCATTCAATAAGTGCACTGATTAAAGGATTATCTCAATTAAAAAAAGAAATTGAGACATCCAATAAAGATATTGTGATTTTGAGAACGGGTGTCACCGGTTATGGCGAAGAGTTATTAAAAGCCGCATTTGGTATTGATGATGGTTTAGTTGAAACGATGGCGCATTTTGCCGCAGCAAAGCATATTGATCCAGATGTCAGTTTTATCATGGATATCGGTGGTCAAGATATGAAAGCCATTTTTATTGCCAATGGTGTGGTTAATCATATCGAACTTAATGAAGCTTGTTCATCAGGGTGTGGTTCCTTCATTGAAACTTTTGCTAAATCATTAAACTCAAATACCATTGATTTTGCCGATGCGGCCTGTCAATCAACTCATCCCTGTGATTTAGGTACACGCTGTACTGTGTTTATGAACTCTAAAGTTAAACAAGCCCTACGCGAAAATGCCACCATGGGGGATATTTCGGCTGGACTGGCGTTTTCAGTGATTAAAAATGCAATTCATAAAGTGCTTAAACTGCACGATATGCGTAAATTAGGTAATAATATCGTCGTACAAGGTGGAACCTTTAAGAATCCTGCTGTTTTTCGAGCCTTAGAACAATTAACCGGTGCGCAAATCACCAGCTCAAATATCCCTGAATTAATGGGCGCCTATGGCTCTGCTTTAGTGGCAAAAAATTATTTTGTTGAAAATAATACACCTTCACAATTTATTGGGCTGGATAACTTAGTAAAAGCTGAAAATAACAAAACGAAACCTTCTCGTTGTAAGGGGTGCGAAAATAATTGTGATATTATGATCTACCGTTTTGCTAACGGGCAAAAATATTATTCCGGTAATAAATGTGAACGTTTCTTAAGTAATAATCAATATAAAGATAATCATGCCTTTAACATGTTTGATTATAAAAACGCGCTTTTGTTTGATCGAATCACTGTCGAAAATCCTCAAGCAAAAATTAATATAGGCATACCTCGTGTTCTTGGACAGTATGAAAATTTTCCTTTTTGGCATACTTTATTGACTCAAAGCGGTATCAACGTAATACTTTCACCTTATTCGACCCATAAAATTTATGAACAAGGAGCAGGTACAGTGATGTCTGATAGTATCTGTTTTCCTGCTAAATTAGTACATGGGCATATTATGAAATTAGTTGGTCAAAAAGTGGATCGTATTTTTATGCCTATGGTCGTATTTGAATCATCCCAGTTTGATAATGCAGTAAATAGTTATAATTGTCCTATTGTGAGTAGTTATGCAGAAGTCATACATAGTGCTATCAATCCAGAATTAAAATATGGTATTCCGATTGATTATCCTGTGATGAATTTCACGGATGTGAAATTACTCAAAAAAAGTTGTGTTCAATATTTACGGTCATTAGGTATAGCGAAAAAAGTCATTGATAACGCCTTTTCGGCAGCATTAATGGCACAGTCCCAGTTTAAACAGAATCTTTACAACAAAGCGATTGAAGTATTAGATAATGCCAAACAAACAGGGCGATATGTATTTATTTTAGCAGGACGACCTTATCATAGTGATAGTTTGATAAACCATAAAACGCCTGAAATCTTAAATGCGCTTGGTTGTGATGTAATTACTGAAGATTCTGTATTAGGTGGCATTAGCCAGTTATCGCCAGAACTTCAAATTTGTTCACAATGGAGCTACCCGAATCGTTTATATGCTGCCGCTTCATTCGTTGCAGAGCAACCCAATAATATCCAATTTGTTCAACTTAATTCATTTGGTTGCGGGCCTGATGCTATTGTTACCGATGAGTGTAAAGCAATTTTAGAATCAAAAGGTAAAACCGGTACGATAATTCGTGTTGACGAAATTACCGCAACGGGTTCTGTCAGATTACGTTTACGTTCCATTATTGAATCGATACGAATGAATCATCAGCAACCGTTAAAAACAGATGAACGTAAAAAAACGGCTATTTTTAGCAAGCAAGATAAGCAACGTCGAACCATTTTAGCACCGTTTATCTCCGATTTTTATTCTCCGCTTTTAACGCCAATTTTTGCGTTATCGGGTTATAAACTGGAAACATTACCTAAACCAGATAAGCGTTCAGTCGAATGGGGATTAAAATACTGCAATAACGAAATCTGTTATCCAGCAACAATTATTGTTGGGGATATTATTAAAGCATTGCGTTCAGGTAAATATGACCGTAATGATGTGGCAATAGGGATAACTCAAACGGGTGGACAATGTCGAGCGAGTAGTTATTTATCGTTGATCAAAAAAGCGATGATCAGTAATGGCTTTGAAGATATTCCCATAATTTCACTTAGTACTGGAAATATTAATGAAATAGAACAACCTGGCTTTAAGCTAAATTGGTTTAAAACATTACCGATAACTTTTTTTGCGATGCTTTTTGCTGATTCACTATCAAAAATGTATTACGCCATTGCGCCAAGAGCGAAAGTTAAACAACAAGCTGATCAGCTTAAAGCGCTTTATATGCATAAATTGCAACAACTTATTCAACAAAAGCAAAGTAAAAAGGCCATCTTCGAACTATTAACGCAAGCCGTTCTACACTTTAATCAAATTGAAACACACCATAAAGATTGTCCACAAATCGGTATAGTGGGCGAAATTTACGTTAAATATAATAGTTTTGGTAATCAACACAGTGTTGAATGGCTAGTCGAGCAGGGTATTGAACCGGTTATTCCACCAATGATTGAGTTTTTTGCGCAATGTTTTGTTAATTATGATAGTAATGTCAATAATTATCTCTCATCAAAGAGTTATATCTCTTATCTAATGTCCTTTTTTGAAAAGATTGCACATCGATATATTGATAAAACAAATAAAATTTTGTCCCAATTTAAGTATTATCAACCTTTCCATAATATACGCGATATGTCTAAAAAGGCTGAAGAAATCTTAAATCTGGCGAATCAATATGGTGAAGGTTGGTTGATTCCTGCTGGCATCATGACATTTGCTGAACAGGGAATTAACAATGTTATTAGCCTGCAACCGTTTGGATGTATTGCGAACCATGTTGTATCTAAAGGTGTTGAAAAACGAATGCGAGATCTTAACCCAAAACTCAACTTACTTTATTTAGACTTTGATGATGGTGCAGGTGAAGTTAATGTGCTTAATCGTTTGCATTTTATGGTAAGTTCATTAAAGTATACCCAGTTACAACGGATTGTTTAAATGTTAAAGTACATGACGATTCAGTGTAAGTAATAGTAAAAAGATAATTTATAAAAGGATTGTTTGTGTTATCAATTTATCAATTAAAATCACGATTTCAATCGTTACTTCGTCCCTGCGTTGAGAAATTCTATAGTGCGAACATTACCGCTAATCAGGTCACTTTATTCGCTTGTATAGGCTCTATTTTTATCGCCTTGATTGTGAGTTATTTTATTGAATATCTTTGGCTATTTTTCTTAATTCCAGTATGGATGTTTATTCGAATGGCGCTCAACGCCATTGATGGCATGTTAGCACGAGAGTATCATCAAAAATCTAATTTGGGCGCATATTTAAATGAAATAACGGATGTTATTTCCGATTGTGCGCTATTATTAGTATTTATTCAGGTGCCAAGTGTCAATACTGGTTTAGTGATATTGATTGTGTTACTGTCTTTTTTAACTGAATATAGTGGTGTTTTAGGGTTACTAATTGGTGCATCCAGACGGTATGACGGTCCAATGGGAAAAAGCGATAGAGCTTTTATTTTTAGCTTAATCAGTTTAGGTATTGCTACCGGTTTGTTACCATTGAATTGGATAAATGCGTTATTAGGGATAATTATTTTTTTACTCATATGGACGACTGTGAATCGAATTCGAAAAGGTTTGCAAGAAGCTAAAATTTAACAAGGAGTTGTCGATGCGTCAACAGCAACAAAAAACATTCACAAGCCATGATGGATGCCAAATATTTTATCGCTATTGGCCGGCAATAGATGGCGATATTCAACCCAAACAAGCGATTGTGCTTTTTCATCGAGGACATGAACATTCTGGTCGAATAGCGCATCTTGCCGACGAACTTGAATTACCTAATTTTCAAATTTTCGCATGGGATGCCCGAGGTAATGGACAATCAGAAGGTGAACGAGGCGATGCCCCCAATTTTGCCACGTTGATCAAGGATGCGAATGCTTTTATTGAACACATTACCCAAGAATATAGTTTAAGACAACAAGATATTGCAATAATTGCACAAAGTGTGGGTGCCGTCATTGCAAGTGCATGGGTACATGACTATACCCCTAATATTCGAGCCTTAGTACTAGGAGCGCCTGCTTTTCGTGTAAAACTTTATGTTCCTTTGGCAGTGCCTGGTTTAAAATTATTATATAATCTGAAAGGTAATTTTTTTGTTAATAGTTACGTTAAATCTGGATTATTGACTCATGACAAACAACGAGCAGAATCATTTAATCAAGATCCATTAATCACTCGACCAATTTCAGTCAGATTGCTACTTGATTTATATTCTGTAGCTGATCGTATTGTTAAAGATGCTAATGCAATAACAGTGCCAACTCAAATATTTGTTTCTGGTTCTGATTTTGTTGTCAGACGCAAACCTCAGAAACAGTTTTATGAAAATTTAGGTACAACTCAAAAAGAATTTCATATTTTGCCTAATTTTTATCATGACACGTTTGGTGAACAAGAACGCCATATCGCTATTGAAAAAGCAAGGCGTTTTATTATAGGGTGCTTTGCAAATCAACTAATTATCCCTTCTTTGGTTAACGCAGATCTTGTTGGTTACACTAAGCAAGAAGCCGATAATTTATCATTGCCTGTGAAGGGAATAGTTAAACCTCTTTACTGGAAATTCATCAAAGCTAATTTGAAATATGCCAGTAAAATTTCTGATGGTATCAAACTTGGAGTTGAAACTGGGTTCGACTCAGGTAGCACATTGGATTATGTTTATCGTAATCAACCTTCAGGAAGTTCAAAATTAGGTCAGTTTTTTGACTATATTTATTTGCAATCAATGGGTTGGCGAGGAATTCGGCAACGTAAAATACATCTTGAAGAATTATTAAAATTAGCCATATCGCAATTACAAAAACACGATAATATCGTCAATATTGTTGATATAGCAGCAGGTCATGGACGTTATATTCTTGAGACTATTAATCAATTAGCCAAGAAACCTGATTCAGTACTGCTTAGAGATTATAGCGATATTAATATTCGTGATGGTCAAAATTTGATTACTGAATTAGGCTTAAGTCACCTTGTACAGTTTGAAAAGGGCGATGCTTTTAACAGACAGCAGTTAGCTGACCTATCGCCTAAACCAACATTAGCTGTCGTTTCTGGTTTGTATGAATTGTTTAGTGATAATTCATTATTACGTGAATCTTTATCGGGTTTAGCGGATGCTATCCCCAAAGGTGGATATTTAATATATACCAATCAACCTTGGCATCCTCAACTTGAGTTTATTGCCCGAGCATTAACTTCACATCGTGACGGGCAACCATGGATAATGCGCAGACGGACACAGCTTGAAATGGATCAACTTGTCATGGCAGCAGGCTTTCGAAAAGTCACAATGCGTATTGATCAGTGGGGGATTTTTACGGTGTCATTAGCTCAGCGCCTTGATTAATTGATTAACGTTATGATGAAGCAGTGTTCTATTCAATTAAACATTAACAAATGTTTATGGCTTATCGGGTTAACGGTATTCTTCTTTGCTAGTTACAATTTTAGCAATGCATTCACAGCTGAACGTAATGATGTCAGTAGCATTGTTTTTGATTGGGAAACGATCATACCACTTTGGTCATGGACGATTGTGCCCTATTGGTCGATAGATTTAATGTATGGACTTGCTATATTACTAGCAAAATCGAATCAGTCATTAAAAACACTTTGTTTTAGATTATTAACCGCACAAATTATTTGTGTCTGTTGTTTTCTTCTTTTCCCACTTAAATTCAGTTTTGATCGTCCAGCTATGGACGGATTTTTTGGTTTACTTTTTGATATTCTTATGGGATTTGATAAACCTTTTAATCAAGCCCCATCATTACATATCACATTACTTATTATTTTATGGCAGTTCTATGCTAATTATTTTCAGACTTTTTTCCGTAATATTTTGCATATTTGGTGTTTGTTAATTGCGCTATCGGTATTAACAACCTGGCAACATCATTTTTTTGATATCCCAACAGGTGTATGGGTAGGTTGTTTGTGTATTTGGTTATGGCCTAATAATGGAATATCGCCATTAAAATTCACGTCTTTATCAAAACAGTATCGTTGGGCTTTTATTTATTGTTGTTTAACTCTGTTAACCATGAGTTTGGCCATTTATATGAGGGGTTGGGGACTTTGGTTATTTTGGCTTTCTGGAGCATTTTTGTTGGTCGCGCTTAATTATTTATTGATAGGTGCAAAAGGATTTCAAAAACAATCTAACGGGCATTTTTCACTCGTCGTTATTATATTATATTTGCCTTATTTTATCATTATGTGGATCAATTCACGTTTATGGACGTTTAAGCACCAACCAAACAATTTCATTGAGGATAACGTTTATTTAGGTAGAATTCCTTCAACCTACTATCTGAAACACAATCAATTTACAACTATTGTTGATTTATGTGCAGAACTGCCGATAGGTCAATTTAAAGGTAATTATATGCTAATGCCCATTTTGGATATGACACCGCTCACGCAAGCGCAATGTCAAATGACGGCTGAAATCATTGAACAATATCGACTCCAAGGTCGATTGTTAGTCTGCTGTGCATTAGGTTATTCAAGAAGTGCGACAGCAGTTATCGCGTGGTTGTTGTGGACTCATCGAGCCAAGAATGTTGATGATGCGATAGCTAAGGTAAGAACATGTCGGCGTAATATTGTTATTTCAACTAGACAACGGTTAATATTAATAGAATGGAGCAGAAATCTACATGCTGAAATCTGATCATAATAGAAAACAGTTTCAGACCAATCAAACTGAAATTGTGACATTGTGTAGTTTACTTTCTTTAAGTAAGCAAATTAATATTTTTTCTGGGTTATTAACAATTTCTGCGTTGGTCATTGGCTTTATTTATCTGGCAATTAATGATTCAAATCTGATAAGTTTAATCTGTTTTTTTGTTTTTATTTTTGGCTTAATAAGTCAATATTATGCACTTAGGACTAATTTCGATATCAAACTTTTTGAATATTCGACGCCATATATTCAGGAACCCTCAATAGTGTTGAAAGAGTTAGATCATGCGCTTGTAAAATTAGGTTTAATTAAATCTGATTTTTCTAAATCTCGAACAATGTATGAGCGCGAAAAAGGGACATTACGACTTTTCAAAATTCAAATAGTGACAGTGATGATCCAACTTTTACTCTTTATGGGCGGATTTGCCAGTCGTATTATTTATAATTTATTGTAAAATGATTTCAACATTCATTTTTAAAGTATTAAAAAAATCAGCAACTTGAGGAAATAGATGTCTAACTATCAATACCATACTTTATTGTTATTTTTGGGCGTTACTCTATTTTTAATCGTTGCGTCGTTAATTGGACTCATGTTAAAACATCGAATTCGATCACCTAATCGGGTTATTGATAATTTAAATACTCGCATTAATGCGTGGTGGGTCATCGTAGCGATTTTAGGTACTGCTTTTTTGATCGGAAAATTAGCCGTCATTTTTTTATTTTTCGTGGTATCGGGTTTAGCATTACGAGAGTTTCTTAATCTGACCAGTATTAGCCGAGATGATTATTACGTTTTAATATTTGCTTTTGGAATAGCGTTGCCGGCGCAATATATTTTAGTTGCTGTTTCATGGTATGGTCTATTTAGCATATTCATTCCAGTATATGGTTTTTTAATTCTTTCTATTTTAGCCACAATTACCGGATCCTCATTTAAATTCTTAGACAGAACGGCCGAAGTACAATGGGGATTAGTCATCACCGTATATAATATCTCTTGTGTGCCTGCCTTATTGTCACTCCAAATTGATAACTATCACGACCGAAATTTATTACTTATTGCTTTTTTGGTGTTAGTTGTTCAAATGTCAGATGTTTTGCAGTATGTCTTTGGTAAATTATTTGGTAAACATAAAATTAGCCCTAATTTATCACCATCCAAAACAGTGGAAGGATTTATTGGTGGCATAGTTACAGCCAGTTTTATTGGTAGTTGTCTGTTTTGGATTACGCCATTTAGTTTTATTCAAGCTGGTTTAATTTCACTCATGATCACCTTGCTAGGATTTTTTGGCGGATTAGTTATGTCTGCCATAAAGCGTGATAGGGGGGTAAAAGATTGGGGTAACCTAATTGGCGGACATGGTGGTGTTCTTGATCGTTTTGATTCAATCTGTTTTGCAGCGCCTGTTTTTTTTCATGTAGTTAGATATTATTGGGCATAAAATAGTATTAAGTTTAAATTAATAAAAAGCTTTGTATAAATTATAAAAATTTATATCTAAAAATGAGCAAAACAGATTATTTTATGATATAAATACTAGGTATTGTATTAACTTAAGATAGAAAGAAGGACTTAGTATGTTAAAAGAGCAAATGGTAGTAAAAAATTCAACCGGTCTTCATGCGCGCCCAGTAACGGCATTAGTTAAATTAGCCGGTCGCTATAAATCATCAATTGAGCTTGTTTATAACGACAAAGCAATTAAACTAAAAAGTATGATGGGGCTGCTAGGAGCAGGTGTAAAAGGTGGTTCAACTGTTGAAATCATCTGTGATGGAGAAGACGAGCAAGCTGCAATGGATGAAATCCGCGAATTATTTGCTACTGGTTTTGGGGAATAATTTTTAACTTTTCTTTTTAAAGAAAAGAAAATCCCGTCACCTAAGTTGACGGGATTATTTTTAAAAGGGCATTAACTAAATACTTTTAAGTAGACGGAATAGATTAATTTAATCTTTTATAATCGAATCCAATTCTGTATGATCAATTGATGGCAATGTAGTTGTGAAACATCTAGTTAAATAAAGTAAATAACAGAATCCAAATGCCAACCAAATCAAACCAACCATCATTGCTGTCGATTCAAGACTAGTCCATAGCCACAAAGAAAGTAGTAAACCAATTGCAGGCATTAATCCATATTTTAATAGCATCAACATTGTTTTCTTCGTTTCACCACCAAGGTAGCTTTTAATAACGCATAGGTTGACAAAGGTAAAAGCTACTAATGCACCAAAACTTATCATCGATATTACTAAGGTTAAATCAAGTACCAAAGCGAATAATGAAAAAATCGACACGAAGATTATTGATAAATAAGGTGTTCTAAATCGAGGATGAATTCTATAGAAGATTCGTTTAGGCAATACACCTTCACGCCCCATTGCATAAAAAATTCGAGAAACGCTAGTCTGAGCTGTCATGGTTGAGGCAAATACACCTGTTAAGTATGCTGTTTGGAAGAAATTATAAATAAAGTTATCCCCATATTTGCCGAAAATATTGCTTAGGTGACTTATGCTATCAACTCTATGCATTACATCCAAACTCGCTGTATCTCTATTGTCAACAAAATCAGTCCATTGTGGATACGCTAAATGCGCACAATAGGAAACAACTAAGAATATACAACCAGCAATAAGTACGGTACCAATAATTGCTCTTGGTAAGGTTTTTTTCGCTTCATTTGATTCTTCAGCCAGTGTCGCGATTGCATCAAAACCTAAAAATGCAAGGCATAATATAGCAGCTCCGGAAAATAAACCACTAAAGTCATCTGGTGTAACTGATATTGGTTTGAGCATCGTTTCGGGTGTTAAATCAACATTTATTAACGTTATAATAATAAACAATACGATAAATAACGCTTGAAATAAATTTAAAGTGATATTGGCCCAATTGATTAACTTGATTCCAAGATAATTTAATATACTAACACCCATAATCGATACTAATACAAATACATAGGCTGGAATATTCTCAAAGTGTTCATGTAGATATATTCCTAAAACCAAATAATTTAATATTGGTAAAAAAAGGTAATCAAGAATTTGTGCCCAACCAACTAAGAAACCAACTTTTCCTCCAAAGGTTCGTTGCACATAGGTATACGCCGAACCAGCAATAGGGAGTTTATTTGCCATTCGGCAGTAACTCAATGCTGTGAAAAAGATCATGGCAAGGGTTATGATGTAGGCTATAGGTAAGTGTCCATTACTTGTAACAGTGACTTCCCCATAAGTGGTAAAGATCCCCAAAGGAACCATATAAGCTAAACCAAATGCAATCAATGCAGGTGTGGTTAAAACTCGTTTCATTTTTATTGCGGACATGACTAACTTTGCTCCTCTGTCCCAAAAAACAATAAAAAACTACTAAGTATAGTTTTGCCTTTTTACCCGCTAAAAGCGGCAGGGAATTCTCCCATATTATTATAATTATGCAAGTTAATTTTTATTATATTGACATTAAATTATGCAAATTTTGAATTAGATCATTCAATATGAATTATTTCTAAATAAATCTTAATAAAAATTGATTATTTAAACTCGTAGAGGTGACCTATATTTAGGTTCAACTTTCTATTATAGATAAGCATAGAAGGATAAAAAATTGAAAAAGCCAAGGTAATTTGTTCATAAAATATATTGTATTTTAAATTGGAGAAAAAGAGATTATTGTGGATTTGATATAAAGTAGTGAAAAAAATATTTTTAGGAAAATTATTGTTTAAAGCTTTTCTAATAACAGTGATATTTTGGATAATGTTTTAAAATGTAAGAAAACTTGAATAAAAAGTAAGTTTGATTTTCCTTATTATAGATATATAACCAAAGCATTTACCATTATTCTTACTTTCAGTACTGATTGCTAATGTATATAGCAATGATTAAAACTAACAAGGAACTAATCATCGCTTCTACGTGGGGAACAGCTTGCTTATCAGCTAACGTACCTATTATTCTTATAAACGATAAAGACGTAATGACTAAACAAAAATAAAGCCAACGGTTAGGTTGGCTCTATTTTTTAAACAATCTATCTAAAGCTATAGTTTTTATGAGTCTTGCTGATAAACTGTTTTACCACCAACAATAGTCGTTAATACTTTCACATTTTGCATATCGGTTGCTGGAATGGTAAATGGATTGCGATCTAAGATGATCAAATCAGCAAATTTACCTTTTTCAATTGAGCCAATATACTCATCTTGTTTTAGCACATAAGCAGCGCCAATGGTTGCGCAGCGTAAGACTTCGGTAGCAGTTAAATTACGGTCACTGTTTAAACGTGGGTGCTGTGCATCAATTTGTCGGGTCATGGCTATTTGAAAATCATACCATTCATTTAATGGATCAATTGGCCAATCGCTACCAAAGGCGCAGTTGACGCCTGCATCGATATATTGCCCGTGGGCTTCTAAACCGTTATAGCGTTTTTCGCCAAATAGTGTTTGGTATTGTTCAACCATGGCGTCGCTACAGCCAGCCCATTGGAATGAAAACACCACACAAGCATTTAATTGCTTATACCTTGCATATTGATGCGCAGCACTAAGTTCATTGTGCGCCGTGCTAGGGCGGATATCGGCATCCGGTAATGCTTGGCGCATTTTTTCGATTGCATCAAGCACCACTTCAATGGCACCTTCACCAACAGTATGCATATGAGGATGAAAACCAGCACGCGAGGACTCTAAAATTAAAGCATTTAGCATCTCAGTTGAATAGTACAAATCACCATAACGATCTTTTTCATCTTCAAGTTGATAAGGTTGTAATAGTCTTGCTGTCATTAATGGTGCTTGCATTACCCCGTCAACAAACAGTTTAGTATGTGAAATTTTAATACCGGGCTTAGGTTGCCAATTTTTATCATCATAACGGTTTGCAAACTGTTTAACTTTTTCGAGTAATGCCGGAATAGCTTCAATGGATGTCACATCATCTGGCGGTAACTCTCGTGCACCAAATAACCGAATGGTAAGTTGATCTTGCTGTTGCAACTTCAAAAAGGCATCGGCTTGCGTTTCAGTTATCCGTGCGTCCATCACGGCTGTTACGCCTTGTTTGTTTAATTCTGCCTGTGCTAATTTAGCAATATGTGCGGCTTGTTCTTCCGTCAATTTTGATATGCTATCAAAAGCTCGCATAGCCGGTGCATCTTCTAAAATGCCATTAAGTTCACCGTCTTGTGTTCTGCCTATTTTTCCATCTGTCGGTTCGGGTGTGTTTCTATCCAAACCAAATTTTTGCAACGCAATACTATTAGCAACTAACGTATGACAATCGTTAGAAAAAAGGATTACCGGTCGCTGAGTATTGAGTTTATCCAGATCGAAGCGTGTAATATCGGTACCAATTGGTAACACTTCTTGCCTTAACCAGCCTCGAACTTGTAGCCATTGTGTGCTATTATTCTGACTGTCTTTATCCAAGTGTTTTTGAATAATTGCTAAAGTATCCTCAACGGTTAAACTTTGATAATTCAAATTACATGAGGTCAATTGCATGCCACCCCAAAAAGTATGAAGGTGTGAGTCGATTATCCCCGGCATCATCGTTTTACCATGAAGATCGTAAATTGCTGTATCATTATCAACATAGTGATGGCTATTTATTTCATCTGTGGAGCCTGATGCTATTATGTAACCATTTTTGATTGCTATCGCTTCACAAACTGTATCTTTTTTATCTGCTGTATAAATATAGCCATTAATATAAATAACATCAGCTTTAACCATTATTTTTGATTCCTTAAATAAAGAACGATATAAAAGGTGAACGATACCAGATTTATAAAAAATTTGTCAAATGCAATAATTTTCTTTATTGTGTAAAACGATTATGCTACATATAATCTCTATAGTTACAGCGTCACAAGGTGAACAAATGAAATATCAACAACTCGAAAACCTTGAATGTGGTTGGAAGTGGCACTATTTAGTAAAAAAACATCTAGAGGGCGAGCCAATAACTCGTTATATTGAAAAAAGTGCTGCTCAACATGCCGTAAATGAATTATTACTGTTAGAACATAATCCAACAAGCGTTGTTGATTGGATAAAATCGCATTTGAATCCCGATTTAGATAATCGCATGAAGCAGACTATACGGGCAAAACGAAAACGACATTTTAACGCAGAACAACAATATACACGGAAGAAGTCCATCGATTTGGAGTTTTTAGTTTGGCAACGCTTAGCGAATTTAGCTAAACGCCGTGGTTGTACGTTGTCACAAACCATTACGCAACTTATTGAAGATGCTGAGCAAAAAGAACAATATGCGACAAAAGTATCAACAATAAAAGATGATTTACTGTCACTTCTTGATGTGAAGCGTAACAGTAAATAACACAAACTACAGGATAAATAGGTTTAATTATGGGAAAATCCCTTGTTATTGTGGAATCACCAGCTAAAGCAAAAACAATTAATAAATATCTTGGCAAAGAGTATGTTGTAAAATCAAGTGTGGGGCATATTCGAGATTTACCCGTTAGTGGTAGTAGCCAACGCGCTGAGAAAACGACTAAAGATAAAGCCGAGAAGAAAGTAAAACGCTCAGAAAAAGAAGCGTTAGTCAGTCGCATGAGCGTAGATCCTTATCATGGTTGGAAAGCACATTATGAGATTCTACCCGGTAAGGAACGTGTTGTATCAGAACTTAAAAAATTGGCTAAAGATGCCGATATGATTTACCTCGCAACCGACTTGGATAGAGAAGGGGAAGCTATAGCCTGGCATTTAAAAGATGTGATTGGTGGCGATGACAATAAGTACCGTCGTGTAGTATTTAACGAAATTACGAAAACAGCCATTAAAAATGCATTTAATAAACCATCTATGTTAGATATGGATCGGGTAAATGCTCAGCAGGCTCGTCGCTTTATGGATCGGGTTGTGGGCTTTATGCTTTCGCCATTACTTTGGAAAAAAGTGGCTCGAGGTTTATCTGCGGGGCGTGTCCAATCGGTTGCTGTTAGACTTGTCGTTGAACGTGAGCGTGAAATTCATGCCTTTATTCCCGAAGAGTATTGGGATCTGTATGCTGATTTAATGACGCAGAATAAAGCGCAATTAACGTTACAAGTGACACATTATAAAAATGAAGCATTTGAGCCAAAAGATAAAATAGCGATCGATATTGCATTGGCTGAACTTAATAAAAGCCAGTACCATGTTACCAATATTGAAGAAAAACCAACCAAAAGCAATCCGACAGCACCTTTTATTACTTCCACTTTGCAACAAGCAGCAAGTACCCGTTTAGGGTTTGGTGTTAAAAAGACGATGATGTTAGCTCAGCGTCTTTATGAAGCAGGTTACATCACCTATATGCGTACGGATTCAACCAATTTAAGTCAGGATGCATTGACTATGGTGCGTGATTATATTGGTCAGAATTTTGGGGATAAATACCTGCCAAAATCTGCCAATGTTTACAGCAGTAAAAAGAATTCGCAAGAAGCACATGAAGCCATTCGTCCATCTGATGTAACAATACTGGCTGATAAGCTTAGCGATGTTGACGCTGATGCGTGCAAACTCTATCAGCTTATTTGGCGACAGTTTGTTGCTTGTCAAATGACCGCTGCCGAATACAATTCCACCACAATCACCGTAAAAGCGGGAGATTTTATTTTAAAAGCGAAGGGACGTACATTACGCTTTGATGGTTGGACAAAAGTGCAACCTCAATTATCAAAAAATAGTGACGATAAAATTTTACCGACGGTTAATGTTAATGACAAATTGGATTTAATTAGCTTAAATCCGAATCAACACTTTACTAAACCACCTGCACGTTATAATGAAGCGTCATTAGTAAAAGAGCTTGAAAAGCGTGAAATAGGGCGACCATCAACTTATGCAACGATCATTTCAACTATTCAAGATCGGGGCTATGTACGTTTAGATAATCGTCGTTTTTATGCTGAAAAGATTGGTGAAATTGTTACAGATCGCTTAAATGAGAATTTTAATGATCTTATGAGCTATGATTTCACGGCACGCATGGAAGATGCACTGGATGAAATTGCCAATGAAAAACAAGAATGGCGAGAAGTACTCGATCAGTTTTTTAGTGATTTTAGTAAACATCTGGAAATTGCTGAACAAACGCCAGACAAAGGTGGAATGCAATTAAATCCTTTAGTCTTAACGCCAGAAATAACCTGTCCAAATTGTGGACGTGAAATGGGCATTAAAACGGCTGGAACGGGTGTGTTCCTTGCTTGTTCCGGTTATGCATTACCGCCTAAAGAGCGTTGTAAGCAAACAATTAACTTAATCCCTGAACATGAAACCCTAAATATTTTAGAAGAGTCAGAAACAGCCGAAACTGATGCGTTAAGAGCTCGTAAGCGTTGTCCTAAATGTCATACGGCAATGGATAGTTATCTGCTTGATAATGAGCGAAAACTGAATATTTGTGGTAATAATCCAATTTGTGATGGATCGCTTGTTGAAAAAGGTAACTTCAAAGTCAAAAGCTATGAAGGCCCTATTATTGAATGTGAAAAATGTGGATCTGAAATGCATCTCAAATCAGGACGTTTTGGTCTATACATGGGATGTACCAATCCAGATTGTAAAAATACGCGTAAGATCTTAAAAAATGGTGATGTTGCACCACCAAAAGAGGATCCGGTCGATTTGCCTGAACTTAAATGTACTAAGTCAGATGCACACTTTGTACTACGTGATGGTGCATCGGGAATCTTTCTGGCTGCACACAATTTTCCAAAATCAAGGGAAACACGTGCACCATTGATTAAAGAGTTACAGCGTTTTAAAGATCGTTTACCCGAAAAATTTATGTATTTAACTGAAGCACCAAGTAAAGATCCTGATGGTAACCCATCAATTGTGCGTTTTAGTCGTAAAAGCAAACAGCAATATGTCACATCAGAAGTAAATGGCAAATCAACTGGTTGGGTAATGCAATACGTCGACGGCAAATGGATCAATAGTAAAAAATAGGTAAGAACGCCTGAATGATTGTTAATATCATTCAGGTTAAGTATACGTTTTAGTATAAAGTCGTGGGTTCGTTTGTGCTAAAGTGTGAAAGGAATTACCTTATAATTTCCCTCTTTTTTAATACGTATTAATCAAGAGGGAAGTGTATAGAGTTAAAGGAGCCTTTGTCATGAAATTGCAACAATTACGTTATATTGTCGAAGTGGTGAACAACGATCTCAATGTTTCGCTAACGTCCGAAAAACTTTATACATCGCAGCCTGGTATAAGCAAACAGATTAAATTATTAGAGGATGAATTAGGCGTCCAAATTTTTACCCGTGTAGGAAAACATCTTTCAGAAGTGACACCGGTAGGCGAAAAAATCATTGCATTAGCTAAAGAAATCCTCAATAAATCAAAAGATATCAAAATCATTGCTAAAGAGTTCAGTCAGCCAAATCAAGGTTCTTTAACCATCACAACAACCTATACGCAAGCCCGTTACACCTTGCCAGTTGTCATCCAAAAGTTCATGCAACAATATCCGCATATTATTTTGCATATGGAGCAAGGGTCTTCTCAACAATGTCTATTGCAAGCGCAAACCGGTCAAGCTGATTTTGCGATAATTACCGATCTTTCGCAGTTAAGTGATGATATGATCGCTTTACCTTGCTACCATTGGAATCAAGCTGTGATTGTCATGAAGGATCATCCTTTGGCTAAAAGTAATATAATTTCAATTGAAGAGTTATCAAAATATCCTTTAGTCAGCTATGATTTTTCTAATGATGGATCAGATTTAAATCAGGCATTTATTAATGCCAAACAATTACCCAATATTGTATTTAGCACAACCGATGCGGATTTAATTAAAACTTATGTTAAATTGGGTGTAGGGGTTGGCATTGTGGCGAAAATGGCAGTCAATGAAAACATCGATAGCGATTTTGTCGTGCTTAATGCTGGCCATATATTTCCTTATAGTACGACTTATATTGCCTTTGCTCGATCACTCTTTTTACGTAGCTATATGTACGATTTCATCAGTCAATTTTCACCCCATTTAAATAGACAAACGGTTGATAGACTGATTCTTTGTGATAACAATGTTGAAGTACAAGCTATGTTTAATGGTGTGAAATTGCCAATTTGTTAGGTCATTGATGACTGACATTCGGTAAATTATTCCGAATAAATATTGAGTAAAGTGCGAGGTTTTCGCACTTTATTGTATCGTTTTATTTGTGTCTAGCTTTTAGTATACCGATAACATCTTGAAGGGACAGATTTTGATCTTGTAATAAAACTAACAAATGATAGATCAGATCCGCTGACTCATTTTTAAGTTCTTCTCGGTCATGTACGGTGGCAGCCAGCGCGGTTTCAACGCCTTCTTCGCCCACTTTTTGCGCTATACGCTTGGTGCCATCATGATAAAGTTTTGCGGTATACGATGACTGAGGATCGGCATTTTTACGTGCAGCAAGCAATTGCTCTAATTGATATAAAAACCCCCATTCCGTTTTAGCCTTAGCAAAGCAACTGTTGCTACCGGTATGACACGTAGCGCCAATTGGATCAACTAAAATCAGTAGGGTATCGTTATCACAATCGGTTGAAATGCTTTTTACATTTAAAAAATGTCCTGAGGTTTCGCCTTTTGTCCATAGTCGATTTTTAGTTCGTGAATAGAAAGTTACTTTACCAGTAGTTTGGGTTTGTTTAAGGGCTTCTGGCGTCATGTAGCCAAGCATTAACACATCACCTGAAACATAGTGCTGAATAATAACAGGCATTAAGTTATTCACTTTTTGCCAATCAAGCTGACTCGCGTCTAATTGGTTGTCTGAATTGGAAACTAACATAATCGAATCTCTACTCCGTGGTTAGCTAAATACTGTTTAAGTTCTGCAATATTAATAATTTGTTTATGAAATACTGACGCTGCCAAAGCACCATCCACACCAGCATCTTGAAAAGCATCTAAAAAGTGCGCCATTGTGCCTGCACCACCTGAAGCAATTAATGGAACTTGGCAAACTTTGCGTATCGTTTTTAGTTGTTTAAGATCATACCCATGACGAACGCCATCTTGATTCATCATATTGAGTACGATTTCACCGGCGCCTCGTTTCTGCACTTCCTTAACCCAATCTAGGGTATTCCATTTGGTTGCAACGGTACGTTTTTCATCGCCCGTAAATTGATAGACATGGTAGTTGTCAGTTTCTTGGTCGTACCAAGTATCAATCCCAACTACAATACACTGCACACCATAACAATTGGCTAACTCCGTAATTAAATCGGGGTTAGCTAAAGCAGGGGAGTTAATTGATATCTTATCCGCACCAAAACTTAATATTTGCCCGGCATCTTCGACGGTTTTGATACCGCCAGCCACACAAAAAGGAATATCAATCACTTCTGCAACTTTGGCAACCCAACTTTTATCGACCACACGCCCGTCAGAAGATGCTGTTATGTCATAAAAAACCAATTCGTCAGCACCTTCTTCAGCATATCTTTTTGCTAGTGGTACAATATCGCCGATGATCTCATGATTGCGAAATTGTACACCTTTGACCACTTGACCGTCACGAACATCTAAACAAGGGATTATCCTTTTTGCCAGCATGAAATTGCCTCCTGAACTGTAAATTTACCTTCAAGCAATGCACGACCGACAATTACACCGGCAACACCACTTTCTTGTAGTGCTTGTACGTCCGTCAATTGTCCGATTCCACCCGATGCTTGAAATGCGATTTGTGGAAATTGTTGACTTATTTCTTGATAGAGTTTCACATTGGAACCACTAAGTGTCCCATCTTTAGATATATCGGTACAAAGCACATGTTTCAAACCATAAGGTAGATAATCTTCAATGACCTGTTCAAGTGTTTGATTCGAATTCTCTTGCCAACCATGAATAGCGACATATTTGTTACCTTGCTCATCAATTCGTACATCGAGCGCTAATACTAATGCATCTGCACCATAAGTGTTAAACCATTGCTTAACGAGTTGAGGTTGTTTAATGGCTGTTGAACCGATGACTACTCGAGTGGCGCCTGCGGCAAGTAGGGCTTTGATATCCTCTTCTGTACGGATACCACCACCAACTTGAACAGGAACTTGTACACCCGCAATTAAGGTTTTAATCAAGGATATTTGGCGTGCATTGGGATCTTTTGCACCAGTTAAATCAACAATATGTAATATTTTAGCTCCTTGTTTTTGATAGTCTTGTAATCTCAGTAGTGGGTTATTGCCATAATCACGTTTGAGATCATAATCACCTTGATGTAATCGAACAACAGTGCCGTCAATTAGATCCAGTGCAGGTATGATAGTAGGATAGGCACTCATGACTACATCTCCAGAAAGTTTTTGAGCAATTTTGCACCGGCTAAGCCAGAACGCTCGGGATGAAATTGTACACCGTAAAAGTTGTCTTTTTGCACGGCAGCGGTAAAGTTTTCGCCGTAATTGGTTTCTGCAATAGTTGCTGAGCATAATGGCATCGCGTATCCATGAACAAAGTAAAAATAAGCACCATCTGGAATATCTCGAAATAGATGATGTCCGGCTTTCGGGTAGACTTTATTCCACCCCATATGAGGCAGTGGTAGTCCACAATCGGGGATTTTAATGACTTTTTCGTTTATTATTCCCAATGTATCAACATGACCTTCATTACTGTACTGTGCCAATAATTGCATGCCAAGGCAAATACCTAAAACAGGTTGAGTACACACTTTAATAAGCTCGACTAAGTTGCGTTCTTTTAATTTCTGCATTGCAGCGGAAGCTGAACCAACACCCGGTAACAAAAGCTTATCAGAGTTAAGCACGATATCAGGTTCCAGACTGATAATAGGTTGGTATCCTAATCTTTCAATCGCATATTTAACTGAAGAAAGATTAGCGCAACCCGTATCTAAAATCACAATGTTCATTACAACACTCCTTTTGAACTGGGTAATCTGTCACTTTCGATTTTGATCGCTTGTTTTAACGTTCGGGCAAAAGCTTTAAATAGACTTTCCACTTTATGATGATCGTTATCGCCTTCGGTTTCGATATGTAGGGTAATACCCATGGCATAACTTATGGAGTAAAAAAAGTGTTCAACCATTTGTGTACTCATATCGCCCACTTTTTGATGAGAAAATTGCGCATTGAATTTCAAATAAGGACGACCAGATATATCCAATGAACATTTCGCTAAACATTCATCCATAGGAATTACCGACGCATAGCGAGCAATACCTCGTTTATCGCCAAGGGCGATTTTCAATGCTTCGCCTAGAGCAAGTCCTGTGTCTTCAATAGTATGATGATCATCAACATGCAAATCACCTTTAACTTGGATATTAAGCTTAATTCCTCCATGGGTCGCAATTTGGTCAAGCATATGATCAAAAAAACCAATGTCGGTATTGATTTGGCTTCCACCTTGTCGGTCTAACCAAACTTCAACCAGTATGTTGGTTTCTTTGGTGTGTCGTTCAACTTTTGCATAACGATCGGCTGTTGTTAATCGTTGCGCAATCTCGTTCCAATTTAAATGTGTTGGGTGATAATGGAGTCCATTAATTCCCATATTTTCAGCAAGTTGTATATCTGTGACCCTGTCACCTATAACATAACTATTGGTTTTGTCTAATTTACCGCTAGACAAATAAGGTAGTACTAATTGAATTTTAGGTTTCCGGCATTGGCAATTATCTTCAGGAAAATGCGGACAGATAAGTACTTCTTCAAAGTTCACACCTTGTGATTGAAAGATTTGCATCATTAAATTATGTGGACCATCAAAATCAGCTTGTGGGTAGCGACTGGTTCCTAGTCCATCTTGATTGGTCACCATGACCAATTTAAAGCCTGCGGCTTGTAGTTTGAGTAACGCCGGTATGACATTAGGCTCAAAAGCAAGCTTTTCAAAACGATCAACTTGGAAATCAATAGGCGGTTCAGTAATTAAGGTACCATCCCGATCGATAAATAAATATTTTTGTAACATGATGACTCCTATTCTATCGTTTTAAGTGCTGTTATAACCGCATCACATTCAATTTGAGTACCAATGGAAATGCGTATAATGTTTTTTTGACCCATTGATTTACTTTGATCTCGTAAAATAATTCCTTGATTCCAAAGGTTATTAAAGACATCTTTATCATCTTGAAATTTAACACACAAATAGTTAGACCAGCTTGGGTAAACTTTTTCAACCAGGGATAATTGGGAGAGTTGATCGGCAAATTTCTGTTTTTGATTGTTAAGGTATTGAACATTTAACTTCATCGTATTGATACCGTCTTTACTCAGGGCTTGTGCGGCAATATCTGCTACAGGTGTGGCTAATGGATAAGGGGCAATGACTTTTTGAAGAGTATCAATGACGGGTTTGTTCGCAATCGTAAATCCACAGCGTAACCCTGCTAATGCAAATGCTTTAGATAAAGTTCGTAAAATCACTAAGTGTGGATAATTAGTTAGCCAACTGACTACCGATGATTGTGGTGAAAATTCAATATAAGCTTCATCAATAACAACTAAAGCACGGTCTTGGGCCATATTAAGCAGGGATTTAATATCTTCAGCGTTGATTAAATTACCAGTTGGGTTATTCGGTGAACAGACATAAATTAACTTAACATTCTCAAGATTTTGTTCAATACCGTTAAGATCGAGTTGCCAATCTTTTGTTGTCGGAACGATCTTAGTTTTTATACCCAATGTTTCAGCACTAACTTGGTACATACCATATGTCGGCGGACAATATAAAATACTATCTTGTTCAGGCTCGCAAAATGCTCGCATCAAAAGTTCAATCGCTTCATCTGCTCCTCGACTGACAAGTAATTGATCAGGTTGTAAACTGGCATATTGTGCATAGCCCCTAATCACTTGCTGTGGTTGCGGTTCCGGATAACGATTTAATGTTTGCTGTGTTAACTCAAAATGTGGCGCAACAGGGTATTCATTTGCATTAAGCCAAACATCACCTTGACCGCCAATACGTCTGGCGGATTGGTAGGGTGTCAATTTTTGTACATTTTTTCTCACTAATTGATTAATATCCATTTGCTATACCTACCTTTGATTCGTTTGATTTAATACTGCTAAACGCAATGTAACTGCTTGTTTGTGTGCTGTGAGTTGTTCTGCTTGCGCCATTAGTTCTACTGCGTTACCAATGGCTTTTAACCCTTCAGGTGTTAACTTTTGAACTGTCATCCGTTTTTGAAAGTCAGCTAATCCTAAACTGGAGTAGGTAGCAGTGTAACCATAAGTCGGTAATACATGGTTAGTACCCGACGCATAATCGCCAGCTGATTCAGGCGACCAATCACCAAGAAAAATAGAGCCAGCACTGGTTATCTGCTCGACAAGTTCATCGGCATTTTGGGTTTGAATGATTAAATGTTCTGGCCCATAACGGTTACTGATTGCAACGCATTGTTCTAAATTTTGAGTGACAATAAGTCGACTTTCTTGTAACGCTTTCTCGGCAATAGCTTGCCGTGATAATTGTGCAAGCTGCTTATCGACTTCTAATGATACTGCTTGAGCCATTTTTTCATCGGGAGTAAGGAGTACAACTTGTGAATCGGGGCCGTGTTCAGCTTGTGATAACAAATCAGCAGCAATAAATGCAGGATTGGCTGAACTATCTGCAATAACGAGCACTTCGGATGGCCCCGCAGGCATATCAATTGCAGCACCATCAAGGCGTTGGCTAACCTGACGTTTTGCTTCTGTTACATAAGCATTACCGGGGCCAAAAATTTTGTCTACTTTAGGCACAGACTCTGTACCAAATGCCATGGCAGCAATAGCTTGGGCACCACCTAGTTGATAAATTTCGGTAACGCCACACAGCTCAGCGGCATATAAGATCTCATCCGCTATTGGTGGGGGTGAACAAAGTATCACTTTGCGACAACCTGCAATATTAGCGGGTATGGCAAGCATCAATACGGTAGATAACAACGGCGCAGATCCCCCTGGAATATAGAGCCCAACTGAATTGATTGATCGGGTCACAAGTTGACATGTAATGCCGGGCATTGTTTCAACAGTTACTGTCTGTTTAACCTGTGCTTGATGAAATTTTTTAATATTGCTAACGGCTAATTGCATAGCTTGTTTTAAATCAGGATTAACCCGATCGATTGCCATTTTAATTTCACTGTTGCTTAATTTAATCTGATTAATTTGAACTTTATCAAACTTGTTACTTAAGGCTTTTAACGCTTCGTCACCATATTGCTTAACTTGATCTAAAATATCTGCAACAGATTGACTAATTGAGTCTGATGCAGTCATAGCTGGACGAGTCAATAAAGCGGTTTGTTCTTGTTCTGAACATTGTTGCCAATAAGAGAGTTTCATACTTTACTCCATCATCTTTTCAATTGGTAATACAAGAATTGAGCTTGCACCTAATGCTTTTAGTTTTTCCATGGTTTCCCAAAATAGCGATTCACTACTAACCATATGTAACGCGACTCGATTTTGTTCGCCAGTTAGCGGTAATATTGTTGGATTTTCAGCACCCGGTAACAAGGCAACCACTTGATCTAATACCTGTGTTGGGGCATGCAACATAATATATTTGGATTCGCGAGCTTGTATTACCCCTTGAATACGTGTCATGACTTTATCAATCAGCGCTTGCTTAATTGCTGGCATTTCGCCTTGTCGTTGAATTAAACATGCTTTGGATTGATAGATAATTTCGATTTCTTGTAAACCATTCGCCTCAAGGGTGGCGCCACTTGAAACTAAATCACAAATAACATCAGCTAAACCTGCTCGAGGGGCAACTTCCACCGATCCGTTTAACAAACAAGTTTTAAATGTCACATTGTATTCAGCAAGGTAACGACGAAGTAGGTGAGGATAAGTGGTGGCAATACGCAGATTATTTAAACATTCAGGGCCGGTATAATCGAAATCGCGCGGGGCAGCAATGGATAACCGACAACCGCCAAAATCTAAACGACGTAATTTTTTGTACTGAGGATTTTGCCCTTCCGCTTGTCTATCAAGTACTTCTTCTTCTAAAACATTTTCACCCACGATACCAATATCGACCACACCGTCGATAACCAGACCGGGAATATCGTCGTCACGAACACGTAAAATATCGATTGGCATATTCTCAGCAAATGCGATTAAGCGTTGTTCTTGAAGATTAATTTTAATGCCACACTGTGCCAGCAATTTTTTTGATTCATCACTTAAACGACCAGATTTTTGCATCGCAATGCGTAAACGCGAATTATCCAACATATTATTCTCCAACTTATCCAAAAATTTATAAACCACAAACAAAAAACCCTCGGAAGTTTGATCTTCCGAGGGTTTTCTATTTGCTTTCGCGATATCACCGGAAGACCAAATGTCTTCCAGCACCAATCGCCCGAAGACTATTCAGGAATGATGGTGATGATGATGTTTAGTAATAAAAGCGCAAAAACAATTCATAAAATAAAAACCATTAAGTTGATTTATTAATCTAATTTCTGAACAAAATATAACATAAAAAGTCTGCTCGCAACTGTTTTTTTGTTTTTTTATTAAATTTTTGTAAATTTAAATTCTGTTTCAACAACGTATAAATTGTTTCTATCACAAAGCGATATCATCTTAATTTTTCGAAATTTATAGAGTATATTTTTCAGCGTGATTATGGGGTGATAATTTTTTCAACTACTGATTTACACCAAAAATTACAACAACACTCAGTCAAACAACTGGTCATTTGTGGCATGATGAGCCATATGTGTGTGGATTCAACTACACGATGTGCCAATGAACTTGGTTATCAACCGATATTAATTCATGATGCATGTACAACCCGTGATCTTGAATTTAATGATGAAATCATCCCTGCTAAAAAAGTCCATTATAGCTTTATGTCAGCATTGGCAGGATTTGCAAAAGTTATCAATTGTCATGAGTTCATACAAAAAAAGATAGATTAAATTTTGAAAAAACTGAATGATTGGATTGAATGTCAAAGGCGCTGGAAAAACTTTCTATTATTTAATACTGCCAACGAAATAAGTTTATTTTATTGAGTATATTTCAGGAAGATATCGTTTATGTTTATGATATCTTCCTTATCAATTATTGCATCAATAAAAGCGATTTATTCAAACGACTATTCAATAAGTTCAGAATATTTTTGACCTAAAACGCTATAACGACCATTGCCCAATAGTGCAAGACTGAAAGCGGTAATGACCATAAAAGCAGGGTATTCCCAACCACCACCGGTATTGCTGAATGTCCATCCATTATTAAAATGGATAACGGTGATAATGAGTAATTCAATAATGGCTAAAATAGCAATGACACGAGTTAATATACCAACTAACAGTAATGCACCGCCACCAATTTCAAAGACAATGGCGATATAACCAACAAAATCGGGAAATCCAAGTGATTCAAAATATTGTGCTGTACCAGATGGTGTAAAGACGAGTAACTTAGTGAAACCATGAACCAAAAACATCACACCTAAAGCAATACGTAAAAATAGAGCAGCCAGATCAGTTTGATTTTGTCTCATTTTTATTTTTCCTATATTAAGTTAGAAAATAACTTCAATTGATAATCGTAAAAAATTATAAACAATGCTATTACTTGGTTAAAAATAGGATAATACAACATAGATTGTCTCATAAACGGTAATAGTTAGTAAAGTTATACCTGTTCGATTTATAAAACATTATCTGAATGAAAAGATGAATTTGTTTTTTTCTGGCAAGCTTTACATAGACCAAATCGTTTTTATTAAATCATCAATCAAATAGGTAAAAAAATGTGATTATTTAAATTGCTAGTCAAAATAAGATTTTTTAAATCAATGCGTTAATATTATTGATTACTAAAGTTATATTCGTGATGGTGTTTTTCATTCTTAATTGTTATAAAACAATGAGCGGAATATTGTCATCGATTTAAACCTATATGGTAAAAACTTCATTCTCTAGGTTGCGTTATCATCGCAATAAAACATTAAACTGTTAAATTGATAATGTAATGGTAAAAAGCGCAGTTTTATCTGAAAAGTTTGTGATACAATGCCTTAACTATACTTTATGATTCATTTCTAACGTTAAATAATTAATACTCTCTTTTCTAACTTTAAATATTTAATACGATTCCAGTCCTTTTAAAGATTACTATTTTATGCATATCGTTCAATAAATTATTGGAGTAATACTAAAATGAATTACTATGATTTTTTAGTCATTGCCTTAAAATTATTGGTTGTCTTTATTTGCATTATTTTGTTTTTAAAAATTACCGGAAAAACATCATTGTCTCAAATGTCGAGTATCGATTTTATTGGTAACATGATTTTGGGTGGTATTGCCGGCGGTATCATCTATAACCCTAAATTAACCGTTTATGATTTTTTAATTGTATTACTCATGTGGACGGCAATAATGTACACCTCGAATTATCTGAAAAAAAATAGCCAAAATGCCAAAGCCTTTATTGTTGGTAATCCGATCGTATTAATGGATAAAGGCAAAATAAAGTTGGATGCTTTCACATCAGTAAATCTGGATATATCAAGCTTTGCCGTACTATTGCGGATGAAAAATGTCTTTAATATCAATTCTGTTGAAAAAGCGATTTTGGAGCCTAATGGACAATTAACGGTCGTTAAAAAAGGGGATAAAGATATTTCTGCTATCGTCTTAGAAAATGAAAAACCAAGAAATGAAGTTTTAGAGGATTTGGGTAAAAGTGAGGCATGGTTAAAATCGAGATTATCTCGGCAGGGGTATAAAACTTATCAAGGTTTGTACTGTGTTGAATATTATAATCGACGCTTATATGTGATTCCTAGTGATTCTGTGGATTAAATGATTCAGATCAATAATATTAAGTCACCCTTAACCATTTCGTTAAGGGTTAATAACCGTGAATCAAAATCTTGATTTAATTGCTATAAAGCGGAGAATTGTTTAACGATTTAGTCACAAAACTTTTTACATCAAAGTCTATCAACGTATCTTGTAGCTTTTCGGCTTCTGCCTTTGATTGACATTGCGTAAAAACACAAGCGCCCGTACCAGTTAATCGTGTTGGAGCAAATTGCGAAAGATGAGTAATGATTGCGTTTACTTTTGGATAACGCTTGCGCACCACCACTTCACAATCGTTACTAAATTGATCTAAGGATAGCAATTCATTAACACTTCGAACAGGTGTATCTCGCTTAAGATCAGGATCGTTAAACACCTTGACTGTTGAGATTGCAGTATTAGGGTAGGTGACCAAATACCAATATTCCGGAAATTCAACCGATTGCAACTGATCGCCAATTCCTTGTGCTAATGCTGTGTGACCATAGATAAAAATTGGTACATCGGCACCGATATTACGACCAATCTCAATCAATGTTTGGCGTGATAAATTAAGATTCCATAATTGATTAAGTGCAACTAACGTCGTTGCGGCATTCGATGATGCGCCACCCAGCCCACCACCCATAGGAATGATTTTATCAATCGCAATATCAATCCCTAACTCATGTCGACCAGTATAAGATTTTAGTCGTTGGGCAGCGAGAGTAATTAAATTTTTATCTGAAGGGATATCACTAAATTGAGTGACTAAATTAATCTTATCATCTTCACGAAGATTGAAAGATAATCTGTCACTCATATCGATAAATTGAAATAGTGTTTGTAAATTATGATAATTATCAGGACGACGCCCAGTAATATATAAAAATAAATTTAATTTAGCGGGTGAAAGCCATTGATACATGAAAAATCCTTATTACCGTAAAATCCAATTATCAATTTTTAAACGTACTCGTTCATTATCATGATTAAGTTCGATCATTGCGGGTAAATCTACCGATTTATTATTAAAAGTTTTCGTCATGTAATTCGATATTTTTAATAGCCACTTTTTGTCTTGTTGCAAAAATTCGGTTGATGCTAAACGCCCCGAATTATCGATTTTATCGTTGATACTGTCGTTAGAAAATCCCTTAAGCCAATTATGTAATGAATTTAAAGGCACATCGATCCTGGCGATTTTATTCATCAAACTTTCAACATTATAATCAGTATAATGCTTGCCATTTTTGTCGATCACTTCAGCATAATTTGGTTCTGCAATTAGTGTTAAAATGTTGGTTCCAACAGGTGTAGTAAGTTTGATTTCATAACGATCTATCGATTTTTGAACAATAAAAAAACGTCCATAACTTCGAGAGTTTTCACTAAAATGAGCAATACTTCCATTAACTTGAAAAGCATTTATTTGCTTAAGATCTTGTTGGTGAAGTTGCCATTGTTCTTCAATGGTTGCTGTGTCTTTATGTTTGGTAACTTGACAGGCTGTAAGTAACAAAGGCAGTAAGATCAAAGCGTATTTAAATTTAAACATAATTGCCTCTTCAATGTTAATCAATAATATGTAAAACATTATAACTGATTATTAAAAGAATAAAAAAGGTAATGAGAAATTAACGTTTTCAAATTTTCATGTATAATAACCTGTTATAAAGGTGCTATAAATCGTCATATCTTACAAACAATTATATAAGAAAATTGCAATGTCAATCACTATATTAGGTGTCAATCATAAAACGGCACCCGTGTCGCTGAGAGAAAAACTCGCTTTTCCCAATGAAATTATTGATAAAGCATTATGCAGCTTATATCAACACCCTTTAGTTGAAGGATGTGTGATCTTATCAACCTGTAATCGCACAGAAATTTATCTTAGCTTTAAGCACCAAATTGACTATTTAAGCTTAAAACAATCTGTAGAAAGCTGGCTAGGGCAGTTTCATCATATTGACATTCAACATTATCACGACATGCTTTATTGGAAACAAGGACAGCAGGCAGTTGAACACTTAATGTCTGTTGCATGTGGTATTGATTCAATGGTGCTTGGAGAACCCCAAATATTAGGTCAAGTTAAACAAGCTTATTGTTATGCCCAGCAAAATAATAGCTTGTCACTCAAATTAGAGAAGCTATTTCAAACGGTATTTCGTGTAGCGAAAATAGTACGAACAGAAACGAAAATAGGCTCAAACACGGCTTCCGTTGCTTATGCCGCTTGTCTTATAGCCCGAAATCTATTTAAAACAACGCAAAATTTAAATGTGATGTTAGTTGGGGCGGGTGACACAATTGAACTTATTGCTCGTTATTTAAAACCTCATCGATTCAATCATGTCATTGTAGCTAATCGAACTCGAGAAAAAGCCCTTAAACTAACCGCACTTATTGATGCCGAAATTATCTCTTTACCTGATATTGCGAATCGTCTTAAAGATGTAGATATTGTCATAAGCTCAACAGCGAGTCCGCTACCTATTATTGGTAAAGGAATGGTAGAGCGAAGTTTATTGGCAAGAAATAACTGTCAAATGCTGTTTATTGATTTAGCGGTTCCTCGAGATGTAGAAGAAGAGATCAGTAAACTTGACCATGTACATCTTTATTCGGTCGATGATTTGCAAAAAACAGTTGAGAACAATCTACAACAACGAATGGTAGCAGCTCAAGAAGCACAACACATTATTCGAGAGCAAGCCGAACATTTTTTAGATTGGTTGAAAACGCGTTCTGTGATTGATTATGTAAAACAGTATCGTCAAAATGCTGAAAGTATACAACGTGAACAAGAAGAAAAAGCTTTAAATGCATTTCGGCAAGGTGAGAATATTGAAGATGTGCTTGCTGAATTTTCACGTCGGCTAACCAACAAACTGATTCATGCACCAACCCAAACATTACTCAATGCATCAACACATGATTGTGATGACTGCTTTAAAACTCTGTGCAAAGGATTTGGTTTAAAAGGGCATTAACTAACATATATTATTTGTTTACAGGAAATATAACGTATTGGATCAGATTGAATTTTTTGATATACCCAGTCCATGTAAGCGTGTTTGCGAAACCGATAAACAAGGGTATTGTATAGGCTGTTATCGGTCAAGAGAAGAACGTTTCAGCTGGTTAAGCTATACTGATAAACAAAAAAAGGAAGTATTACGTTTGTGTCTACAACGTGCTTATAAGCGTCGTTATTTAGCCATGCTTCAGCAAAAATCTCAGTCTAAACAACGCTCATCACAAGTTGAGCTTGATTTAATAGAATAATTTTATGCGCTTTATCATACAATATCTTGTAATCTTGACTTAGTCAGAGTAGGATTTTTAGGCATTAGGTTAGGTAAGATTTAATCACAATAGTTAATTTAATCGAGATTTTAAAAATGAAAATGTGTATTGCATGTGGCATGCCAATGACTTCAATTGCTGATTATCCTTTGCATGATTTATCTAAAAATTATTGTAAATATTGTGCCAATCAGGATGGTACCATGAAAACCTTTGACCAAAAATGGCATGAAGTGACTTTACGGTATGCCAATAACCATAATATTGACTATTCGATAGCAAAACAAACTGCTTATACTATTTTGAAAAAATTACCGGCGTGGAAGCGTCGTTGGTAGTTGATTTTTTAGGCATTCAAAGCACATTATCATAATATCAGTTGCAGTTATTGCAAAGCTTAGTATAATTGCCAACGTTTACTTATTTACACTTATAATGCCAGTGTGGCGAAATTGGTAGACGCAGCGGATTCAAAATCCGCCGCCCTTAAAAGCGTGTCGGTTCGAGTCCGACCACTGGCACCAATTCAATCCATAAACTCGTTCTTGCTATAACAGTTTTGACGATAACAGTTCCTGCGATAAATATTTGTAGCTGACTTTGATAGCGCTTTAAAAAAATAGGCAAATATTCAAAAATAATTCATTTAATGTGAAAGCAATACGTTCCTAAAAAGTTAACCATACTTTTTAAATCCCGTCGACTTATCCTTATATTCTCTTCTTATATCTTTATTCGCTCACATGATAAGGAATATCTAAGTGATTTGGATTTTATTTTATCATGCCGATCTATCACCAAATCCAGAATATCGTGCCACAATGTCAGCTTATATGCGTCTATTAAACGCTGTTATCTGTTATCATCGCTTAGATTAAGTCGCTAGGCTCTCGTTTTATTTCACTGTGAATAAAATAATGTTGATGTGTTAAAGAATAATAAGCATGCGTTTCATGACAGATAAATATCATCATTTGATATTTATCTGCCATGGTTAGTTAGTTGGCGCCGGCATTAAGATATTTTTGCATCTCCTTAGCTGGTACCATTCCGCCACCTGTTGCCCAAACCAGATGAGTAGCATGTTGTAGTTGTTGCGGTGTTAATTGCAGACGTTGCTGATACTGTAAATCGTGATTTACTATGATAGCGCCTTTCATACCAGCAAGAGCCGAAGGTTCTAATTGAATATTTTCGGTTTGATTGAGTAAAGATAATAAATCATACATCTCTTGGTCTGACAACGTATAATAACCGTCTAACAAACGTTCCATTGCTCGACCGACAAAGCCTGATGCGCGTCCTACCGCCAGACCATCTGCCGCGGTTAGATTATCAATACCGATATCTTGCACTGAAATCTTATCGTGTAAGCCGGTATAAACACCTAAAAACATGCAAGGCGAGTGGGTGGGTTCAGCAAAGATACAATGGACATGATCACCAAACGCCATTTTTAAACCAAAAGCTACACCGCCAGGTCCGCCGCCTACACCACAAGGTAAATAAACAAATAAGGGATTTTCACGGTTAACGACAATGCCCATATGGTCAAATTGTTGTTTTAGACGTTCGCCAGCAACGGAATAACCCAAAAAAAGGGTTTTAGAATTTTCATCATCGATAAAAAAACAGCTAGGATCCGACTCAGCGGCTTTGCGACCTTGCTCGACAGCGACGCTGTAGTCATCTTCATATTCGATCACATTCACACCATGAGAACGTAACTTCTGTTTTTTCCATTCTCTTGCATCAGCTGACATATGAACACTAACATTAAAGCCCAATTTGGCGCTCATGATACCAATCGATAAGCCAAGATTACCCGTTGATCCTACCGCAATACTATATTGGTTGAAAAACTGTTTAAATTCATCAGAAAACAGTTTGCTGTAGTTATCTTCATAAGATAATAAACCTTGCTCAATGGCTAATTTTTCTGCATGCGTTAAAACCTCGTAGATACCTCCGCGTGCTTTTATTGAGCCAGAAATAGGTAAGTGGCTATCTTTTTTCAACAGTAACTTACCAGCAATATTTTGATTGTAACGTGCTTCTAAGGCTGTTTTCATATGATCTATTTCAACTACATCAGATTCAATAATGCCTTTTGTTGCTAAAGTTTCTGGAAAAGCAATGGCTAAATAAGGGGCAAATCGTTTTAAGCGATTGCTTGCCTCGGTAATATCTTGTTGATCAAGTCCCACATAATTTAATCCTATTTCTAATGTTGTAATATTAGGATTAAACCAGTAACAGGGTTCAAGTTTAATCAGTTTATCAACTAAAGGATTATCTTTGATAAGACATTCAATTTCGATTTGATTCATTTTGACTCCTTATGTTGAATGATTAAATCATACCTGATAATAAAAATGTGCAAAGTAATGCAACGACAGAAGCGATAAAAGTAGCACTGGTATAATATTTGAAGATTTCGGTCATTGTTGCGCCACAATATTGTTTAACCAGCCAAAATAATGAATCGGTCACAATTGTACAACCAATAGCACCTGAGCCAATTGCTAATGTGATAATTTCGGGACTGACATTAGGATACATGCTAAGCATAGGTGATACGATCGCTGTGGCTCCCATCATAGCAACCGTTGCAGAACCGACCGCAGCATGCAAAATAATGGCAACGAGCCAAGCTAATAAGATCGGATGCATATCTAATTGCGATAATATATTGGCTAAACTATCACTTAATCCACTGGTTTTTAAAATACTGTTAAATGCACCTCCAGCTCCGATGATTAGCAGAATATTAGCAATAGATGAAAAGCAATTTTCGGTATGATTTAATAATTTACTCATCCCTATATTGCGTCTAAGACCTAAAACATAATAAGCGACAAATGCACCAATAAACATTGCAGTAATAGGGTTTCCAATAAATTCCAGCGTTGCATACAAGGACGTAGTCTTATCAATATTTAACTCTGCTGTGGTTTTGATCAGCATTAATATTATGGGTAATAATACTGTAAACAGCGTAGCAGCTAAGGAAGGTAATTCGTCTTCGGTACGCACTTTTAAATCAGAAAACTCTTCAGGGACTTTTTTAAATGGCATCTTATTTTTAATGATTCGTAAAAAAATGGGCCCTCCCACTAATGAGGCAATAAGTCCAATTAATAAGCCATATAAAATCACACTACCAATATCTGCCCCTAAAGCATTAGTAACATATAATGCGGCGGGATGAGGAGGAACAATACAATGCACAGCCATTAAAGCGGTACATAATGGAATAGCTAACATTAATAGCGAAGTCTGCGTTTTTTTGGCTATTGAAAAAGCTAAAGGAATAAGAAGCACTACGCCTACTTCAACAAATAGGGTAATACCACAAATTAAACCCACTAATACCATGATGACTTCGGGAGATAACCAACGACATTTTTGCAAAGTTATCCCAATGCGTTCTGCTGCACCGGATACTTCCATCATTTTGCCTAGAATCGTACCTAAACCAATTACGGCAGCCAAAAAACCAAGTGTTCCACCGATACCATCTTCAATTGCACTTATCATTGTTAATGGTTTCATGCCCATTAATATGCCCACATAAAAACTCGATAATAGCAGGGCTAAAAAAGGATGAAGCTTCAATTTTACAATACTGATAACTATTAACAAAATACTACTAATCAACACACCTAAAACCCATATTTGTGAATCCATCAAGAGCTCCTGTTCAATTAAAAAGTAGGGGGGATATTAGATTTTATGCACTCACGGCTGACAAATGATAAATAATCATGTTTGCATGAGTTGAATTCAGTTGAAAAAGTAGTCTGTATAGTGAAATTAATGATTAACTAATTAAATTTAATTGATTAAATTTAATTAAGCAAATGATATAAATAAGTAAAGAAAGTGCATAAAATGTGCAATAATGATCATTACATTACTAAAAAATGAGTTGTTTTTGATCATATATTGATCTGATCAATAAGGTTGAGCATTTTAAACTCACGCTTATTTTATCATTAGTCTATTGACGTAATATGTTTATGACTTAAATAGGACAACAAATGGGTACAAGATGCATTATGGAATTGGATACCACAACTCATTGAATCATTCGTATTTCAATGCATTTAATACTAATTTAAATACATTTGAATGTCCTTTTCGGCTAGGGTAATAAATGTAAAAGGGTTCGTAAGTAATAGCAAATTCTGTTAATAATTCTATCAAACTGCCTTCAGCTAGTTGTTTTTCAACATTGGGTCTACCCATCCAGGTAATGCCTAAACCATCTAATGCAGCCTGTTTGCGTAAATGATTGTTAATCGCAAATTGGGATGAAGGTTGGTACTTAATGATGTGTCCTTGATCCATAAATTCCCATGTTAATTCTGTTGCGTGCTGGGCTGAAATGCGAAAACCAATTAGTTGATGCTGATCCAAATCTTTAATACATTTAGGAATCATTCTATTTTTAAGATAATTGGGACTTGCTACTAAAGCCATTGTTAAAGGTTCTGAAATTTTTAACGCAATCATTTCTTTAGGAAGATCATCACCAATACGACAACCCATATCAAATCCTTGCTTAACAATATCAACCCAATTATTATCGCAAACAATTTCTATTTTTACTTGAGGATAATTTTTTAATAAAGGTATTAATTTAGGATAAATAATACTTTCAACCACAAGGCTCGCGGCATTGATTCGAATTGTTCCGGAAGGTGTATTAAGAAACTGTCCTAATGCGCTGACTTCGTCATTAATTGATTGATATAATGGAGCTAATTGTTTGTAAAGCTGCTCACCAGCTTCGGTAAGAGACATACTGCGCGTGGTACGATTAAAAAGTCTTAAATTAAGGCGTGTTTCTAAATTTCGCATACTATGACTGAGTGCTGAGGATGAAACACCTAACGATTTAGCCGCTTTAACAAAACTCTTTGCTTCAGCGATCATAATAAAATAATTTAGCTCATTAAAGTTATGCATATTGACCGTATTGATGAATTTAATTCATGATACTATAAAAGAATCGCTGGTTTATCTCAATGACATTCCGTTTTAGAATAAATTTAACAATGTTCAATGCTCACTATTACAACTAGGTTGGGAAAAAAAGGGGATATGATGGAATATGTAAAACTAGGCAATACCGATATTGAAGTGTCACGATTTTGTTTGGGCTGTATGAGTTTTGGCGATCCTGCCAGTAAAATGCATGCATGGACACTTAATCCAAGTGAGAGTGAAGCGATCATTCAGCATGCGTTAAATTTGGGTATCAATTTTATTGATACAGCCAATATTTATTCAGCAGGAACCAGTGAAACGTATTTAGGTCAAGCAATCAAAAAAAATATTGCTCGTGATAAAGTTATTTTAGCCACCAAAGTCTATTTTAATGACGGTCACTTATCAAAAGGGGCAATTGAAAAAGAGATAGACGGATCACTTAAACGATTAGGTACGGATTATATCGATTTATATATTATACATCGTTTTGACTATACCACACCAATTACAGAAACAATGGAAGCATTACATAAGTTAGTTCAAGTTGGAAAAGTTCGAGCACTAGGTGCTTCTGCGATGTATGGCTACCAATTTTATAACATGCAACTTGTTGCTGAGCAAAACGGTTGGACGAAATTTGTCTCGATGCAAAATCACTATAATTTATTGTATCGTGAAGATGAAAGAGAATTAATTCCAATTTGTAAACAATTTAATGTTTCATTAACACCCTATAGTCCTTTAGCTGCTGGTCGTCTTGCTCGATTAGAGTGGACGACTGATACGTTACGTAGCAAAACGGATAAAACCGCTATCGAAAAATATGATAGTACCCAACAAATCGATACTAATATAGTAAAAAGAGTACATGAACTTGCTGAAAAATATGGCGTAACAATGACTCAAATAGCATTAGCATGGCAGTTTGCGAAAGGTGTTACCTCACCGATTATTGGTGCGACAAAAACGAAGTACTTAGATGATGCAGTTGGGTCGTTAAACGTCTTGTTAACCCCAGAGGATATCACTTATCTTGAAGAGTTATATATTCCTCATCGAATTGTAGGCGCATTATAAGTAAGCAAGTAGGTCAATTCTCCTTAATAGCATTATCCAGTATTAGGGAGAATCATATTAAATTAGCTTATTTGAACACTTTTAATAGTCAATTTTTCGTGAATTAAAATAAGTAAAATTCTCATTCATTTTTAAACAATATGACTTCGTCCAATCACCTTGTTCATTATATCCATAAAAGGAACATCTTTTTGTCTCTGTTGGTTTGGACTCTTTGTCATCAAAAAATTTAATAATAACTTTATCTAATTGATTTTTATCGTTATATAAAAATATCTTTTCTTCGCTTGACGTGTAAATATTGGCTAAATCCATTTTTAAGATATAAGTATTAACAATTCGAGAAATATTTCCATTTTCATACTGAATATCACTGATCGTCGATGGATTGGAAATACGCTCGATTTTTATTATTCTATTTTGATCATCATAAGTTGAAGACCATTCGATCTTTTTGGCTAAATCTTCTAAATGCAAAAGATTCTGCTTATCATCGAAATCCATATTTAAATCCAAATCATATTGATTATCTATCGAAAAATGGCTTTTTTTCGTCGCATAGTCGTTTGTGATCTTCACATGATCAATATCAACTGAGACAATGAAACCTTTATCATCTGATAGATATTGTTGGCGATCGCTGCCAATAATCTTTTGTTGCTTAATCAGTTTTGAATACGGAATATTCTCAACACTACTAAACAATAAATAGTTGTTAGTTAGCTCAACATTACTCAGTTTTTCATTTTTATTGCAACCAAATAGAATGATTGATAAACCACATACGAAAATGATCCTTTTCATTGCTGTTTCCTTCATTAGTCATAGTATTCGAAAGAGCGTAAAATAAATCGCTTTGTTTCTTCTTGTTCGTTTAAACAATATAATTTTGTCCAATCACCATACTGGTTAGGATCATCGTAAACGCAGTTTAATTGCTCTGTGGGGATTAATTGATTGTGTTCATTGCTTTCATATTGACCATTTTGAGCAATAAAAGCATGTTCGACACTATTAATGAGCTGCTTTTCTGTATTATAAAAGTACTGCTTTTTATTGAGGTAAAGTGGAACGATATTTGCTTCATCTGTTTTATCAAAAATTTCATAGTCTCTTTCAACAACTAATTCATTTTTATAAGTAATTTGATTAATAAATAGATAATTGGAACCACCAATAATGCTGTTTTCAAGTTTCACAACTCGTCCTTGTTCGTCATAAGTTGAGCGGATAACTTCGTTGCCGGATGAGTCAGTTATCGAAACAATATTTTGTTTATCATCAACATTAATTTTGTATTTTGAAAGTTCCTGATTTTTGATCATATATTGTGACTGCTGATAATCAAAATAGACTTTTTTATCGTTCAAATTGTAAAAAGTGATCAAACCATCTGCGTTCGTTTCAATCGTACCAAAATAACTTCCTTCAAACCGCTGCTTTTTAATCAGTTTTGAGTGAGGAGCAACATCATATTGACCATTATTAATATAATTATTGATGATAATTTTAGAATCGCTTTGCTTATTATCACATCCTAACAAAGTCAATAGTAAGCAACTATAGATGAGGGGGATTATATTTATTTTCATGCTTTTTAATCCTTTATATTTATTTGAACGTCCTGAATGACGAATATATTTAACCACAAATAGATCAGCGATTAAACAGAAAATTTATATATCTTAATCGAATAATGATATAAACTTAAAGTATTATCAAAATGAAAGCTTGATAATTATAATCCTAAATATCCTATCGTTATAAAAATAACACACATTAACAAAGAGTTATATTTTGTAAATATTGCAAACATAATCCAGAAGGAATGATAATGAAAAAATATTTATATTTACCTACCTTAATATTATTGGGGCTCGTGTTGATAGGTTGTGATACAGACAAAAGCAAGGACATAAAACAATCAGACAAAAAAGAGATCATAGTTGGATTACCCCCTAGTATGCACAACATTTTAATGGAGCGAGTGGTTAAGCCCGAATTAGAAAAAAAAGGCTACAGCGTCAAATTGGTCAATTTTAGTTCTTTGCGGGATGCCAATACCGCGCTGGTTGAAGGAAGTATTGATATGAATGCTGCACAGCATCAAGATTATCTTGACGTCTATAACAAAGAGACCCATAACGACCTTGTCTCATTAGTACACATTCCTTCCATATCTGCCGCTCTATTTTCACAGAAACATCATTCAATCAATGATATTGCATCCAATCAAATCATTGCTATCCCGAATGATCCATCCAACACTTCTCGATCATTATTGTTGTTACAAAAAATAGGTTGGATCAAGCTTAAACCAGACACACAATCAGGCATAATCACCTTAAATGATATTATAGAAAACAGCTATAATTTAAAATTTAAAACGCTTTTATCAGAAATTATTCCGCGAGTACTTGGCGAAGTTGATTACGCAATTATGCCAGGTGGTGTGGCATGGTTGAGTAAAGTGCCAGCTGATAATATATTAATTCAAGAAGAATTATCGCCCAATTTAGAGCTAATGGTTGTCGTTAAAAAAGAAGATCTCAACACGGCATGGGCAAATGACGTTAAGCAACTTTACCAATCCGATAAACTTAAAAAATTTATTGAAGAAGATCCGGACGCTAAAGGTCGATTTATTTGGCCAAAATAGGATAGTTAAAAAACAACCAATATCTTTAGGTGGATAAAAGATATTGGTTTTATTATCAAATCTAATCATTTAATCTTATCAGCATTTGAAATTTACCTTCGCTCCATTTTGCTTTAAAGTTATTTTCAACCCATTAAATAACAGCTAATCATGCTATGTTAAGTTTTTTAGGGTTATAAAGTGACATTAGGTTCTATTAAACAAATCATTATTTTTTTCACTTAACATTATTTAAATCTAAAAAATTTTTTTTAATTTTTTATTAAGAATATTCATTCCAATATTTACAATTTTTTCTTTTTTTAATTTATTTATCTTATTGATTATAAATGAAATATCTGTAATTTTTGCGTGGTGTTTATATATGATTGTGGTAAAATCGCAATCCCCAAAAAAGATAAAATGAAATAAAAGTAATGACTAAAATTAAATATTTTTTAATTGTTGTTTGCAGTTTGGCTTTAGTCGGCTGTTTTGTGCCAAGTAAAATTCAAACTATGATCGATAATCCAACTTCGAACGAAATAAAAGTAACCATTGATGGAACTGAACACGTTATTCCTCCAGTTTCAAAGATCGATTACTCTTTTGAATTTGGTAAACATACTCTAATTTATAACCAAGAAACTTTAAATATTCTGGTAAAACCCAATCGAAAGAATGAACTTAATATCATTAATCCAACATTAAATAATTACGTAATAATGAACTTCTATTTCATCGTCGAAAAAATGAAACCTGCTGATTATGGCATGCTACTAATGTCTAAAAAATCAAGTATGACCACTGTATCAATAATGTATGATAGAAAGGTAAAGGAAATAGAGTTACCTCTTAGTGTGACAAATGACTTATTTATTGATCAAAGCGAATATTGGTGGAAATATGATCTTGACAAACCTATACCAGAGAAAATCACGATCAGGGACTCTACCAAATTCTCGACGATAAAAAAAATATACCGAGAAGCGGAGTTTTGGAAAATTGCGCCAGAATATGTAGAAGAATTAGATGATTATGATATACCTTTAGATAGAGTACGTTTTGTTGAACGTACACCTGAATTAAACAAATTACCGACGTTTTCTATTCCTGATATTGCTTTAAATTCTATCGCTTGTGAACAAGGACGTAATGATATTCAAGCAAAACTCAATAATTGGCAGCAAATTTTAACCTTAACAGGAAGTGATTTTAGTGAAGGTTATAAAGATTTTAAATCAACAATAATCGATGCCAACACCGAAGCTTTCAAAAATTGTGATGGTTATAGTGAAGCACTAAATGATATTGCTGATGCACTCGAATCAATTAGCGATTTGAATTTTGTTATCTTGCAAGAATAAAAGGAATTGAAGTGTTGATATAAGCATTAAACTTCGTCTTTTTTGTGTTAAGGCATAAAATAATTTTTACTCATTTTATGTCTTAATTTTCAAACAATAATCAATAAAAAATCTATTTTTATAAGGAATACTTCGTTGATTGCTGACTGATTCGTCATAAAAAACACTAACCTAGATAAAAATATATTGATATACATCACAAAAATCAGAAAAAAATATTTTTTTAAACCTCAATCAACCTCATACTAATAACCAATCTTAATTAAAGAAAGGTATATCATTATGATTAAAAGGAAATTAAAATTAGCAGCCATTATCAGTAGTTTTATCCTAAGTACTTCAACTGTATTTGCTTCAATTGACGATGTGAAAGACCTTAAAATCATTAGTTACAATGTCTATAATGGTATGAAATTAGACGAAACAGACGGAAAACAGAAATTTATCGAATGGGCAAAAGCACAAGATGCCGATATTATTGCCTGGCAAGAAATGAATTTTTTTACTCGTGAAAAGCTTGAAAAATTTGCCGCAAGTTATGGACATAAATATGCGGTATTATTGAAAGAAAAACCTGATGATGCCGCTTTTTTCCCTGTCGCCATAACGTCAAAATATCCTATAGTCAATGTTGATAAAGTCGTGGATAATCTATGGCATGGTGCGCTGTATGCTGATATTGGCAATTATCATTTTGTTATTACCCATATGAATCCATTTTGGACAGAAAAAAGAATTGATGAAATGAACTTAATTATCGATTCTATCAAATATAGCCGTGATCCAAATGGTAAATGGATTATTGCTGGTGATTTAAACTCTTTTTCACCTGCGGATAAAGAAACCTACGATAAAAGTAATCTGTTAAACGATATCAAAGAAAAACAGAAACAAAGACCGATATTAGATAATCTTGTTAATGGACAATTAAGTTATACCGTTCAACAAAATTTATTGGATGCAGGGTTTATTGATGCGTTGAAAATTACAAATAAAGAATTTATTGCAACAGCGCCAACCAAAGTATTTTATGATCAAGCTTCAACACCGCTGCGTTATGATTATATTTATGTGTCCCCCCCATTAAAAAACGACGTTATTGAGGTTAAAGTCTTAAAAGACGATTTTACGGATAATTACTCTGATCATTATCCTGTACAAATGATCATTAAAAATAAATCATCACAACCATAATAGTGAAAGCCATGTATCACTGCATGGCTTTTATCAGTCATTTTTATATGACAGTATTTTCCAATGATAATCATCAAGTTGTGATTGTGATCGCAACATGTCCATTTAAATTCAATTAATATCAAAAAGAGCATCGAATAATCTAACTCGAATTGATGAAATCAAAAAAGCTGTAGGATAAAAATATGAAGAAAAATTGTTTAGTACTGATTATAGTGGGTTTGTTTTCGTTATTTTCATATGCATTGGCAACAGAAGATTTAGTGATATCACAATATCAACATTCGCCGAATAAAGTGTATACCGGTAAAGATCAACCAGAAATTACCATTGCAAATTTCAACATTGCAGGCGGGCTTAGAAAGCATAAGGTTAATTTAGATTTAGTTGCTAACGCGATTAAAGCAATGGATGCGGATATCATAACTCTTGAAGAAGTCGATCAAAATACCACACGTAGTGATGGCTTAGATCAAGCAAAAGTAATAGCAGAAAAAACGGGCATGTACTATCTGTTTGGCAAAGCAACGGACATGAAAGGCGGTAATTACGGTAATGCCATATTGTCTAAATATCCAATAGTAAAAAGTAAAACTTTTTTGTTACCCTCTGGGGATTTTGAACAACGATCCCTGATGTTAAGTCAAATTAATGTGCCGGGTTTTGATTCGCCAATTTATGTGTTTAATACTCATTTTGATTGGCATGAAGAAGATGAGGTAAGAATGTCACAAGCACGTTTTATTAATAGTATTGTGTTTGATGATCTGGATTTAGATGATGAATTTCCAAATTTAGTATCTGGAATTATGGTCTTATTAGGCGATTTTAATTCTGTTAAAAATGATAGAGTCATTAAAGAGCTTGAAAAATACTGGACATTGGTAAAACAAGAAAATGTCGATACTCGCACTTGGCCAGCAGGAAATCCTGGATTAGATTTAGATCATATTTTTACAAGTCGAAATCAAATATGGCAAGTTGAGCAATTCATTATTCCCAATGATGGCAATGAGTGGAATGGTATCAAATGGCCACTTGTAAGCGACCATATTCCAGTGATCGCTAAATTAAAATTGATTGAGCAATAAAAAAAGGAAATGGGCATATAGCCCATTGTCTTTTAGCATTCATTTTAGTTTAGCAATAACATAAATATAAACTAGCTCGCTGATTAATTCGATAAGTGTTTGTGTTACGATGATTGCCGGTAAAATAGGTATTGCATTAGGTATGGCTAACGCTAAAGGTAAAATGACTAGCGCATTTCGAGTACCAGCACTAAAAGCTATCGCTCGACTTCCTGCGACGGAAACATGAAAACAACGACCTACAAACCATCCAACTAAAGGGGCGACAATAGCAAAAATTATATAAAATGGAATAACGGATACTACGACTGATAAATTACCTTTCAGCTGAGGTAGAACTGCCAAAATAACGATAAAAAGCGTTAATGCTGTGGCTGGAACGGGTAACATATTTAACCCATGTATCATTTTTTTGCCTGTGTGATTTCGTACAGCCCAGACTTGCATTATAGTTGCTAAACAAAAAGGAATGACCATTAACCAAATAAAAGCATGGATAAAGGGTTGGAGGTGAATGAGCTGGTTGACCTGTTCGCCAATCATAAAAGTTAAGTAAACAGGCAGTAAAAACATTTGTAACAACAATAATAAAGGTGTTGCCATCAATAATAAACGGGCATCTGCGCGTCCAAGATGAGAAAAAGTGACAACATAATCAATACAAGGGGCAAGTAACACAAGTAATACGCCCAGTTTAATGAAAGGTTCGGAAGGTAGAAATAGCGCTAATAATCCAACCCTAACAGGTATAATAACAAAATTTGTTATAAGTAATGCCAATATAAATCGCTTATAAGACCAAAACTGTTTAATCTCAGTCACAGGAACTTGTAAGAAAGTGACAAACAACATGAATGCTAATACTGGATTGATAAACATGTCGAACATTGAGGTGTTGTCTAAACAAAATACCAGACCAATAGCTATCATCACCACAGAAAAATAAATAGCTATCTGATTTTTTTCTAAGTTATCTTTGATTTGTTGCATAGTGTCATTATTCATTAAGCAATAACGAACAGATAGCATATCAGAAATCAACAAATTCAAAGAATGTAATATTCATACCAATAGATACAAACAGTTATCATTGTATTTCGATTCAATTCAAATTATTCGATTAATTATTTAGTTCAAATAGCTAATTTATTGACAGCATCTAAATGGAAGATACCTTGGATTTATCATCCATATCACTATTTTGCTTAAATTTATCACTTAAAATCATTATAGCGTTGACAACAACTGAATTTTTGTTGAACTACGCCTTCAAATTGGCAAGCATTTATCAAAAATGCGATCTTTGTCACATCAGATAATAAAAGCAAATTCGCTGTCTAATTATCAACAATCTTTCATTGTTGAACTCGGTACAAACAATCATATCTCTATTTTAGGAAAAAAATGGCATCGCATTTCAACATGAAGCCAAAATAGCTTTTCATTTTGAGACAAATAAAAGCTTTTTTTAAGAATTTCAATCCACCTGTAATCTGCAACCAAGATCACAATTTATCATCACTCAAATACCTATACTGATATTTATATTTCGGTCAATTCTTTTGTCGAATTTTTATCAATCAGGAGGTCGTAATGAAAACGTATATCAAAAATTGGATCACAATTGGGTTACTCAGCGCATTTGGTTTGTCTGTTGATGCGGTGTGGGCTAAAGAATATCAATTAACAGGGCAGCATACCCAAATCACGCTATCTGATAGTGGTAATCAACAAAACGTCACATCGTTTAATATTACTAATCCCGTAACTAATGATTCAATCACTGTTAATACGCTATTTGAGATCACACTAAATTCGGGGCAAAAATTGACCGATAAAGATTTCCACTTAGATAATTTACAACAAAAAGACAATCAAATTTATTTAAATTTCAGTGGTCATGATATTGAGATTCAAACCCTATTGATTCTCAATGATGATAAACATTTTTCCAGTTATGAACTGCAAATCACCCCTAAAAAACAGGCACTTTCAATGTCAGACGTTTCTATAATGCCGTTTCATTCTCAAGCGCCATTTGTTTACGGCTCCGTTGTCAGTTCGCCGATTATTAGTGATACCTTTTTTATCATTCCCGAAAATCCATTAACCAATACCGTTGCCTATGAAGGTGGTGTGTTGCAAAAAATTCCGCAAGCTATCCCGTTACAAGTCAATCATACCTTGAGTTACAAAACCTATATTGGCACTTATGAAAAAGGGCAATTAAGACGCCATGTAAATGAATTTCTTAATCAAGTTCGCCAGCGACCATATAGTCCGTACTTACATTATAATTCTTGGCTAGATATCGGATTTTTTAATCCCTATACTGAAAAGGAAGCACTGTTACGAATCGAACAATATGGTCAAGAATTAGTTGAAAAACGTCATGTTACCCTAGATGGTTATCTGTTTGATGATGGTTGGGATAATTTAACGGGTAACTGGGGATTTGGTGATAATTTTCCGAGTGAATTTAAAAAATTAAAAACCGCATCAGAAAAATATCACGCCGCGCTGGGTATTTGGTTGTCACCTTGGGGTGGATACAATAAACCACGTGATACTCGTGTTGCCAATGCATTAAAACTGGGTTATGAAACCATGGATGGCAAACTCGCCTTATCAGGCCCTAAATACTATGCTAATTTTCATAAACGAATTTTAGAATTAATCCAAAATCAGAATATTACCATGTTCAAACTCGATGGAACAGGTAATGCAGATAAAGTGATCGCCGGCAGCCAATTTACCAGTGATTTTGATGCTGCGATTCATTTGATCCAAGATATGCATAAAGCTAATGATCATTTATATATTAATCTAACAACTGGTACACTAGCGACGCCGTCTTGGTTATTTTATGCCGACTCTATCTGGCGAGGTGGCGATGATGTCAATTATTATGGACCCGGTAGTAAAGTTCAACAGTGGTTAACTTATCGTGATGCGGAAACCTATCGTTCTATTGTTTTAAAAGGTCCCTTGTTTCCATTAAATTCACTTATGCTGCATGGTATTGTATACGCTAAACAAGCAAAACATTTGCAACAAGAAACCGAAAATGACTTTGCTGATCAAGTTTGGAGTTACTTTGCAACAGGAACGCAATTACAAGAAATGTACATTACGCCTGAACTGATGACAACAAACAATTGGGATACGTTAGCATCGGCTGCTAATTGGGCAAGAGATAACCAAAACGTCTTATTCGACACTCATTGGATTGGTAAAGATCCCACAAAATTAGGGGTATATGGTTGGGCGGGATGGACGCAAGATAAATCCATCATTACTTTACGCAATCCGTCAGATAAACCGCAAATTTATTATCTTGATTTACAAAATGATTTAGAGTTGCCGGCAAAGGCAAGTTCACATTTTAAAATCAACATTGATTATCACAGTGAAGCTTATGCGCAAAAACCAACGAGTGTGGAAAAAACGGCATTAATCACTCTTGAGCCTTTCGAAACAGTTGTCATGTCGCTAATTCCACAATAATTACAATATGCCTTGTCTGCAAATACAAGGCATAAAATTAGGCTCAAAATAGTCGTTTGAAATGTCAAAGTTTAAAACGGGCTTAAAACGAATGGAACAAAAAATAATCTAATGAAACTATTTGCAATAGTAAAAAAGTTCATGTTGAACTGATATAATTTTTTCATTCAGGTTTCCTGCTTATCTGATAGGGAACCTGAAAATTAACATCAAATCGATACGACGTTTTTAACATCACTCTCCATTTCGTTGCTTTATTCTGATAATAAACATGAAAACACTAGGTTGTTTTAACCGTTAAATAAAAATAATTTTGTTAACGTTTTCAACCAAAATTTATACATATTTTTCTGTCTATTTTTTGACAAACCCAATATACTTGCCAAACCTATATTTGATAATGATTATCATTATTATTTGTAAGGTTAAATTTAGAGATGTGTTAAATGATTTAATTGTTTTTTATGAAGGAATGAAACATGAGTTATAAAAAGGTAAGTATCTTATTACTCTTTATGAGTTTTTCTTCACAAGCTGAGTCTGTGCTTGAAGATAAAGATACAAAGCAAAATATTGATAAACCGAATAAACCATTAACGAAGAACAATATGGTTAATCGTGACGATATAGACGATGTGATTACTGTCATTGCCGGCTCATCAACGCAAGATGAATTAAAAAAAATAAATAGTGTTATTGCGGGACGATCAACACTTTCATCAGGGCTAATTGAACAAAAACAATCCGATAATGTTGCCGAATTGCTCAATACTTTACCCGGTGTAAGTGCTGCTGGTTCAGTTAGGCCAGGGGGGCAGACCTTAAATATATGGGGTTTTGGTAAAGTTGAAGATGTCAAAATTATTGTAGATGGTGCACAAAAAGGATTCCAAAAATATCAACAAGGATCGATTTTTGTTGAACCAGAACTTCTTAAACAAGTTGAAGTTAACAAAGGTCCACACGATGTGAAGTTTGGAAATGGCGGCTTTGGTGGCGTGATAAAAATGGAGACTAAAGATGCGATTGATCTGCTTGACCCCAATCAATACCTTGGCGCATTAATCAAATACAGTTTTCATTCAAACAATCATCAGAATATGGTGACAGGTGCAGTTTATGGTAGAACACAAGATGACATGTTTGATGGTCTTATTTATTACACCAACCGAGACAGCGGTAATTTTAAACGCCCCGATGGCTCAAGATTCGAGTTTTCAGAAGATGACATGGATTCCTACATGGCGAAACTCAATTTTAGACCCAATGAAGAACACACTTTCACTCTATCAGGTATACGTTCAAAACGGGATTCATGGCAACCTTGGGCTGCCAAATATGTCGAAAAAATGACACCTCCAACCGCTGCACAAATTAAAAAATATGGATATAAAGCAGCATGGTTAAGAAAATTGGTAAAACGTGATCAACAAGATGAATCCGCCCAATTTAAATGGAATTATCAGCCAACTTATAATCCGTTAATTAATTTGACGTTACACACCACTTATTCCAAAACTAAACAACATGATACTCGTCCTAATAAATACAATCCGGTGGCTTCATTAGGGACAATGGGTAACGAAAGTTGGGTTAGCTATACCGATAAAACTATCGCGCTTGAAAATGTCAGTATTTTTAACACCGGCGCTGTCGATAATGCATTAAAAATTGGATTACAAGCACATCTACATGATCGTGATACGTTAATGTATTACAAAAATTATGCTAAAAAGCCAAATTATCACAATGGTTATTTCCAACCGGCTTACATGCCTTCTGGTAAACAGCAAACTTATAGTTTTTATATTCAAGATGAACTTTCGATTAGTGATTTTGTCTTATCACCCAGTCTTCGATACGATTATGTCCGAAATCACGGTAAAAAGAATTATGCTTCAGCGTATAACGATCCCGATCCTCGTTATGGTCATGACTATTCACCCGTGACCTATTCAGGTTGGACACCACGCTTTGGATCCTATTGGCAAACCACCCAAAATGTCGGATTTTTTGGGGATATCAGTTATGCATGGCAAGCGCCAACTATTGATGAAAGCTATGAAGTCCAGTTTACTCCTAAAAATGGAGGAAGCGGTAAAATTTCGGCAACCAGCCGTCATTTGAAAAAAGAGCGGAATTTATCAATTCGAATTGGGAATATTCTCGATTTTAATAATTTAATACTTGAAAATGATAAGTTACAAGTTCGTAGCACGTTATTTAGACAGCGTGTCACCGATGAGATTTTTGTTACTCGAGGATTCAATGGATCAATATGCGGTCCAGGCAAAGCGTGTCCGCTTGGGCAGGCAAATTATCGTAATATTCCGGGTAAAATGATTGTCAAAGGTTTTGAACTTGAAACGTTTTATGACAGTAAATATTGGTTTGCAAGTGCGACCTACTCAATCCAAAAAGGAGAACGAGATACAGCACCACAAGCACCATGGATGCATCATAAGACCTATGTCGCAACGATTGCACCACGCACCGCAACATTAACAACGGGGTTTAAAATTCCGGACTGGAATGTGAGAGCAGGGTGGAATGCCCAATTTGTACGAAAACAAGATCGCACAGGATTAGAAGATAGAAATCATGACGGATTAAATGATCTGGGCGCTTATGGATTAGGGCGATCGTCGGGGTATTCAATACACAATCTTTTTGCAAGTTGGCAACCGACTTTTCTGCCTAAAGCCGAAATTAAGCTAACCGTTGATAATCTATTTAATAAAGATTATCGACTTTATTTAGGCGAAAACACCTATGGACTCGCCCGAAACTTTAAAGCAAGTGTTTCATACCGATTCTAAACTTCATTTAAATTTGAATACTGCCAGTTTACTGGCAGTTTCAATAAGTCATCAGTGCTGAATCTATCTACCATTTGCCTGCCGTTGAGCCACCGTCAACGACCATAATTGTACCGGTAACAAAATTAGAATCCGTTAAATACATGACGGCATTGATAATATCTTGAACCTGCCCAATCCGATTGACAGGAGCCATAGATTTTAACACTGCTTGAACTTGGGGATCGGTAGGATGCATTGGGGTCTCAATAATGCCAGGTGCAATACCGTTAACCATAACATGGCTTGATGCTAATTCTAATGCTAAACCTTTAATGGCACTATTAATACCGCCTTTGATCATAATCGGTAATAAAGCAGGTACAGTCAAATTAGGTTGCATAGCAATGGCAGCAGTAATATTAATGATATGCCCTGACTGATTGGTTATCATATGTTTAGCCGCTGTCTGAGCAGGGTAGAAAAACCCTTTAAGGTTGGTATCAATTAGGGTGTTTAGATCATCTTGTGTATACTCAACGGCGGGTTTAGATATAAATATGCCTGCATTATTCACTAAAATATCGACTTTACCAAATCTTGCAATAGCGTGTGAAAAAAGCAATTCTGCCGTTTGCGGCTTTGCAATGTCCCCAGCTACAAGTAATAAATTATCAGGTTCGCCTAATTTAATCGCTGCTTGTTCTAAACGAGCTTTATCTCGACCATTGGCAACGACATTGAAACCTCGCTCAAGATAGGCTTTCGCTATCGCAAAACCAATTCCACTTGAAGCACCAGTCACAATAACGGTTTTATTTCCTTTATTCATCGAATTTAATTCCTGTTTTGACTCACATTACAGATGATTATATAAGAGTTGAATTGAAATAGAAATTCGATTGCAAAAAGTAAAATAATTTACAAAATTCTAGAGCGAACAGTAAACAGAATGAAATCTATTTACTGCTGGTTTGGTTAAATCAACGCATAAGATATCGTTTCGAACGATTAATCCAAATCACTAAAAAGAGTGTGCGTCCTAAACTAAATAAAATATAGGAAAACCACAAACCGTTATTGCCCCATATTGGTACAAAAATAGATTGAGCGATTAACCAAAGTAAAAGGGCAAGGATCATGGAATCACGAATAGAAGATGTATAACTGATGCCTGAAAACACCCCGTAATAGATCAATCCACCAGCAACCACAACCGGAAAGATAACTAACCAATAATGGTATTGCAGACAAAGATTAATGATGTCATTTTGATTGGTTAATAATCGGATTATTGCGGTATCAAAGGCAAACCAGATTGCAATTAATATCACCGGACAAATCACACACGCTTGCAGTGACCAACGCAAGGTTTGTTGGTATAACGCCATATTTTGCGTGCCTTTAGCTTTACCACTAAAGACACTTGACGCATTAGCAAAGCCATCAAATAAATACGCCATTAAGTAATGGATTTGAAACAGTACCGCATTGGCCGCCAATACTTCAGTACTAAAACTTGAACCAATCGAAATAAAATGATTCGTTACAACTAGCAGGCAAATAGTTCGAATCATTAAATTAGTATTAACTAAAATTACCCCTTTCAATGACTGCCAAGAAAGGATCGATTTCAAATCCGTTTTTTGTTGTGATTGGGGTAAATAGCGACCAATAAACCCGATCCCTAACAATGTACAAATCACTTGCGCACTAAGTGTTGCAAATGCCACGCCTTGAATATCCCAATGAAAACCCCAAACAAAAATGACCGCCATAATAATATTGAGTAAATTAATCAACACTTGCAAAAACAGCACGGCTTTTATTTTGGACATCCCCATTAACCAACCAACCAGCACATAGTTAATCAGTACAAACGGGGCGCCCCAAATTAATATCGAAAAATAGATATCTGCATAATGCCTAACTTCTTCATTAGGTTTGATGATTTGCATTGAAGCACCAAAAATAAATTGCTGAAAAACAATAAATAAAATGCCTAAAACAATCGCAATAAACAGGGGGCGAATTAACGAAGAACGCAGTAATAGAGGATCATCTAATGCTTGTGCCGCAAATCCGGTGGTACTGACACGTAAAAAACCAAATAACCAATAGATGGTATTAAAGATTACCGCACCAACGGCAATGCCTGCAATAAAAGCAGGATTGGGTAGATGACCGACCAATGCAGTATCAACCACGCCCAATAATGGGGTTGTGATAGTTGAAATAATAAAAGGGATAACCAATGCTAAATAATCGTTAAAACGATAACGTTTATTAACGGTGGATTGTGTTGTCATAGATTAAAAACCTAATATAGAGTCAAGAAGCTGTTTGGAATAATCATGACGGACATTACTCAATTGGGCAATATCGTCAACCTGTTCTACAATTCTTCCTTGATAAAAAAACATCACTCGATTACACAAATACGTAATCGTGGTTAAATCATGAGTAATAAAAATACTGGTTAAATTTAACTGTTTTTGTAAATCAGCCAATAACGATAAAATCTGCGTTTGAACAGAAATATCTAACGAACTGACTGCTTCATCAAACAAAATAAATTGCGGATGACAGGCAATCGCTCTGGCTATGCAAATTCGTTGCAATTGACCGCCACTCATTTCATGAGCAAACCGCTGACAGAATGAATGATCTAATCCAACTTGTTCCAGTAATTGATCTATTCGTTTTTTTCGTGCTGTCGATGATAACTTTTCGTGAATATCAAGGGGTTCAGCAATAATATTAGCAGCCGTAAAATAAGGATTTACCGAAGCATTATAATCTTGAAACACAGCGCTAATATTGCGTCGCTGTGATGAGCATTTCCATGCTCGTTTCGCAATATCTTGCCCGTTAAATATGATCTTACCCGTATCGGGTTTTTCTAAACCTAAAATAAGCTTTCCAAGAGTGCTTTTGCCACTGCCACTTTCACCAATAATACCCAGACATTCGCCCTGTTTTAACGAGAAAGAAACATCATTAATGACCTTGTTCTTCTTGCGACTAAACAGACCTTGATGAGGTTGTAAAAAGGATTTGCTTACCTGTTCAACTTGCAATAATGCAGACATTTAAGCACTCTCCAACGTCGGAATAAACATTTTAGGATAAACCACCGAATCAAATTTAGCTAATAACTGTTTGCGCGCGCTGATTAGATAACGGGTGTAATCATTTTCAGCATGATAAAAGATTTGATCTCGACAGCCTTGTTCAACAATTTTACCTTGTTGCATGACAACAATATGATCGGCAATATGATGTATCACGCCTAAATCATGTGAAATAAAAATCATGGCGGTAGTTGATTGCTGCTTGATTTGTTCGAACATTTTCAAAATATGGAACTGACTAATCGAATCTAAAGCGGTTGTCGGTTCATCAGCAATGATCAATTCGGGTTTTAGCATTAATGCAATACCGATCATGATTCTTTGTAACATTCCACCACTCAATTGATGAGGATACTTATTATAAATCTGTTTGGGATCATTTAAACCGATTTCTCTAATCATGGTTAGTGTTTTGGCAACGGCATCTTTTTTGCTTAAGGGAAGGTGTGCTTGTAATGTTTCGATGACTTGTTTGCCTATACGATAAAGCGGATCGAAAGCACTCATTGGATGCTGTAAAATGATCGCGATAGTGTTACCCCGAATCTGACGCAGTGTGTCAGCAGACTGGGTTAAAAGATCGCCTTTCACTTGTCGATTTAACTGAGGTTGTCTAGGATTAAAAAGGATTTGACCTTCGACTTTAAAATAGGGTTCTAATAACCCCATGATCGCTTTACTGGTTAAACTTTTACCACTACCACTTTCGCCAACAATGCCTACGCATTGGTGATGTTCAACATTAAACGAAATGTTATCCAATAACGTTTGACCATTATCAAGGTTAACCGTGAGATTTTTAACCTCTAACAGGGGGTTACGCATGTGTTTTTTCCTTCGGATCTAAAATATCTCGCAAACAGTCACCTAAAAGGTTAAAAGCCGCCACGACGACTAAAATAGCTATCCCCGGATAGACCATTTGCATTGGATGTTGAATCATTACATTCTTGGCTTCACTAAGCATTAATCCCCATTCGGCAGTCGGTGCTTGCACGCCCAATCCAATAAAAGAGAGCGCCGAAATATTCAAAATGACCCAGCCTGTATCGAGCGTGGCTAACACCACTAATTCCGACATAATATTAGGTAACAAATGACGGCGAATAATAAAGCTGTGTGGTGCACCAATGGCACGTGAAAATAAAATATAATTTTTTCGACTGTATTTAATCACTGAACTGCGGATCATTCGGCTGTACCATGCCCATTTCACCACGATATTAGCAATAATCACGTTTTCAATCCCCACACCCAGCACTCCGACAATCGCTAAAATCATGACTTGACTAGGGAAGGAGAGCATAATATCGCAAAGGCGCATAATAACTTCATCAAGTTTGCCTCGTTGGTAACCTGAAATTAGCCCGATGATTGAACCGACGATAATGGTAATTGTCATGGTTAGTAAGGATAAAAAGAGGGTCGAACGGATTCCATAAAGTAAACGAGAAAAGATATCTCGACCTAAATGATCACAGCCTAGCCAATGTTCAGCTGAGATACTGGCATATTTGCGGACAATACGAACTTTATTTGGATCAAATGGGGCAATATAGGGCGCAAAAATACCCAATAGAATGATGATGGTGATAATCATCAAACAGCATAATGCCATTTTATTTTTCATCAACTGTCTTGCTAAACTCATGCTAAATCCCCACTATTTTGTAATCGAGGATCCAGCCATTGATGCACCACATCAACAATAAAATTACACACGACAAATAAAATCGCCATAACTAAAATATAAGCTTGAATAACAGGATAGTCCCGATTCATGATAGCGGCTATACATAAGCGCCCAAGTCCCGGCCATGAAAAGATATATTCCACAACAAACGAACCGGCAATCAATTGTGGAATTGTCATACCCAGTGCGGTAATGGTGGTATGTAATGAATTAACTAAGACATGTTTTAAAATAATCGCCCGTTCCTTTAATCCTCGACTACGTGCATAAAATACAAAGTAATTCTGCATATTTTCCAGCATATTATTACGAATAAAGCGAATATAAGTAGCAATATAAACAAAAGATAAAGTTATTGTTGGTAGAATAAGATTTTGCCATGTGCCATAACCATTTGTTGGTAACAGATCTAAATAATTAGCAAAAAACCAAATACACAGCAAACCAAGCCAATAACTAGGCATGGCGGTACCAATAAAAATGAGGATTCGAACAACATGATCGAAGACTGAGTTAGCAAAAATAGCACATAACACGCCTAGCACTAAGCTAACGAATAAAGTAAGAACAAATGATGACACAGCCAAAAGTAAAGTTGGGGTTAAACAACGAATCATTTCATCCCAAACTAATCGATCCCGATGAACAAATGAACGTCCAAAATCCAGATGAAAAGCATGATATAACCAACTAAAATATCGAGACCAAAAGGGCTCATTTAATCCCAACTCTTGGCGCATACTTTCGATGGCTACAGGCGTTGGCATAATCTCATTTAAGCGTAAAGCAACTTCAGCAGGATCAGAAGGGGCAAGGTTGATCAGCAAAAAGGCAATGAACGAGATACCGATCAAAATCGGTATCATCATCAATAAACGTTTAAAAATATAATGTAACATTATGACTAACTATAACGCAATTAATAGTGCATTTTCTCAAAAGGAATATCAAATTGTGATGGAGCAAACTCAATGCCTTTAAGAGATTTAATAGCAATAGCTCGATTGCGTTCATAAGTTAAAGGAATATAGACCGCTTGTTTATGCAATGTTTCAAGCACATAACGATATAGGGCTTGGCGTTCTTGCTCGTCTGTTGAAATCAATGCTTTGCTAATGCTGGCATCAATTTGAGGCTTTTCTTTTAAGCCTTGTTGTGCCATATAATCCCCATATACTGGTAATTTCATACCGGATAAAAAGGATTGTGGATCATAAGGCGTACCCCAAGAAATATCGAATACCATATCAAAATCACCCGCTTTTTGGCGGTCACGATAGCCTTGTTCTTCTTCACCATGAATATTCAGTTTTAATCCAACTTGTTCAAATTCGTCTTGCATATATTGGGCGATGGTTTTTTGTGAAGCAGTATTACTATCATAATACAGGGTGATTTCGAACGGTTTGCCGTCTTTTTGGCGGTATTGTTGACCGTTGGCTTTTGTCCAACCTGCTTTATCCAAAAGTTGTTGTGCTAATTTAGTATCGTATTGATAAGGTTTTAATCCAATATTGGCATAAGGGATATTGGTCGCCATTAGGGTATCAGCCGGTGCTTCACTGTGATTAAAAATTCCTTCTGAAATATCATTTTTATTAATAATATGCTCAATTGCCTGACGCACATTAACATCACTCAATGCCGAGCGAGTCGTATTCATCAACACGATACGGCTTGAAACAGGTTTAGACATCAATGTCTGAAACTTATCCATTTTCGAAAAACGCTCGAAAGAATCGGCATCTACCATATTTTTGCCATAAATCAGATCGATTTCACCTTTTTCAAGTGCCATCAAACGGCTTTGATTATCCGCAATCACCTTCATTGTAACGGTTTTGAGTTGTGGTTTATTTCCCCAATAAGTGGGATTGGCTGTAAAAATAGCATACTGATCTTTCTTATGTTCACTTAACACATAAGGCCCCGTACCAATATAAGAATTAACGCCATTTTTGGTTTCACCATTTTTCATGGCATTAGGCGATATAAAACGCATAGGGCGGGTGACGGCAATCTCAATCAAAAATGGATAGTAAGGTTCAGACAGATTGACTTGTAGGGTGTAATCATCAAGCGCTTTAATATCGGTAATTAAACGCACCATTTCAAGCCAAGTATGACGATCTTTATTTGAAAGTACGGCATCCCAATTTAATTTAGCGCTATGCGCATCGAATTTAGTACCGTCGCTAAATGTCACATCTTGTCGAAGTTTGAACGTATAGGTTTTTCCTTCATTACTGATTGTCCAACTTTCCGCAAGCCAAGGTGAAAAAGAGCCATCTTCGTTATAATGGACTAAAGATTCATACAGCATATTTTGAGCCCACATCTCACCAGAATAGAGGTGAGGGTTTAGATCACGAATATCGCGAAAGTTAGCAAAAGTGATATCATCTTTAGCGAAACAATTAAGGCTAGCTGAGGCTAATGCGAAAACCATTAACCATTTTTTGGTGCGGTTGAAATGTACTATCATGGGCAATCCGTTATGCAAAAGTTTTTAAAAAAAATCATTGATGGAAATAGTGTCAAAAATGTCGTAAATACAACGATTTTTAGCGCAAGAATAGTAGCACAAATGCAAATGATAATAAATATCATCTAGTCTATTTTTTAGCAAAAAACTTACGAAATTTTGTTAAAACAAATCTTAACAGAACGATTTCATCGCAATCTGATTAACAGGGATAATAAATAATCAAACAAAAGTAATAGAATTGCTTTATAATAACTAACGAAAATTTAATTTTTGTTTATTTAGGAAACATTTCATGTCATTTGACTCTCTTGGTTTAGATGCCAAGATTTTAAAAGCACTACAAGAACAACACTACACTCAGCCTACCCCCATTCAACAGCAAGCCATTCCGGTAATCTTATCGGGAAAAGACCTTATGGCAAGTGCACAAACGGGCACTGGTAAAACGGCAGGTTTTGGTTTGCCAATTTTGCAAAAGCTGATTGAACAACAAGCCAAAACGGCAAATCGCCCCGAAACAAAAAAGAAGAAACGCCCCCTTTATGCGTTAATTTTAGCGCCAACTCGTGAACTTGCTGCGCAAATTGGTGAAAACATTCGTGATTACAGCCGTCATTTAGCAATTCGTTCATTAGTTGTTTTTGGTGGCGTAAGCATTAATCCCCAAATGATGAAGTTGCGTGGTGGTGTGGATATTCTGATCGCGACACCCGGACGGTTACTCGATTTAGTCCACCAAAATGCAGTTGATCTTGCAACGGTTAAAGTGCTGGTTTTAGACGAAGCCGATCGCATGTTAGATATGGGTTTTATTCATGATATACGGCGAGTGATTGCAAAATTACCTAAAAAACGTCAAAATTTAATGTTTTCAGCAACGTTTTCAGATGAGATAAAAACACTGGCGGAAACGATTTTACATTCCCCTGAAACGGTTGCTGTCGCCAGAACCAACAGTACATCAACACAAATTACCCAATATGTTCATCGAGTAGATAAACGTCGTAAACGGGAATTACTGTCATACTTAATTGGTAAAAACCAATGGCAACAAGTACTAATTTTTACTCGCACTAAATACGGCGCTAACCATTTAGCCGAGCAACTCACTAAAGACGGAATTAAAGCATCAGCTATTCACGGTAACAAAAGCCAAGGCGCCCGCACCAAAGCCTTAGCCGATTTTAAAACCGGACAAATTCGGGCACTAGTCGCCACCGACATTGCAGCCAGAGGATTGGATATTGAACTATTGCCTTATGTGGTTAATTATGAATTACCGCAGGTTGCTGAAGATTACGTGCATCGTATAGGTCGAACAGGGCGAGCGCAAAATCAAGGGCAGGCGATTTCGTTAGTCTGTATTGACGAACTGCCACAATTAAAAGCCATTGAAAAGTTGATCAAAAAACCAATACCCGAAATCCATACCGATGGTTTTGCTGTTGACCCAACCATTAAAGCTGAGCCGAAAACAAAATCTTCACCTAAAAAACGGCTATCGAAAAACGATCACAACACGCAAAATCGATCTAATCAACCCAATAAGCGTGGTGGTGTTAACCGAACAAAAAAATACGCTAACACAAATAATAAACAAAGTCATACTCATTAAAATAGAAGGATATTATCATGGTAAATCGCAGTCGACGTTTACGTAAAAAATTACATATTGAAGAGTTTAAAGAATTAGGTTTTACTGTCAGTTGGTCTTTTGACGAAGGGACAAGTGAAGAAACCTTAGATAACATTGTTGATCAATTCATCCTCGAAGCTATCCAACCAAATGGCCTAGCATATGAAGGAAGTGGCTATCTAAACTGGAAAGGCATTGTCTGTACTCAAAAACTCGGCAATTGTACCGAAGCGCATCGTGACATTGTGACAAAATGGCTTGAAAGTCATGGTTTAAAAAATATCAAAGTCAGCCCGTTAATTGATATTTGGTGGGATGAATTAGATTTCTAATCGATTTTAAACCATATTTGATTAAGTTAGCTTAATTATTCAATAGCCACAATTGTGGCTATTTGTTTGCAATTCATTTAACTAAATTATTCGATTCCTTGACTACGTAAATAATCTTCATAATTACCGGTATAATCAATTACTTTTTCTGGCGTAATTTCAACAATACGAGTCGCTAGTGAACTGACAAACTCACGGTCATGTGAAACAAAGAATAGGGTACCTTGATAAAGTTCTAACGCCATATTGAGCGACTCGATCGATTCCATATCTAAATGGTTTGTCGGTTCGTCCATGACAATGATATTCGGTTTTTGCATCATCAATTTACCAAATAACATCCGTCCTTTTTCACCACCCGACAGCACTTTAACCTTCTTCTTAATATCATCTTGCGAAAATAATAAGCGACCTAAAACACTTCGTACTGCTTGTTCATCATCAGTAGGTTGCTTCCATTGGCTCATCCAGTCGAATACGGTTAATTCTTCATCAAATTCGTATTCATGATCTTGAGCATAATAACCGATATTGGCATTTTCTGACCATTTAATCTCGCCTTGCTCAGGCGTTAGTTCTCCCATTAAGGTTTTAATCAAGGTTGTTTTACCAATCCCATTGGTACCTAAAATGGCGACCTTCTCGCCGACTTCAACCATTAAATTAAGATTATTAAACAAAGGACCATTATCAAAGCCTTTGGTCAAATTCTCAACGACTAAGGCATTACGGAACAATTTTTTATCTTGCTCAAAGCGTATAAATGGATTTTGACGGCTAGATGCTTTCACTTCCTCCAGTTTAATTTTCTCAATTTGTCTGGCTCGAGATGTCGCTTGTTTAGATTTCGATGCATTGGCACTAAAACGACTAACAAAAGATTGCAGTTCACTGATTTGCGCTTTCTTCTTAGCGTTATCTGCTAATAAACGCTCTCGGGCTTGTGTTGATGCCGTCATATAATCATCGTAATTACCCGGATAAATACGCAATTCACCATAATCAAGATCTGCCATATGGGTACAAACCATATTTAAAAAATGGCGATCATGCGAAATAATAATCATGGTACTTTCACGCTCATTAAGCGTATCTTCTAACCAACGGATGGTATCAATATCTAAGTTATTGGTTGGCTCGTCCAGTAATAAAATATCGGGATTCGAAAAGAGCGCTTGGGCTAATAACACACGTAGCTTCCAACCAGGGGCAATTTCACTCATTAGACCATAATGCTGTTCAATGGGAATGCCGACCCCTAGCAATAGTTCGCCAGCACGAGACTCGGCACTATAACCATCCATTTCGGCGTATTGGGTTTCTAAATCAGCCACTTTAAAACCATCTTCTTCACTCATTTCCGGTAAAGAATAGATGCGATCACGTTCTTGCTTGATTTCCCACAACTCCGTATGCCCCATAATCACCGTATCTAACACGGTAAAGGATTCAAAAGCGAACTGATCTTGACGTAATTTACCTAATCTTTCATGAGGATCTAACGCCACATTACCCGAAGTTGGCACCAAATCGCCACCAATGATCTTCATAAATGTTGACTTACCGCTACCATTGGCGCCAATAAGCCCATAACGATTGCCGTTCCCAAATTTAACCGAAATATTTTCAAATAGCGGTTTACTACCAAATTGCATGGTGATGTTATTTGTACTTAACACTGATCTCTACTCTCTAAATGATTAACGCTTTAACTTGATGCTTTTAATACCTTATAAGTTAAAGTTAAAAAATGTGATTTAACGCACATTATGCCATAGTTTAAACCTTTTGAGGATCTTTGATATTGATGCTAATTTAGAAACAAAATGAAAACATTTATGAAAGATTATTAAAGATATTAAGCTGATTTTATGTGACTTTTTTCCTCTAAAATTACAAGAATCATTCATTTCAAAATCGACTTATCCATATAATTTAATTTGTTATTTTTATAAAAATAACTTGCAGATCTTGCAAAAAACTGTCATTTTAATTATTAAACTGATTATCAATCTAAGTTATTTAAAAAATATAGTTAAATAAATGTTAATTTTATTTTAAAATAATAAGAAAGTTTTTGTACCGATAACAAAAGTTTAGATAGTACAATTTGCATAATAAAAAGTATGAATGGAAATAGTCATGAAAGCTCATTTAGACAAATTTATCAACTTGATGAATGAAAACAATAAAAATCGTTATTTACTGGTTGATAAATTACGCCCTCTACCCGATTACAATTTAATCTCGGTTGACAATATTCAAAATTATTATTTTGATCCCCTCGCCGATAAAGCAGCCAAAAAAGAACGTATTGTTCCGGTTTTGCGGACAGATTTTAAACATAACTTACAATACTGTCCCCATTTAATTCTAATGGCTGATAAAAATGAAGCGCTTAATCCCAAATTATTGTCGCTTTCTTTACAAGAAGCGAATACCGAACGCTATCTTGACAAACGCTATATTTGCGCGTGGTTAACAAGTGACTTGTCCCCGACAGAATTGGCCGAAGAATTAGTGGCAACAGGTGAAAGACTGGCACAGGAAATACCAACCATTAATCCTCGTTTTTTAACGTATTATGAACCGTTTCGTATGCAGTTATTACACGAAGCTAATCAGATTTACCCGCAATGGCTACCCCGACAGCTTAAAGGGATAGCACAATACTGTTATTTCAATCTTAGCGGTAAACTAAAAATCATCCAAAAATCTGAACAAGATGAGTTGCTCGGGTTTTCGCAATTAAGTGAAAGGGCGCATTCGTTTCAACAATATTCCAAGCCCATTTATCTCTGCTTCAAAACATTGAAAGAAAAACAACGCATTACAACACCGGATGATACGCTACTTATGGTAGTGGCCGATAAATGGGTGGAAGGGATAAATATTGGGCTGTCTGATTTGGAAGATCAGTTTGCCTTTGCCATGACCAGTTTATTTTATCACATTGATTTAATGGCGAATAAAGCCACGGAAAA
>NZ_JAFNNV010000024.1:0-1082 GCF_026536705.1 Gilliamella sp. B3817 | reverse complement strand
CCACCCAATATCTGTAAGGGGACATCTTGATACCAGGCTCGGTGCTGTGTTTGGCGGTCAAAGATGACATCCACTAATTTTATATAGGGCTAACGTTCATCATTAACTTTGAGCTGAATAAAATAATGATTAAGCTTGTGATAGAGATCAAAAAATAGATGAAAGTCCCCAATCTATTGATCGGGGAAAAAATTAAATTAATTTCTCATTGTTAAGCAATACAATGATATTTTCTTTTCCTAGCTCTGAGCGTAAAAGATCTGCTATTTCTGATGTATTCATTTCCGGAAAGGATTTATCATTTACCGATACCATAAAATATGATCTAGCACCTTCTAAACCAAATTCTTCAGCAATTAATAACTTACTTTCTAGAGAATATCTTTTCTGATTATCACTAATAAACTCTAATTGTTTTCGTTCTAAAATTGGTGAAGCCAAATAAATAATATATGATTTATCAAAAATATCTTTATAATCTGATTTAACCTTACTAATTTTTTTATTTAATAACTCTGCATCTAATGTTGTATAGCATGTTATATCTATTGCCATAATATTTATCTCACTTAATTCTAGTTATATTTCCTGATTTATCTATAACAATTATTTTATCCAATCCTTTAATCTCCCATTTAGAAAACTGTTCTTCAAGAGCATCTACCGTCACTTTAGAATCAGATATATTAATAACTACATTGTTTGTTTGCCCCTTAAGCACTTTATCTTCAACGCCAGCCCAAATATTCCTAACATTATTTGAACTTGGAGCATAGTTATCAAATATTTCACCATTAATTTTGTAATCTGGGTTTTTTATTCCTGATGTAATGGGATTCTGTTCCACATGATAACCATTCTTTGAAAGAATTTGAGCACTTTCATTTTCTCTTATAATTGAACGTATATTTTCAGAAGTACTTGAAAGTGGTATTTCAGTTGGTTTGCCGGTTAAAGATCCTCTCTCTCCCTTTTCAACAACATTATTCCAATTAACCTCATCTAATTCAACCGTTACCGTTTCAATTTTATGATGTACTTTCGCTCTGACTTCAGTGCCAGTTATTTTGATACGGGCGTAT
>NZ_JAFNNV010000003.1:0-287136 GCF_026536705.1 Gilliamella sp. B3817 | reverse complement strand
AATTTTTTGAGTCCGTAGACTTTATTCTTTCGTCTCGCAAGTGCCCACACAGATTGTCTGTTTCTTCTTTTTAAAGAGCTGACAGTATTTTTTGCTTTCGCTTTTACTGTCTCAAGGGCTGCGTATACTACGCTACACCTTTTTATTCGTCAAGATCTTTTTTCAAAATTTTTGATCCTGCTCACTAACCTCTTGTTCCGCCTGCTTTCGCTGACGCCGTGTCAGTGGATGCGCATTATAGAGCCTTAAAAAAATCATGCAAGCAATTATTTCAAATTTTTGTGCGTTTGTTTCATATTTATTCAAAGCTATTTACGATAAATTTTTGACATAAAACAAACCAAACTGATAAGGTCTTGCAAAAACAATTTGCTAGATAATTATCATTACATTTCTATTCATTCACCTTACCATAGCAACAATAATTACTTTACTTAATCCTTCTTGTTAAAAAAACTGTTGTGGCAATCATTTTTATTTTTTTATACCCATAATTTTTGTATGCAAGCTTAATTAAAGTTAACGTTAGCGAATACTACCTATGACATAAACTGATTTATCTTTTAATATAAATTTTATTATACAAGCAACTAGCACACTGAACGCCAATGTGAATATTAATAAACAAACTGCAACAATTGCAGCTAATTCACCATTTTCTGTTTTAAGAATACTGCCCAGTTGTGAAACTTGAATTAATTTTAAAAGCTCAATAATGATTATTTGATGAATAAAATAAATTGGAAAACTTATATTAGCCATAAATGAGAAAAATTTATAAACCATCCCGTCATTCGTTTTGTGATTCAATCTATCTAAAAAATAGAGTGCTAACATAAAAAGGATAATTTTTTGCAACGTATCAAGCCAAAGTTTTTCGACTCCAAGATTATCAACATAACGCCCAACAAAAGTGACAAAAAAGCACAACCCTAAAAAAGCCATAATCAGATATAAGTTATTTTTAATTGCTTTGATGATTGTTTCATAATGTTGTCTAGTCATCATTCCGATTAAATAGACAGGACCATAATGTAATAAATTTAGTAAGGGTTTGGTAAAGTCAGGTTTTGTGAACATAACAACCCAAAACATACATATCAGACCGGCAACAATCAAATTCTTTTGTGATAACTTATAAAACAGAGGCGCCATGATATAAATAATGATAATCATTGGGATGAACCAGAGCGGTAATAACTGCGAACCGGTTAGCATCATGATAGAAATCTGACTCATAACACTCGTTTGCGTAACAGAAAAAAACGGCAATTGTGATAATTGTTGATAATGAAAAAAAAGAAAACAAAATATAGATACAGAGATATAAGGACAGACAACCGTTTTAAATTTGGATAAATAATATGTTTTTGTATTATATTTGTAAGTTAAATGTTGAAACAGAAATCCTGCAATTAACACAAAAAAAGTTGTGAAATTAAAGGCAAATAAATTTAAAAACGAGTAAAGATAACTATTTTCAATTAAGGTTTTATTATTGATAAATACACCTAAGCAATGACTGAAGACAATCATCATAATTGCAACGCCACGTAATACGTGGATGGAGTGAATTTTTTGAGCTTTTACAGTTGTCATTTTTAATAGTAATGATAGAAAATATATAATTCTCTATACTGTATCATATAATTAAACGACAATAATAAGTATTTATAAAAACGAAGATAAACAGTTATCAAAGAAATGTTAGATTGTATTAATGTTCTCTATTTAATTTCTTTGCAGCAAACGAACAGATAGGAATGATTTCTCGATGTTCTTCAGTTAATTTTTTGACAGTAAGATCGAGTAATTTATCAGCCAAACCATGACCACGATAACTTGAATCCACAAAAGTGTGATTAATTGTCGCTTTGTCTTGACCAATACGAGAAAATGTCATTTCTGCTATTTCTTTATCATTATCAAGAATATAAAATCTTTCTGGGTCTTCTTTATAGATAAGTGACATACGCTTCTCCTTACATTCGGGATAATAAGTATAGAGTGTAAAATTATTTGTTTATGATGTTACCAACTTATTTATATTAAGGAATTTTATTTAGATTTTGCAGTTATTCTTTTCGGAGTTAACGACCTCTTCGTTAACATGATTTTTATCGATTATTTATGGATAATATTAACTTTGTTGAATTTATATTGAAATTTTTTAAATCATATAAATTTAAAAAGTAGAACGGTATTAACTTGATCCATTAACACATCATTTTATATTTCATAGGTGAACTTTTGATATAAACGTAATATTCCCATTATATTCAATTATTCACCTTCATTTGATTTACCATTTGTTGATATTTTTAAAGATTACTGTACATTCTAAAATAGACGTTTAGCAACATTATATAATTCCATATCAAACGGACGTTTCATTGTATTAATTGCTTCTATGATGTCGTGATGAACTAGTTTACCATTTTGTACACCTACACAGCGTCCAGCATGACCTTGTAGCAACAACTCGACAGCGAAAGCCCCCATACGAGAACCTAAAATACGATCGTAAGGAACCGGTGAACCACCTCGTTGAACATGACCAAGCACAGTAGCTCGAGTTTCATGATGTACAGCAGCTTCAATATCAGCTGCAAGCTGATTAACATCACACATATGCTCAGTAACAGTTACAATAGCATGTTTTTTACCCTTAGCAAAACCGAGTTTAATTTCTTCAATTAAGTCTTCTTTAGTATAAGAAACTTCAGGGATAATCATGAATTCACAACCGCCAGCCACAGCTGCATTTAACGTTAAATCACCACAATCACGTCCCATAATCTCAATCACTGAAATACGATGATGAGAAGAACAAGTATCACGCAATCTATCGATAGCTTCGACGGCGGTGCTAAGTGCAGTAAAATAGCCAATTGTATAATCCGTGCCACGAATGTCATTATCAATTGTGCCGGGTAAACCAATACAAGGGAATCCTTCTTCAGTTAATCGCATTGCTCCCATATAAGAACCGTCACCGCCAATGACTACTAATGCATCGATTTGGTGTTTTTGGAGATTCGCTATTGCTTTTTTTCTCACCTCTTTATCTTTAAATTCAGGAAATCTCGCTGAACCTAAAAATGTACCACCTCGTGTAATAATATCTGACACACTAGCACGATCTAATTGAGTAATTCGATCTTCACAAAGCCCTAAATAACCATCATGAATACCAAAAACATCCAATCCTTCCGTTAATGCCGTTCTAACCACACCACGAATCGCAGCATTCATCCCTGGTGCATCACCACCACTGGTTAAGATACCAATTTTTTTTATCATACAACATAACTCCAAATAATAATTAACTTTTAACTATTATAGAGTTTTAACAGATATCTAACAATAGAATATAAAAGCTATTTTTGGTTATAATTTATCACTCATTTTTTCAGCAGGAACAACCGATATAGGATCTTGATGAATAATGACTGTGGCAGGCGCAAATTCATTAGCAAGATGTTTTTCAACCGCATCGGTTATGGCATGCGCTTTTACTAATGGCATGTTATCATCAAGTTCAATGTGTAATTGAATAAATTTTACAGGCCCAGCTTGTCTGGTTTTTAAATCATGAAAACCATGTACTTGTGGAAATGATGCCACAATTTCTGCTATTTTTTGGTTGTCACTATCAGGCAATGCGCGATCAAGCAGATCTTGAATAGCGTTGTAGGCAATATGGTAAGCATTATAGCAAATGAATAAAGCGATAAAAAAAGCAAATACAGCATCTGCATAAGTAATGCCATACCAACTTAAACAGAGTGCGATTACTACTGCGACATTCATAAACATATCCGAAGAGTAATGTAGCATGTCTGCTTTCACTGCTTTGCTTTGCGTAGTTTTTATCACATATCGTTGATATAACACTAAGAAACAAGTAATGACTGTCGAAATGACAGACACGATGATACCAAATAATGGAACCTCAAGTGCTGTAGGATGAACAATTGATTTAATGCTGGAAAGAAGCAAAATTGTCGCTGATCCAATAATAAACGTACTCTGTGCTAAAGCAGCAAGTGATTCTGCTTTACCATGACCAAAAGTATGATCATCATCAGCAGGTTTTAGTGCATATCTCACAAGAAAGAAATTTAGACCGGATGCGATTAAATCTATACTTGAATCAAGCAGTGAAGCAAATAAACTAATTGACCCCGTGAACCAACAAGTAATTAATTTGATAGTAATTAAGAAAATAGAAATTAAGACGGCACTTAATGTCGCTTTTTTAACTAATTTTTCATACAAATGTGAATTTGACATTTGATACCTATTTATTGATAGGATTCAATTCCTGATGGTAGTACTAACTGTTCAGCAACTTCAGCCGCTTTATTTTTACCTAATAAAGCATCAATAATTTTTAAAGCAAAATCAATTGAAGTCGCAGGACCTTGGCTAGTAATGATTTTATATTGTTCGTCAAAGTATACTCTTTCGGCTTTCCAATGTTTAAATGCATCTTTAGTTGTTGGATAACCGGTCATAAAAGCATGAGGGAATAAATGATGATATTGTAAAACCATTGCAGGTGATGCACAAATGGCCGCAACAATATTACCTGATTGATGTGTTTGTTTTAATTTTTCGATTAACTCAGGACAATCACGAAAATTTTCCGCACCTTTTAAACCACCCGGTAAGATAACCACATCAAAATCAGTGTGTTTAATTTCGGAAAATACTTTTTGTGCAAGGATAGTTACCCCACGAGAACACGCAACTTCACGTGAATGAGAAATACTTGCAGTGATAACTTTTATACCTGCACGGGTCAATAAGTCAATAGTGGTAACGGCCTCAGTTTCTTCACAACCTTCAGATAAGAATACTAATGCTTGTTTAGTCATTATTGTTCTCCTTTTAACATATCAACCGTTATCACAAAGACTTGATAGGATTAATTTACTTTAATCCTTTCAATTTTAGCGCCTAATTTTCTCAATTTATCTTCTATATTATCATAACCACGGTCGATATGGTAAATACGATCAACAATAGTTGAACCTTCAGCGATACAGCCCGCAAGAACTAAACTTGCTGAAGCGCGTAAATCAGTTGCCATGACTTGCGTTCCACTTAGTTTTTCAACACCGTGCGTAATTAATGTATTACCTTCAATTTCAGCTCTGGCACCCATACGCACAAGCTCAGGTACATGCATAAATCGATTTTCGAAAATCGTTTCTTTAATAATTCCCGTTCCTTGTGCAACCATATTTAATAGAGAAAATTGAGCTTGCATATCTGTTGGAAAGCCAGGATGTGGTGCGGTATGTATATTGACCGCCTTAGCACGTTTACCTTCCATATCCAAACATATCCAATCTTTGCCGGTTTCAATTTTTGCACCAGCTTCTTTCAACTTAGCAATGACGGCATCAAGTAGCGTTGGATCGGTTTTACGACATGTAATTTTACCTTTGGATATTGCCGCTGCAACAAGGAAAGTACCAGTTTCAATTCGGTCTGAAACAATCTCGTGTACGCCACCGCCTAAACGCTCAACACCTTCAATCTCGATACGAACAGTTCCTGCACCCGTAATTTTTGCCCCTAACATATTTAAAAATTTGGCTGTATCAACTATTTCTGGTTCACAAGCTGCATTTTCAATAATCGTTTTACCCTCTGCTAAGGTGGCAGCAGACATAATAGTGACGGTAGCGCCAACACTTACTTTATCCATTACAATATGAGCACCTTTTAATCGTCCTTCAACCGAAGCCTTAACGTAGCCCTCATCTAAGGTAATTGTTGCGCCTAATTGTTGTAGGCCAGTGATATGTAAATCAACAGGTCTGGCGCCAATAGCACAACCACCCGGTAACGAAACTTGCCCTTGTCCAAAGCGCGCAACCAACGGCCCTAAAGCCCAAATTGATGCACGCATTGTTTTAACAAGTTCATAAGGAGCACAATAGTTATCGAGATGACGCGCATCAAGATGAATCGAACCATTACGTTGACATTTGACACCTAACTGACTTAATAATTCTAAAGTCGTATCAATATCTTTCAATTTAGGCACATTTTGAAGTTCAACTGGTTTTTCAGCTAAAATCGCTGCAAATAAAATTGGAAGCGCTGCATTTTTAGCGCCAGAAATAACGACTTCGCCATTAAGTGAGGTTGGACCTGTAACGTGAAACTTTTCCATTGTTAACTCTTATGTTTGATAAATTGGCAAATATTATAAAAGTTATTTGCTAATAGATAAATGAATTTTATAAGATATCCAAAAAAACCAACCTTATCATTATTTTCAAAAGGGATTTGTTAAAAACTTTCCCATATTGTTTATGAATTGATAAAATCCCTGCTAAACAATGATTGACTCAAATAAACAAGCACCTTATAGTTAAGTACTGTTATTTAGAGTAATCACCATTAAATTTGTCATGTTTAGCGTGATATTATTACTTAACAAAAAACAATTTTATTTAAGAGAAAACACATGTTTGATTCACTCGCAAAAGCTGGTAAGTACCTTGGACAAGCCGCTAAGTTAATGGTTGGTATTCCCGATTATGATACTTATGTTCAACATATGAAGTTGACCCATCCAGAACAAACGCCAATGACTTATGAAGAGTTTTTTAAAGAACGCCAAGAAGCACGTTATTCAGGCAAAGGTGGGTTTAAATGTTGTTAACAATTAAGAATATGTCATGACTGAGCAAATTAATTCTTCTTTACTTCCTGTCACGATATTAACAGGTTTTCTTGGTGCAGGAAAAACAACACTAATTAATTATTTATTAGAAAATAACCGCAACGAAAAAACAATTATTATCGAAAATGAATACGGGCCGGTAAATATTGACAGTAATTTGCTTAATGTCAGCACGGATATTCAAATTGTCGAAATTACTAATGGTTGTATTTGTTGTACCATTCAAGGCGAACTAACTGAGGCACTACATCAACTGCACGCTAAACGCATCGCAGGTGAATTACAGTTCGATCGTCTTATTATTGAAACGACAGGCCTTGCTGATCCTGCGCCAATCATACAAACATTTTTTATTGATGAATTGATTCGGGAAACGATTCAATTAGATGCAATAGTCACTTTAGTCGATGCTAAACACATACTAACACATCTTGATGATCATCGAGTCGCCCTTTCACAGATCGGTTTTGCAGATCGCATTATTTTAACAAAAACAGATTGTGTTGATGAAGAACAAAAAAATCACGTTATAAACCGACTTCACCATATTAATCATAAGGCAATGATAATTGAAGCGGTTAATGGTCAACTTCCAAAATCCGCATGGCTAGATATTCACGCATTCGATTTGAGTGATGAACTCACCATTAATCGAGGCTTGTTTGTCATTGACACAAGCCCAAAACACCAATCAGGCTTTAAACTCATTCCGTTAAAAAAATCTCATTCACTTAAAAATGATGAAATCTGTTCCTATCTTTTCGAAGCAAAACAACTTAATTTAAAAAAGATAGGTTCATTTATGGAACAACTTGTTGAGCAATATGGTAATGACATGTTGCGTTATAAAGGTGTACTGGCTATCAAAGGGAATGCTCAACGTTTAATAGTGCAAGGCGTTCATAAAGTAGTCGGATTTGATTATGGTTCGCCTTGGCAAAATGAACAAGAGAAAGAGTCGAAGTTAATCGTTATCAGTCGCCCCTTACCTTTTGACGAGTTGAATCAGGCATTTTTAAAAACCATGGAAATATAATCGTTAACTTGCATTCAATAGGTTATTACATCAATTTATTCCGTTATTAAAAAATTATCTGGTTTTCACTCTTCTTTATTGCCATTTAATGGCGGTTAAATTTTATTGACTTTTATATAATAAAAATCCATTTTTTCAATTAATCGGGGACTTTTTTAATTTATTTGTTCCCTCTAATCAAAGCAAAAAAATATAACTTGCTTTCAACATAAATTTTTAGATTAGCTGAACTGAACTAGCTTTTTTACAAAAAGGTCTATTTACCGATCATTTGAAGACAAATCATATATCCTAAACAGCATACATAATGGTAATATTAAATCCAAATATGATAACATAGACCCAATTTATTATTTATAGGATAACTGACTTAATAGTATGGATTATGATATCGCAATTGTCGGTCTTGGACCTGCAGGCAGTACCTTAGCACGTTTACTTAGCCCATCATTTAAAATTATTGCATTTGATAAAAAACATCAATCCGGTAATGCAGGTTTTCATAAACCTTGTGGTGGATTACTAGCAAATGATGCACAAAAATCATTTATTCGGCAAAAACTGAATTTGCCTACTGATATTTTGTCTGATCCGCAAATTTTCAGCGTAAAAACTTATGATCTACAGACTAATCTTATTCGTAATTATCAACGTACTTATGTTAGTTTCGATCGGCATAAATTCGATTTATGGTTGAAATCACTGATTCCACCCTCTGTTGAAGTGCATCACAATGCATTATGTAAAGAAGTAATGCGTATTATAGAAGGTTATCAAATTACTTATCTTGATGAAAATAACATAGAGCATAAAATCACAACTCGTTATGTTGTTGGCGCAGATGGCGCAAATTCACTAGTCAGACGAATGCGCTATCCTTCCCATTCAATAAGACAGTATGTTGCTATACAACAATGGTTTGCAGAAAAGCATCCCCATCCTTTTTATTCTTGTATTTTTGATAATCAATCAACCAATTGTTATGCTTGGAGCATTTCAAAAGACGGGTCATTTATTTTTGGTGGCGCATTTCCTAAAAAAACAGCCAATCAACATTTTGAAAATCTGAAAAAAAAATTAACTCAGCAAGGATTTATTTTCGGAGAACCTCATAAGACAGAAAAATGCTTAGTGATTTATCCAAACCGCTTTCGTGATTTTTATACAGGAAACGAGAACATTTTTTTAATCGGTGAAGCAGCAGGATTTATTAGTGCCAGTTCTTTAGAGGGCATTAGTTATGCGCTTGATAGCGCCGAGATTTTAAGTAAGATCTTAAATAGCACTGATCCCGATCCAAATAAACGATATTATTTTAAAACTTTGCCGTTACGATTAAAGCTATACAGTAAAATAGTCAAAGCCAAAATATTAACTACCCCTTTTTGGCGTAAATTAATCATGAAAAGTAAAATTCAGCATATAAATATGGAATAAATTATATTAGACTGCATACTGTTAATTAAATAATAAATTAGTTTAATCATATCGATGAAATAAATTAGGAAATAATTATTATGTTTGACGTAAACGATTTAATTCGTTTTAATCACGAATGGTCAGAAAAGATTGAGCAGGAAGACCCTGAATTTTTTAAACAACTTGCAGTTAAACAAAACCCTAAATTTTTATGGATCGGCTGTTCGGATAGCCGTGTTCCAGCAGAAAAACTGATCAAACTCAAACCAGGAGAGATGTTTGTCCATAGAAATGTCGGTAATCAAGTAATTCACACAGATCTTAACTGTTTATCGGTCGTGCAATATGCTGTTGATGTGCTAAAAATTGAAGATATTATCGTTTGTGGTCATTTAGACTGTGGGGGCATTCGAGCTGCAGTCGAAAATCCAGATCTCGGTTTAATCAATAATTGGTTGTTACATATTCGTGACCTATGGTTTCGAAATAGTTCACTACTTGGTAAATTTGCGCCAGAACTTCGCATGGATATATTATGCGAATTAAATGTTATTGAACAGGTTTATAATTTAGGTCATTCAACCATTATTCAGTCAGCATGGCAACGCGGTCAAAAAGTCAATTTGCATGGTTGGGTGTATGGCATTGATAATGGTAAGATTACCGATTTGCATATTACTTCATCAAGTAGCGAAAATCTTGAAATTAATTATCGGGAAGCGATTTCTTATCTTTTAAATTTACACAAAGATCAATAATTATTGGCTAAAATTTATTTGAAGCGGTAGATAATTTGATTACTGCTTCCTCGCCATAATAACTTTGGATCGGCTTGTTCTTGAACAAATTTGCCATCAATTAAGACATCAATATACGGGATAACAGCCTGTTGTTCGGGTGTTAACTCATCAAGTTTATAGCCTGTCCAAAGCCAAATATCTTTGTTATCACATTCTGTTTTTACACGTTTGACCAATTTTAAAATTGTTGGCACATTTTGAGGATGCAAAGGATCACCGCCAGAAAGCGATAATCCTTGACGTTTTATTTCTGTATCTTGTAAATCTTTGATGATTTGATCTTCTATTGACTGTGTAAATGGTAAACCCGAATCTAATGACCATGTACTTTTATTGTAGCAGCCACGACATTGATGAACGCAGCCAGCAACAAAAAGCGTACATCGAGTACCTTCACCATTTACAACATCAACAGGATAGTAACGATGATAGTTCATAAATAGGTAATAATTTTTTAACCAATTTGCCCATTATCCAAATGTTTAACACGACGTTTAACTTCTTCTTGTTTACCTGCATTAAATGGACGTGCATCGGGACTACCTAAATACCCACAAACACGACGAGTTACTGAGACTTTAGCCGAATCATGATTACCACAACTTGGGCAAACAAACCCTTTGCTGGTACATGAAAATTCACCGGTATAACCACATTCATAGCATTCATCAATTGGCGTATTAGTACCATAGTAAGGTACTCGAGAATAGCTATAATCCCAAACATCTTCTAACGCTTTAACATTGTTAATCATATTTGGATATTCACCGTAACAGATAAACCCACCATTTGCCACCGCAGGATATGCTTTTTCAAACTCAATTTTTTCGTACGGATTGACCTTTTTCTCAACGTCTAAATGGAAACTATTGGTATAGTAACCTTTATCTGTCACTCCTGGTATAACACCAAATTCAGCTGTATCAAGACGGCAAAAACGGTCACATAAGTTTTCACTTGGTGTACTGTACAAACTAAATCCGTAACCGGTTTCCTCTTTCCATTGCTCAACCGCTTTACGTAAATGTTCAACAATAGCTACACCTTTTTCTCGTAAAATTTCGCTATCAAAAGGATGTGTTTGATTGCCATATAACGCATTTAAAGTTTCATGAAGTCCAATATAACCAAGCGAAATTGAAGCTCGACCATTTTTGAAAATTTCAGATACACTATCGTCTTCTTTTAGCCTTACGCCACATGCCCCTTCCATATATAAAATTGGCGCAACACGTGCTTTAACACCATCCAGACGGGCAATACGTGTCATCAGTGCTTTTTTACAAAGCGTTAAACGTTTATCTAAAAGTTCCCAAAAGCTTGCTTCATTACCTTTTGCTTCAATGGCAATACGTGGCAAGTTTAAACTAATCACACCTAAATTATTACGACCGTCATGAAGTTGTTCACCGTCTTCTTCATAAACACCTAAGAAGCTTCGACATCCCATAGGTGTTTTGAATGAACCAGTCACTTCAACAACTTTATCGTAGTTTAAAATATCAGGGTACATGCGTTTACTTGCACACTCTAATGCAAGTTGTTTAATATCGTAATTTTTGTCATCAGGTTGACGATTAATACCATCTTTAATAGCAAAAACAAGTTTAGGGAAAACTGCGGTTTTGTGATTTTTACCTAAACCTTTAATTCGTACTTTTAAAATGGATTCTTGAATTAAACGTGATTCCCAACTGGTACCTAAACCAAAGCCAAACGTTACAAAAGGGGTTTGACCATTAGCGGTGTGTAAGGTGTTGACTTCATATTCAAGCGATTGAAACGCATCATAACACTCTTTTTGTGTTCGACTTTCTGCATAAGCTTCAGGATTAGGAATATGCCATTCTTCAGCAATCTGTTTATGTTTTTGATAACTGATGGTTACAAATTTCGCTAATATTTCATCAATGCGATTGATTGTTGTTCCACCATAGATATGACTTGCAACTTGAGCAATTATTTGTGCGGTGACCGCAGTGGCAGTTGCAATAGATTTTGGTGGTTCAATTTCAGCGTTTCCCATTTTAAAACCATTGGTTAACATTCCATCTAAATCAATTAACATGCAGTTAAACATTGGAAAGAAAGGCGCATAATCTAAATCATGATAATGGATTTCACCAATATCATGAGCACGAGAAACATCTTTTGGTAACAAATACTGTTTGGCATAATGCTTTGCCACAATGCCTGCCAGTAAATCACGCTGAGTTGGAATCACTTTACTATCTTTATTGGCATTTTCGTTCAAAATAGCCACATTACTTTGTTCTATTAGCCCACGAATATCTTGATTTAAACGACTACGTTCTTCCCGAGCACGATCACGGTCGTGACGATATTCGATATAAGTTCTCGCTAATTTTTTATAAGGGCCTGACATTAATTGATTTTCAACAGCATTTTGAATTTCGTTGATATCAACGCTTTCGCGTTCGCTCATCTGGTTGGTCACCATACGAGCAACGTCAGCACAATAATCCGGGTCATTAACATTCGCTGCAACCGCAGCTTTAACTATAGCATCTTTAATTCGAGTCTCATTGAATGCAGTTTGACAACCATCGCGTTTGATAACTACAGGCATATATACTCCTCAATATTCATTAATAATTAGCGCTGGGGCAAGGTTTAGTTCACATATTAATATTCATTGTAATTATTAAGAATTATTCGTTTCTCGTAAGAATATTAAGTGTTTTTTGAGATAGACAGAGATTTTCACATAGCTTAAATAATACTATATATAGTAGATATATTGAGATTATACACCATATATTGTGTTTTTCTAGATAATTTACTAAATTAAATTACTTGACACGCTTCAAGCCAAGTACGACAAGTCTTTTGATATGTAAAGCCTAAAGATAAGAAAGGTTGTTTTGCAAAGAAATTTCAAGCGCAAAGAAAAAGTGCAAGACTCACTTGCACTTTATTTTGTCAAACAGGAGTGATTTTTTATATTTTATGACTCATTATTCAACCAATCAGTGTGGAAAACACCTTCTTTGTCGATACGTTTATAAGTATGAGCACCAAAATAATCTCGTTGTGCTTGAATTAGATTAGCTGGTAATACTGCTGAACGATAGCTATCATAATATGCTATAGCGGCAGATAATGTCGGCACAGCAATCCCTTGTTGTACAGCTAAAGACACAACATCACGCAGTGATTGTTGATAAGCTTCAACGGTTTGCGTAAAGTATGGAGCGAGTAATAAATTATCAATCTCGTTATTCGCCGCATAGGCATCAGTGATTTTTTGTAAGAACTGAGCACGAATAATACAACCTGCTCTAAAGATTTTCGCAATTTCACCATAATTCAAGTTCCATTGATATTGATGAGAAGCGGCTTTTAATTGAGCGAAACCTTGAGCATAAGAGATAATTTTACCCATATAAAGTGCTTTACGGATTTTTTCAATTAACGCTTGTTTATCTCCCGAATAAGCAACCTGCTTCGGTCCGCTTAAAACTTTAGATGCCACAACACGTTGCTCTTTAATTGCTGAAAGGTAGCGTGCAAATACTGACTCAGTAATTAATGATAAGGGTTCACCTAAATCTAAAGCACTTTGACTAGTCCATTTACCCGTTCCTTTATTACCCGCTGCATCAAGAATCACATCCACTAAATAATTACCGTCTTTATCTTTATGTTTAAAGATATCAGCCGTAATTTCGATGAGATAACTATCTAATTCACCTTTGTTCCATTCAGTAAAAACTTGAGCAAGCTCATCATTATTTAAACCTACTGCGTGTTTTAATAAAGAATAACTTTCAGCAATTAATTGCATGTCGCCATATTCAATACCGTTATGAGCCATTTTGACGTAATGACCTGCCCCATCTGGTCCGATATAGGTGACACAAGGCTCGCCATTTACTTTAGCGGCAATTTTTTCCAAGATTGGGGCAACTAATTCGTATGCTTCTTTTTGACCGCCTGGCATAATCGAAGGGCCTTTTAGTGCACCTTCTTCACCACCAGAAACACCAGCACCAATAAAGTTAAATCCTTCTTCAGAGAGTGTTTTATTACGGCGAATCGTATCTTCAAAATAAGCATTACCACCATCAATGATTATATCGCCTTTATCGAGTAAAGGACGTAACTCATCAATCACCGCATCAGTTCCTTTACCAGCTTGAACCATAATTAATATACGACGTGGTTTTTCCAAAGAATTAACAAAATCTTCAATCGTAAAGTAAGGAACCAATTGTTTATCGGAATGCTCTGCGACAACTTGCTCTGTTTTATCTTTAGAACGGTTGTAAATAGCAACAGAAAACCCACGACTTTCAATATTGAGCGCAAGGTTACGCCCCATGACCGCCATTCCAATAACACCGATTTGTTGTTTAGACATGATTTGGCTCCTTTATTTAATCTTATATAACCTTTCTAATAAGGTTTTTTAACAACATCCAAAACTTTAAATAAGTTTTATAAAATAAAATTATGCTATATTTGCCACAAAAAAAGCCGTATCAGCATAGAATACGGCATTTTTATAACTTTACTGGTTTAACATTTCTACCATAAAAATCATGAGCGTTTCATCATTTCAAAAAACTCGTCATTCGTTTTAGTCATGGCAAGTTTATCAATTAAAAACTCCATTGCATCGATTTCACCCATAGGGTTAAGAATCTTGCGTAAGATCCACATTTTTTGTAGTTCATCTGGTGAAGTCATTAAATCTTCTTTACGCGTACCTGAACGGTTAAAATCAATAGCCGGGAAGACACGACGCTCAGCAATTTTACGAGATAAATGCACTTCCATATTACCCGTACCTTTAAACTCTTCGTAAATGACTTCGTCCATTTTTGACCCCGTGTCAATCAACGCCGTTGCAATAATCGTTAAACTCCCACCCTCTTCGACATTACGAGCAGCACCAAAAAAGCGTTTTGGACGATGTAACGCATTGGCATCTACACCACCGGTTAATACTTTACCGGATGACGGAACTACTGTGTTATAAGCTCGAGCTAAACGCGTAATGGAGTCTAACAAAATAATGACATCTTTTTTATGTTCAACTAAGCGTTTTGCTCGCTCAATAACCATTTCAGCAACTTGAACATGTCTTGCTGCTGGTTCGTCAAAGGTTGATGCTACCACTTCACCCTTAACTAAACGTTGCATTTCGGTAACTTCTTCTGGACGTTCATCAATCATCAATACGACCAGTTCACACTCAGGGTGATTGACTGCTAAGCTTTGAGCAATATTTTGCAACAACATTGTTTTACCCGCTTTCGGCGGAGCAACGATTAAACCACGTTGACCTTTACCAATTGGCGAAGCTAAATCAAGTACTCTGGCGGTGATATCTTCAGTTGATCCATTCCCACGTTCCATACGTAAACGAGAATTAGGATGAAGTGGAGTTAAGTTTTCGAAAAGAATTTTATTGCGGGCATCTTCAGGCTTGTCGTGATTGACTTCATTCACTTTTAACAAAGCAAAATAACGCTCACCTTCCTTAGGCGGTCTGATTTTTCCTGCTATGGTATCACCAGTCCTTAAATTGAATCGTCTAATTTGACTTGGTGAGACATAAATATCATCCGGCCCCGCTAAATAAGAGCTATCAGCTGAGCGTAAAAATCCGAATCCATCTTGCAAAATTTCAAGCACACCATCACCAAAAATATCTTCACCGCTTTTGGCATGTTGTTTAAGGATTGCAAAGATAATGTCTTGTTTTCTAAGACGGGCAAGATTTTCTAGCCCCATTGTTTTTTCACCAAGCGCTACTAGCTCGGAAACAGATGTGTTTTTTAATTCAGTTAAATTCATAATTTTAAAAATTCTTGAGGATAAAATTGATATGTTTGCAATTAATGTTATTTTTGTATATTCGTTTCATTTACTTATAAAAAAATTCTCTCTCTGACAATACACAAATTCAATCTGTTATGAAGCTTTTAATGATAATTTAATATCTGAATATAGAATTTTCACCACTTTATCAAGAAAAACAATGAATTGTAGAAAGGGGTCTTCGTAAGAGCTAGCAATTTACACTAAAAACAGTAATATGTCTATAATAAATTCAGTTTGTTTTAATAAATTTGTAAATATTATTATTACAATAAGTAAATGAGTAAAAGAGTAATACGCAATTTAATTACTCTTTTTATGCTTTAGGTACTAAAATTAATTTATTCGAAAAATCTAAAACAACATTAAAGTTGTTCATCAATGAAACTTTTAAGTTGAGCTTTAGACAATACACCAACTTGAGTTGCAACCACTTGACCATTTTTAAAAATCAATAGTGTTGGGATGCCTCTAATACCAAATTTCGGTGCAATATTTGGGTTTTCTTGCACATCTAATTTTGCAATCACAATTTTATCACTATATTCTTGGGCAACTTCTTCTAAAATTGGGGCTAACATTTTACACGGCCCACACCATTCAGCCCAAAAATCAACCAATACAGGTTTTGTTGCTTCTTTGATTGTATTATCAAAAGTAGTTTCAGAAAGAGAAACAATATTATTGCTCATTTATTTTCTCCAAATATAGAATTACATGGTTTTATATTAGGATATTTTCGTTTTCTTCGCTAGTAATTATTATAATAGGGTATAATTATTAGTGATGACCGTAAGTTTAATATGTTATAATCCCACTATTCCGATAATTAAACTTAAAACCACAATGATTCAATCTTATCTAACAAAAACAACATTTAATCAATTTCCGCTTCATCCATTAGTGATTAAAGCACTTGAGAAAAAAGGGTTTGTTTATTGTACTCCAATTCAAGAACAAGCTTTACCCTTTACAACAAAAGGAATTGATATCGCCGGTCAAGGACAAACTGGAACAGGCAAAACAATGGCGTTTTTGGCATCAACATTTAACTACTTGTTGAATCATCAACCCTTGCCAGATCATAAAGCGAATCAACCTAGGGCTATCATTATTGCCCCAACGCGTGAATTAGTTGTGCAAATTTATCATGATGCAGAGTTATTATCTAAAGAAACCGGGCTAAAATTAGGATTAGCCTATGGTGGTGATGGCTATGATAAACAATTAAAAATGTTATCCGCAGGTGTAGATATTTTAATTGCAACAACAGGTCGCTTAATTGATTATGCTAAACAAAAATATATCAATTTAGAATCAATTCAAGTTGTGGTTCTAGACGAAGCAGATCGTATGTTTGATCTCGGTTTTATTCGAGATGTACGTTGGATTTTTAAACATATGACACCACCCGAAAAACGCTTAACGATGTTATTTTCTGCAACATTAACACATAATGTGCGTGAACTTGCTTTTGAGCATATGAATAATCCTCAATATGTTGAAGTGGAACCAGAACAGAAAATCGGGCATCGTATTAAAGAAGAACTATTTTTCCCTTCCAATGAAGATAAATTAGCTTTATTGCAAACACTTATTGAAGAAGAATGGCCTGAGCGTTGTATCATATTTGCGAATACTAAAATTGCATGTGAAAAAATCTGGCGTCATTTAGTTGCTGATGGTCATCGAGTTGGGTTATTAACGGGTGATATTGCTCAGAAAAAACGTTTATCCATTTTGGAACAATTCACGCGAGGTGATATTGATATTCTCGTTGCAACAGATGTTGCAGCACGGGGATTACATATTCCGAATGTAACACATGTTTTTAACTATGATCTCCCTGATGATTGCGATGATTACCGTCACCGTATTGGTCGTACTGGACGAGCAGGTGCTGAAGGTAATTCAATTTCTTTAGCTTGTGAACGATACTCACAAAATTTGCCAGCCATTGAAAAAGCCATTGCGCATGCAATCCCTGTTAGTCAATATGATCCTTCGGCCTTGTTGACTGACTTACCAGCGCCAAAAGCGTTTAGACGTCCACCTAGAAGAAGATCATCTTCATAACTGATCTTTTGATCATCATAAATATAGTTATCTAAAATTATCATTAAACAGGAATGCCTTTTAGATAACTATAGTGATTATTTTATTTGTGCAATTAACACCCAAAAATGACGATTGAAATGTTAGTCTTTTTTTCGTTGCTTTAAAAAAGCTTGATATGCAGTCTCTATTGCATTTTTAGTCGTTTTTGATAATGATGCAACATGGCATCGATGTAATGAACCATATAAGACAAAAAGAATATTTTTAGAGATTTCAGCTTTTTTAGACTTAATTTTATGATAGGTTTCTAAATAACCTATTTTACGATAAGTCTCGACATCTTTAATTCCAACACTACACAATAATCGTTCTAATGACAATGTCATATTGGGTAGCTCTTTTATTCGATTCGTTTTTATTTCGTTTTTTTCATGTTTTTCTTGTTTAGCATATTCAATTGCCATTTTAGCCAATGAATGTAGTTTTGGCAGATCATTGAGCCACTCATCCTTAACTTTATAATAATCAAGTAATTTGGTTAAAACACCTGATGATAACGTTAGCGGTTGCATACCTTGTTCAATAAAGAATGAACGGTATGATGTATGTCCTCTTAAATAAAAATCCGTTTGACTTATCCATCCAAACATTGTTGTATCGCTACTAATGCTGAACCCACCAAAAAAGGTTTTAATTGAAATGCCACTAAAGCCAGAGAATTTTGTTAATATTTGATTTGCAAAGGTTGAACTCATATTTTATTTCCATTTTTTTACTTAATTCTGTACTAAATCACTTAACCAACTTAATTATCAAATCAAAACTATCGTATTTTACTCAATACTCCAACTAATTTTCGTATCCATTAATCAATATTGCGATCTGTCTTCCATAATTAGACAAAAGTTATTAATTATCGAAAGATTTATTGTTATTACTGACAAATATCAAAAAAAGTGTTGCAATTGTAAATTTTAGGTGTATTTCGCCCCAGAATTCCAAAAGAAAAGTAGCTTAAAGATTGTTATTCTGACTTAATAATTATACAATCTGTTCCAGTAGATTTTATTAAATTCATTTTGTCTTTATCCATTATCATGATTAAAAAAATTTTTGGTTTATTTTCTCTATTTTTTTCGTTTGTGGCATCTGCTGATCGACAACCACTAATAGATTCGTTCGTCCTGTGTAATCCAAATTTTTTCAATACTGTTTATAGCAATAAAGATGAGTTAAAACGTTTTACCAATGTCCAAATTTTTGACGGTAATCTGGCTTATATTCCTGTCACTAATCGATTTGATACGGGTAAAAATTTTATGTATTTTTCGCTGCCTATCAAATACAAAAATTTAACCATAAAAGGTTACTATGACAGTGCAATGGATTTAGGTAAAATTGGCAAATATTATTTTTGGGGATTCATCATTGATAATGATATTAATCAGATCAAAAATACATTAAATTATCTCAACTGGAAAAACATGGAAGATAACCAGCTTTATATTGCCAATCCTAAAATTCGGAGCCTCAATGATGATAATCAAGTTTGGCATACTAATACAGGTACTGTTGTTGGTGTGAAAACGATTCCTGCACCAAATACGATTGAAAAATTGCTATTACTTGAGAAAAACGGCAGTATGACTTTACTTATGTGTTCGATTCAAGGCGCCGTCACATCTGAACTGCTTAGGCGAGAACGCCCTGATATCCAGTAACATTTGATGAATTAAATTGCTAACTCGTCCATTTCACCCGTTCGAATACGTATTACCTGTTCTACGTTATACACAAAAATCTTACCGTCCCCAATTTTTCCTGTTTGTGCGGTTTTCATAATTGTTTCAATACACATTTCCAAAATATCATCAGGAACTATCAGTTCAATTTTTACTTTGGGTAAAAAATCCACCATATATTCAGCACCACGATAAAGCTCGGTATGTCCTTTTTGGCGACCAAAACCTTTAACTTCGGTCACCGTCATACCAGTAATACCTTGATCAGCAAGCGCCTCTCGAATGTCATCTAATTTAAAGGGTTTGATAATCGCTTCAATTTTTTTCATCTCTATTTGCCTTTTATTCGATATTACCAATTCTTAAATCCAAAAGCAGAAGTAATCGGATAGCGTCTGCCTTTACCAAAGTTACGTGCCGTAATTTTAGGCCCAACTGCTGATTGGCGTCGTTTATATTCATTAATATCAACTAATTTTATGACTCGTCTTACTGTTGATTCATCATAGCCTTGCTCAACCAGTTCTGCAACGGAAAGATCCTGCTCAACATAGCCTTTTAAAATACCATCTAAAATATCATAAGGAGGTAAACTATCTTCATCTTTCTGATCAGGTGCAAGTTCGGCAGAAGGCGGACGAGTAATGACACGTTCTGGAATAACATAAGATCGTGTATTTCGATATTTGGATAATGCAAAAACCAAGGTTTTAGGAACATCTTTAAGTACATCAAATCCGCCTGCCATGTCCCCATAAAGCGTGGCATAACCGACCGACATTTCACTTTTATTACCCGTTGTTAACACCAGTCTGCGACGTTTATTAGACAGTGCCATTAAAATGACACCCCGACAACGGGCTTGTAAATTCTCTTCAGTGGTATCTTTTTGTGTACCGGCAAACATTGGACTTAAAGACGACATAAAAGCATCAAACATTGGTTCTATTGATACAATATCAAATTCTACACCTAAAATTTCGGCTTCTTCTTTAGCATCAGCGATACTGATATCAGCAGTATATCGAAACGGCATCATTACCGCTTGTACTTTATCTTTACCTAACGCATCAACCGCAATGGCGAGTGTTAAAGCAGAATCAATCCCTCCTGAAAGCCCTAATACTGCGCCTTGAAAACCATTTTTCGTAATATAATCACGTGTCGCAAGCACTAACGCATCATAAACAGAAGCTAAATCATGATTCTGACGAATTTCCAATGCTGGATGATCGAGACCAAATTCAAAATGAGTAATTTGTTCTTCAAAATGATTAAGTTGACAAACAATCTCACCTTTTTCATTGCAAACAAACGAACCGCCGTCAAAGATTAACTCATCTTGCCCTCCAATTTGATTAACATAAACAATCGGTAGTTGTGTTCGTGTAGCATGATCTTGGATCAATGTTTGACGATTTTTCTGTTTTTGATAATCATAAGGAGAAGCATTTATTGTGATCACCAAATCAACTTTTTGTTCACTAAGCTGATCGATAGGGGCATTTTGCCAAAGATCTTCGCAAATCAATAAACCTAATTTTTTTCCTTTAAAATTTACAATACCGCTCTGATTACCGGCTGTAAAATAACGCTTTTCATCAAAGACATCATAGTTTGGCAACAGCTGCTTATGATAACAAGCCAACAGTTTCCCTTCCGAAAAAAATGAAAGTGAATTATAGATTTCTCCATTTTGCCAGCATGGATGACCGACTATAACAGCACACTGCTTGCTTACATCTTGAATAGACAATAACGCTTTTTGGCAACGAGCTTTAAAATCGGAGCGGAAAATAAGATCCTCTGGTGGATAACCACATAAAGCCAGTTCAGAGAATATAATCAGGTCGTGGCATGAATGGCACTTGATCAGTTCAATAATCTGCTCAGTATTGCCTTCTATATCACCCACACGCCAATTTTTTTGTGCTAAAACAATAGATATAGCCATATAAAATTTAATTTCATAAAACAAAATTGCCGATAAGTTTAAATGATTCTATGTTGCACTGCCACATTTTTATCGCTAACATGCAACATTAACTCGACTTGAACTTGTTTGGAAATAATTATGCAAAAAATTCTAAATGTGGCACTAGCAAAACGTAGCTATCCCATCACTATTGGTGAAAATCTTCTTAATGAATTTGAACATTTTAAACTTCAAGCAGGTCAACGGGTAATGATTGCAACAAATGAAACGATTGCACCACTTTATTTGCAAAATCTAATCGACATGCTTAAAACGCATGGCATTGAAACGGATTGTGTTATTGTTCCTGACGGTGAACAATACAAAACGATGGAAACATGGAACAAGATGTTAACGGCGTTACTTGCCAATAACCATACCCGTAATTCAATCCTGATTGCATTAGGTGGTGGCGTGATTGGTGATGTAGCAGGATTTGCAGCTTCAGCTTATCAACGTGGTATTAAATTCATCCAAGTACCCACGACGTTACTTTCCCAAGTTGATTCATCGGTAGGCGGTAAAACCGCGATTAATCACCCATTGGGCAAAAATATGATCGGCGCATTTTATCAGCCGCAAGCAGTTGTCATTGATCTTCATTGTCTAAAAACGCTACCACAGCGTGAACTTTCGGCAGGTTTAGCAGAAGTGATTAAGTATGGCATTATTTTAGATAGTGATTTTTTTAATTGGTTAGAGCTGCATATTAATGATTTACTCAATTTAGATGTAAATGCACTAAGTTACTGTATTTATCGCTGCTGTGAGCTTAAAGCCCAAGTGGTAGCCGCAGATGAAACTGAGCAAGATATGCGAGCAATACTAAACCTTGGTCATACATATGGACATGCGATCGAAGCCGAACTCGGCTATGGCAATTGGTTACATGGTGAAGCTGTCAGTGTGGGAATGGTCATGGCTGCGCATACTGCATCCATACTGGGTAAACTTTCAGTGACAGAAGTCGATCGCATTAAAAATTTACTCATAAAAGCCAATCTACCCGTTGTTAGACCAACACAAATGTCGATTGAATCTTATATACCACACATGCTCCGTGACAAAAAAGTTTTATCAGGCAAACTGAGATTAGTGATTCCAACCCAGATTGGTCATGCTGAAATGATTGATGGAATTGATAAAAATGTAGTCATACAATCGATAGCGCGAACTTAAATTGAACTAATTCACTAATAGTGACGTTTTTATCGTTATCAATCCAAGTACGGATAATATTGAGCGATTAAGTCACTATCAGGTTTTATTAGCGTCTATTTATAAAAATGAGATTTATTACCGAATATGTTCCCTCTTAAAATTTATTAATATAAATGAAATATCACTCCCTTCCTGCAATTATTCAAACCATTAACAGCAGGTTTTAAAGCCTGTGTCATTACACGTATATCGATTAATCTATATAGATTGTAAAAAATTAATTACAGTTAAAATAATATTATCGATCTATTCATTGTAATCTATAAAAAACAGATAATTTATAGATACAACACATAAAACAATCTTTATTATTTAAGATTTAAAAAATTTGGTTTACTACATTGTATTTTTGTGTTTACATATTGTCCGTTTATGTAATAAATATTTTACATATAAAATATTTAAATGACTCTCATAAGGAATGCAAAATGTTAAAAGATACACTCAATAATGTCCGAATTCGAGATGAGCACATGTTAATTACCCCTGAAGAAATAAAAGCGCTTTACCCTTTATCACCTGAGTTAGAAACCCAAATTGCATCATCACGTCAAACCATAGTTGATATTTTAGAACGCCGAGATCACCGCTTATTAATTGTATGCGGCCCTTGCTCTATACATGATACTGATGCTGCCATTGAATATGCACAAAAGTTAAAAAAACTAGCTGACGAAGTTAAAGATAATCTATTTATTGTTATGCGTGTCTATTTTGAAAAACCAAGAACCACTGTTGGTTGGAAAGGTATGATCAATGATCCGCATATGGATAGTTCGTTCGATATTGAATTTGGTCTAAAAAAAGCACGTAAATTATTGCTTGATATCGTCAAAATTGGGTTACCAATCGCGACCGAAGCACTCGATCCCAACACACCGCAATATATTGGTGATTTAATTAGTTGGGCTGCAATTGGGGCAAGAACAACAGAATCACAAACTCATCGTGAAATGGCATCGGGTCTTTCAATGCCTGTTGGTTTTAAAAATGGGACTGATGGTAGCTTAGATGTCGCTATAAATGCGATGAAATCGGCTTCTATGGCACACCGTTTTGTCGGGATTAATCAGCAAGGACAAGTTACCGTACTTCAAACACTGGGCAATCCAAATGGACATGTCATTTTACGAGGTGGTAAAGCACCTAATTTTGATGCTGAAAATGTTGCACTCTGTGAGATCCAAATGCAAAAAGCAGGCTTACTACCTAATCTTATGATTGATTGCAGCCATGCTAATTCTAATAAAGATTATCGAAATCAACCCATTGTTGCTAACTCAATTATTGACCAAATTGAACAGGGTAATAACGCTATTATTGGCGTGATGATTGAAAGTAATTTAAACGAAGGCAATCAATCTTCTGAGCAACCAAAAGAAAACTTTAAATATGGTGTATCGGTGACGGATGCTTGTATTAATTGGGAAACAACCGATCAGCTGTTACGAAAAATGAATACCCTGTTAGGGAAACCATTACTTAATCGACAAAAACAGTCACCGCAATCATAATTATGCTAGTTTAGATTAAATGCTATCGCCGACAATTTGCCGGCGATTTTTTTAGCCTAGTTGCTTACGTGCATTACGGAAAATACGCATCCAAGGACTATCTTCTCCCCAATTTTCGGGATGCCATGAATTGGTTACCGTTCGAAATACTCGTTCAGGGTGCGGCATCATAATCGTTGCTCGACCATCTTGTGATGTGACAGCAGTTATTCCATTTGGTGAACCGTTGGGATTAGCCGGATATTGCTCGGTCACTTGTCCAAAATGATCGATATAACGAACAGCAATTAAACCTGATGCTTCTAACGCATTTAGATGCGCTTGATCACGCGTTTCGACTTGTCCTTCACCATGTGAAACTGCGATTGGCATATGCGAACCTGCCATATCACTTAATAGTAAAGAAGGGCTTTGTTGAATTTGTACCAAGCTAAAGCGAGCTTCAAAACGTTCCGATACATTACGAACAAAACGAGGCCATAATTCTGCACCAGGAATCAAATCCTTCAAATTTGACATCATTTGACAACCATTACAGACGCCTAATGATAAAGTGTTATCACGTTGAAAGAATGTTTCAAACTCTTGTCGAACTTTTTCGTTAAACAATATTGATTTCGCCCAACCTTCACCTGCACCTAAAACATCACCATAAGAGAAACCACCACAAGCAACCAATGTACTAAATTGACTCAATGATACACGACCTTTTAATAAATCCGTCATATGTACATCAATGGCATCAAACCCCGCTCTGTCAAATGCAGCAGCCATCTCAACATGGGAATTAACGCCCTGTTCACGTAAAATGGCGACTTTGGGTTTAACGCCTTTAACTATATAAGGAGCAGCAATATCATTCTGAGGATCAAAGGTAAGTTTTACATTTAAACCAGGATCACTTTCGTTTTGTTTCGCTTGATGTTCTTGATCTGCACATTGTGGATTATCACGTAGACGTTGCATCTGCCAGGTGGTTTCAGCCCACCATGTTCGTAACGTGGTACGTGATTCACTGTAAACTACAGCTGAGTTGTTGCGAATAATAAATTGTTGCCCCGTCTTTGCTTCACCAAGCACATGAACGGTATGTGACAATCCATATTGATTAAAACATGCCGTGACACTTTCCAGATGCTCGTTTGCCACCTGAATGACAGCACCCAGTTCTTCATTAAACAGGGTGGCAATCATATCGTGACCTAATGCTGCAATATCAACATCAATCCCACAATGACCGGCAAAAGCCATTTCAGCTAATGTGATAATTAATCCGCCATCTGAGCGATCATGGTAAGCAAGTAACGCATCTTGATTGATAAGCGTTTGGATAGCCCGATAAAAAGCTAAAAGCTCTTTAGCATCATGTACATCAGCTGTTTTTTGCCCTAAGTGACGATAAACCTGTGCCAATGCAGTCGCACCCAGTGCTTGATGACCTTTGGAAAGATCAACAAGTAATAAAGTATTATCAACATCAACTCGTAATTGGGGAGTTACTGTTTTACGGATATCTTCAACACGAGCAAAAGCCGAAATGACTAACGATAATGGTGAGGTTACCGATTGTTGTTCACCATTTTGTTGCCATGTGGTTTTCATCGACATGGAGTCTTTACCAACTGGAATGGCCAACCCTAATATTGGGCATAATTCTTCACCAATCGCTTTTACGGCATGATAAAGTCCAGCATCTTCACCTGGGTGGCCTGCTGCAGCCATCCAGTTAGCTGAAAGCTTAATTCGCTTGATATCGCCAATGTTAGTTGCCGCTATATTGGTAATGGCTTCACCCACGGCAAGTCTTGCCGAGGCAGCAAAGTTAAGTAAAGCAACCGGTGCCCGTTCCCCCATTGACATGGCTTCACCATAATAACTATCTAAACTCGCCGTTGTCACAGCACAATCAGCGACCGGTACTTGCCATGGTCCAATCATTTGGTCTCGTGCAACCATACCAGTAACAGTGCGATCACCGATAGTAATTAAAAACGTTTTTTCAGCAACGGTCGGTAAATGTAAAACCCGTTTAACCGCATCATATAAATTGATATCAGCCGTTGAAAAATTATCGCCATGTGCTTGTTGTGTTTTGACTTCTCTTAACATTTTAGGTGTTTTACCCAATAAAACATCTAAAGGTAAATCGATCGGATTATTATTAAAATACTCATCATGTAGTGTCACCGTTTTATCAAACGTAGCTTCACCAATTACCGCATACGGTGCGCGTTCACGTTGACAAAGTTCATCAAATACATCAAGACTATCTGGGTGAATGGCGAGAACATAACGTTCTTGTGATTCATTACACCAAATCTCTAGCGGTGACATTCCGGGTTCATCACTTAAAATTTTCCGTAATTCAAATTGACCACCACAGCCACCATCACTGACCAGCTCTGGCATCGCATTTGATAGACCACCAGCCCCTACATCGTGAATAAATAAAATAGGATTATTTTTGCCAAGTTGCCAACACCGATCGATGACTTCCTGACAACGACGCTCCATTTCGGGATTATCACGCTGCACTGACGCAAAATCTAAATCTGCATCAGATTGTCCCGATGTCATTGATGATGCCGCACCTCCTCCTAAACCAATATTCATTGCCGGCCCACCTAACACAATTAACTTAGAACCAGCAGGAAACTCACCTTTTTGAATATGTTCTCGACGAATATTGCCCATGCCTCCAGCAAGCATTATTGGTTTATGATAACCACGAAGCTCATAACCATTATGGCTATTAACGTATTCTTCATAGGTACGAAAATACCCCAATAGCGCAGGGCGACCAAACTCATTATTAAATGCAGCACCACCTAATGGGCCATCGAGCATAATATCTAACGCACTGACAATTCGGTCAGGTTTACCAAAATCGTGTTCCCACGGTTGCTCAAAATGGGGGATACGCAAATTGGAAACCGAAAACCCAACTAGACCCGCTTTGGGTTTTGCGCCTCGTCCGGTTGCGCCTTCATCACGAATTTCCCCCCCACTACCCGTTGCTGCGCCTGGCCAAGGTGATATCGCTGTGGGATGATTATGTGTTTCAACCTTCATCAAGATATCAGCATATTCCTGATGATAACCGTAAGTTTGATTATCGCTATCAGCAAAAAAACGTCCAACTTGAGAGCCATCCATCACCGCCGCATTATCTTTATATGCAGAAGAAACATAATCGGGTGTCTTTTCATAAGTATTTTTAATCATTTTAAACAGCGATTTAGGCTGTTTTTCACCATCTATAACCCAATCGGCATTAAAAATTTTGTGTCGACAATGTTCTGAATTTGCTTGGGCAAACATATAAAGCTCGACATCCGTTGGATTACGATTGAGTTTTTGGAAGTTTTCAATTAAATAATCTATTTCATCTGACGCTAACGCTAAGCCTAATTTAATATTTGCTGCTTCTAATGCCTTACGCCCCTGACCTAACAAATCAATAGTAGTCACAGGAACAGGTTGTTCGACTTTAAATAACTGTTCTGCTTGTTCCAGACAAATCAAAACTGTTTCCATCATTCGATCATGAATGAATGCCAAAAAATCATTTTTTTGTATATCAGTCAACGGTGAACTCGTTTGAATATAATAAGCAATGCCTCGCTCAATGCGTTGAATTTGTCGTAAACCACAATTATGCGCTATATCGGTGGCTTTTGATGACCATGGTGAAATTGTCCCTATTCTTGGTATAACTAAAAAAAGCGTTTTGTTTGATTTGTTCGAAATAGTGATTTGAGCCGATTTCGGCCCGTATTGTAATAATTTCTCAAGGGTTAGCTGCTGGGCAGAAGTTAATTCACCTTTCAAATCAATAAAATGCAAATATTGTGCTTCAACACTCATAATAGGGATAGATTGTTCAGAACAAGCAGAGAGAAGTTTATGAATACGAAATGCAGATACAGCAGAAGAACCAGCTAAAATTTTCATGCTAATTACTCTTTTTAAGCCAAAAACAGGTAAAAAATAGAGCAATAGTATAAAAGAAAGTAAACAATGTGGCTATCTTTAAAACATTTATTGTGTTGTAATTCACCTTGTTATTTGTTATCGATTACATATAATATACCGTAACTAATAAAAAAATATCTCAGAAATATAAGAAATATGATAAGCACATTTACAATACTATTGATTTTCGTTCTACTGATTTCAATAGTGATAATAATCAGTTTATGTTTAAATTCAACCTTAGACAATTTACAATCTCAAATTAATGAGCTAACAAAAAAAATTCAACGTTATGAATTAACAGAAAACAATACTAAGTCGGTAGAATCTGATCTTGTTCATGCCAACCTCAAAGCCACTATTGAACAGGATGTAAAAATCGCTGAAAAAAAACCTGAATATGTTGAGCAATCAGAAAACACCAATGATTTACAACAACTAACCAATATTCAACCGGTAACGTCAATCCAAACATCACAACATCAACCATGGGAAAGCTCGCCATCAAAAAATCAATCAACCAAACAAGGCAAAAACCCCAGTGTTTACAATTCGTTTTTTACCTGGCTTTTTCAAGGCAATTTGATAGCTAAAGTTGGCATTATTATCCTATTTTTTGGTCTTTCATATTTATTTAAGCATAGTATTGAAAATCAATTAATCTTACCTAATGTTCGTATTTTTGGTGCACTGATCTTAGGTTTAGTATTATTTGTGTTTGGTTGGTATTTACGCACAAAAAAACGGATATATGCCCTAATATTACAAGGCGGTTCTGTAGGTATTTTATATTTAACTATATTTGCAGCCTGTAAACTTTATGCACTTATTCCATTCTTAGTTGCTATTATTTTATTAATCACCCTTTGTTCAGTGAGCGTTTTATTCGCTGTTTTACAACGCGCAATGAGTTTGGCAATTATTGCCAGTATTGGTGGCTATTTAGCCCCGATATTGTTATCAACAAATTCAGATAATCACATTACATTATTCAGTTATTATTCCGTCATTTCGAGTGCAATTTTAGTAATTAGTATTTGGCAATCATGGCGAATACTTAACTTAATAGGATTTGTATTTACTTTTGTAATTACCGCATCATGGGGAATAATTAATTTTCGCCCAGAATTCTATACTGAATGCCAGTTTTTTATCATCGTTAACATGATAACCTATGGCATTTTAGCTACCTCATTAGCAGGTCATAAAACTAATAAAAAAAATCATCCACATATTATTGATATTATTTTATTTTTTGGCACCCCTATAACTGCCTTTATGTTGCAATATGCTATTATGCGACAATGGTCGCTTGGACCGACATTTTCTTCGTTAGGATTTGGAATATTCTATTTAACAATATTTTTTATCACGTTACATTATAATCGATTTACATCAAGAACAAGTTCATTGTTTGGTATTGCAATAGGACTCTCTTTTATTACATTAGCGATTGCTCTTTGGTTTAATCTTGAATGGACAGTATTAATTTGGTTGTTTGAAGGCACTGCATTAAGTTGGGTAATGCTCAATAACAGACAGTTCAAATTTGCCATGCTAGGGGCATTCATTAATACATTTAGTTTGCTATACTTTTGTTATAATTTGCCTAATTTAGTCTTTACCGTCACAGAAAATATATTCTTTTTAGGATTGATTAGCCTGATTTTACTGATTAATGCTCTTATTTGGCACTATTACTGTAATCAAAATAATTGGGGTAACATTTTCAAAATCGTATTTTTTGTATTGGCTAGCCACGCTTGGGTAATCTGGATTCTATATAGCATTACAAGAATTGACCAAATAGCACATAAACTACCAATTTTACTTTTAGCTTTCCTAATTGCTACATGGGTCTGGTATTACATCGGTCAAAAACTAAAATGGACTATGCTCAAATTTGCTGTTTTACTGCTCTGGCCGATCATGTTATTTTTACGATTAATCAATGAAAAATTCTTATTTGATACTAATTTATTGACGACTAACTGGAACATGGTTTGGGCAATCGCCTTTTTGAGTTGCTATTTTTATTTGTATATTATCAAAGACAGATTAATTAAGGCTCAAAATTATTTTTATTTAATCCTGCATATTAGTTTGTTTTTGATGACTTTAGATTGGTTATTCTTTGAAATTAAGAATAGTTTAAGTTTATTACCACTAAGCTTAGAGACTATTCAATACTGTACATTATTCTTCCTGGATAGCGGTATTGTATTATTATTTTATCTTCTTGTTAAAAAAAGATTATTAACTCATTTTGCGATTAGTAAAACTTATTGGTTAATAGGTTTAGCCCCTATCATAATTTATTTATTTGTGAAATTATTCATATTTATCTTTTATAGTGGTCAAATAATCAATTGGCCTTATATACCAATATTTAATCCGCTTGAATTGAGTGCAATTTTTGCCTTACTCATGATTCGAATTTGGATAAAATTCAGCGCTTATTTCATACAATTTGATGATCAGAAAATTAGTCTGTCTAACATTAATCAAAAATTGCCTAATTTTGCTACCATACTATTAATTGTCATGGCTTGTTTATGGACCAACAGTATGATTTTGAGATGCTTAAGTCAATGGCTTGATATACCTTGGTCGTTTTATCAATTATGGAATTCCAAAATCATTCAAGCAACAATTTCACTTATATGGACGCTTGTTGCCGTTGTCTTAGTCACTATTGGTCATCGTTATCAACAACGTATTACATGGTTTACAGGAGTAACACTCCAAACTATTGTCGTAATCAAGTTAATTTTGATTGATAGCATTGAACTTGAGGGATTATTGAAAGCATTTGCATTTATTGCTATAGCAATACTGATGCTAATCATCGGTTATTTAGCACCATTACCGCCAAAAATAAAGGTTGAAAATAATGAGGCTAATAAATAGTAAATTACATATTTCACATAGGGTTAACTAACCCTATGTGTTAGATTATTATTTTTATTTATGGCTATTTCTTATTATGAATATAAAATAAAGTATAAAAATTAAGTTATTTATAATGATTAAAAAACAAAATTTAATCAAATTAATCGCTTCAATTATTAAAAATACTGATTTGTTTAATAAATTAATCTCAGTATATTGACTTAATGATTAATCAGTTTTATCGAAACGGAATTTAATATGATACTTGCAATTGATGTTTACTATATCGATACTCGAGCAAAAACAGTGGGTGTGTTATTTAATCATTGGTGCGATTCAAAATCTGATATTCAAAGCTTAATTACTGACTATCAAGATAATGTTGCACCTTATCAATCTGGTCAATTTTATCAACGTGAATTACCTTGCATTTTATCCCTGCTCAATAAAGTTGATCTTAATAAAATTTCAACAATTATCATTGATGGTTATGTGCATTTAAATGAAGGTAAAATAGGTTTGGGTGGGCATTTATATAATGCTTTAAATAAAAAAGTACCTATTATCGGCGTGGCTAAAAAACCTTTTGCAGGCAATAGTGACTATTTAATGGAAGTTGTCCGAGGTCATAGTAAACACCCGCTTTATGTAACCTCAGTTGGTGTAGCACTAACGAGTGCTGCTAAAAACATACAATCAATGGCCGGTAAATACCGAATGCCAGATATTCTCAGCTATTTAGATCAACAAACAAAATTGTTTAAAATCGGTGAGTAATCACATTTAAAAAGTGATTTGCCGACATCATGTCGGCAAATCTGGTTAATTTAAGCTTCGTTCCAACTATCTCTTAACCCAACCGTTCGGTTGAATACTAAATTGTCATTGGTTGCATATTTACTATCTAAACAGAAGTATCCTTCACGTTCAAATTGATAAGCATGTCCAACTTCAGCATTTTGTAAACTTGGCTCAACAAAACCCTGTTTAACAATTAAAGAGCTTGGGTTAATGGTTGATAAAAAGTCGTCTGCTGCCCCAGGATTAGGCGTATTAAATAAACGATCATAAAGGCGAATTTCTGCTGGTTTAGCAAATTTGGCTGAAACCCAATGAATAACGCCTTTAATTTTGCGTCCATCTTCCGGATTTTTATTTAAAGTGGCAGGGTCATAACTACAATAAATCGTTTGAATATTGCCTTGTGAATCCTTTTCAATCCGATCAGCACGAATGACATAAGCATTTCGTAAGCGCACTTCTTTACCCAATACTAAACGTTTGTAATTTTTGTTAGCTTCTTCTCTAAAATCAGCACGATCGATATACAGCTCACGAGTGAATGGCACTTCACGATGACCAAGTTCAGGACGATTTGGGTGATTAGGCACGTTGAGAACTTCATCAATTGTTTCAGAATAGTTTTCAATTACCACTTTAACAGGATCAAGAACAGCCATCGCTCGCGGCGCGTTTTCGTTAAGATCTTCACGGATACAAAATTCAAGCGTACTCATCTCTACCGTGTTTTCTTGTTTCGTCACACCAATTCGACGGCAAAATTCTCGAATTGAAGCAGGCGTATAACCTCGACGACGGAGACCCGAAATAGTTGGCATCCGAGGATCATTCCAACCATCAACAATTTTTTCTGATACGAGTAAATTTAATTTCCGTTTAGAGGTAATAGCATACTCTAAATTTAATCGAGAAAACTCATATTGATGTGGGCGAGCTTCAATCGTTATGTTATCTAATACCCAGTCATATAAACGACGATTGTCTTGAAATTCAAGCGTACAGAGTGAGTGAGTAATATTTTCAATCGCATCAGATATACAGTGGGTAAAATCGTACATTGGATAAATACACCATTTATTGCCTGTTTGGTGATGTTCTGCAAATTTAATACGATATAACACCGGGTCACGCATAACAATGAAAGGTGAAGCCATATCAATTTTTGCTCTTAAACATGCTTTACCTTCAGCAAATTTACCTTCTTTCATTTGAATAAATAATGCTAAATTTTCATCAATGCTACGATCACGATAAGGACTATTTTTACCCGGTTCTTTCAACGTGCCACGATATTCACGAATTTCATCAGGCGAAAGCTCATCAACATAGGCTAATCCTTTATTGATTAACTCAATCGCATATTCATATAATCGGTCAAAATAATCAGATGAGTAACAAATTTCACCATCCCACTCAAACCCTAACCAACGAACATCTTCTTTTATCGATTCAACATATTCGACATCTTCTTTAACAGGATTAGTATCATCAAAACGTAAATTACATTTACCTTGATAATCCTGAGCAATCCCAAAATTTAAGCAAATTGATTTGGCATGACCAATATGCAAATAACCATTTGGTTCTGGAGGAAAACGTGTATGCGTCGTTTTATATTTTCCTGCTGCAAGATCAGCATCGATAATTTGACGTATAAAGTTAGTTGGACGTGTCTCTGTCTCGGTCGGTAGTGAACCGCTCATAAAAACCTCTGATTGTTGTTAACTAATACAAACTTTTAACTATTAGTTTGGTTACTTATCTCATTTGACTTGAGAATATAACAAATTTTTTGTTTTTCTGAAATGAAAAAACAGCATGATTTGAATTGATATGCTTTTCTGTTTTCTAAAAACGAATTCCCAATAAAATTATTCTTCACCAGACTTTATTGAAACAACAAATCTTGCACCGCCTAAAGGGCTAGTGACAACAAATGCTTTCCCATTATGAAACTCTGCCATTAATTTTACATAAGCTAATCCAAGACCATATCCACCTGTTGAACGAGTTCGACTGGTATCAAGCCTTGCAAAAGGCATAAAAATTTTTTCACGTGCATCAAACGGGATACCGGGACCATCGTCATCAATCTCTATAATAACTCGATTGTTCTGTTTTGTAATATTTAAAACCGCTTTATGCGTTGCATATTTGAACTCATTAAGTAATAAATTCTTAACAATGGTTTCAACCAGATTAGTATCAATAAGCGCTTTTACGTCTTGACTGTGACAAACTAACTCAAATCCTTTAGGTTTGAATAATTCGAGTGATTGACAAACTTTTTCCGCCCACTGCTTGAGTGATACCGACGTTAAATTTAACTCAATATTACTTTGCTGCATTTTAAAGTAACTTAAACTGGCATTAATGAGCGTTTCAAGTTCATTAATATCATCGCTCATTCCTTTTTGCAGCAATAACTTTTCTTGTACATCATCACATTCTTCAAGCATACTGAGCTCAAAACGCATACGAGCCAGTGGCGTACGAAGTTCATGCGCCATTGCATGCGAAATGGTTTGATTAGTGCTAACTAAATGCTCAATATGTGTTCCCATATTATTTAACACATTTGCTAACGGTTTAAATAACCAGCCTTTAACATTTTCAGTGCGCGCTTTAAGGTTTCCTTGACCAAGCTGTTCGGCTGTCTGTCTAATGCTAACCAAATCCTTCCAAACAGCACTAAACGCAAAATAGATTAAAATAAAAAAGACAATTGCACTAAAAAGCGCCCAAATAACGAGAAAAACACTTAAAGACATCGTGTTTGATTCTAGAATATCCCGCATCATAATAGGGCCTAACTGAAGAAGATGCCCCTCTTTTAAATCAATATAGACCACTTCTTTGTCACCATCATAGGCAAATCCAAGTTCTGCTAGCTCTTTATTGATGGAATGGGGTAACGAAGTATGACTCGGTAAAACTTCAATTGGATACCCAAAATAGGGTTGCAGTTCATCAACCACTTCTTGCAGAGGACGATCTTTATTCTCATTAATTTGCATTCGAATCAGATTAACCGTACCTCGTTGTGATTCACGAAAGACAATGTGGTCATCAGGGATATCCGTTAATGAAGAAGGCAAAGAATCAAAAACGAGTAATGCACCATAGGCAATAATACATTGTAGCGAAAGTAAGATAACCAGATAAAACACAATCCGACGATTAAAAAACAGCGGTTTTGCTAATAATTGTCTCAATGATTATCCCCTTCTCTCATAAATAGATAACCCTTCCCACGAACCGTTTTAATGCGTGAAGGGTTATCAGGATCATCAAGTAACTTGCGTCGTAATCGAGAAATACGAGCATCGATAGAACGATCCGTTCCATCAAAATCTATACCTCGAACTTGAGAAAAAATATCATCACGAGATAAAATTTTACCTGCATTATTCGCCAACAACCAAAGTAGATCGAACTCTGCTGTGGTGAGATCGATTTCTTGACCTTCAAGTAATACTTTTCGATTTTCATCATCGATAATCAGATTATCAAAAATCAACGTTTTATTATTCGTTGCCGTGACGGGATCTTTATTTACTTCTTTCTCGGATTCAATTTGCTTTCGTCTTAATAAAGCTCGAATGCGTGCCAATAATAACCTTGGCTCGACTGGTTTTGCCAGATAGTCATCTGCTCCTAATTCCAAACCGACAATTTCGTCAATATTATCTTCGCTAGCCGTCATGATAAGAATATAATTTGTAAACCATGTCCGTATATCTCGACAGATATCAAAACCAGATTTTTCGGGAAGCATCACATCTAAAATAACCAAATCGGGATTTATTTCTTGAATTTTTTCTTCTGCACCTTCACCACTATTATGCCAATCAACAAGATATCCTTGGCGAACCAGATAAACTTTTATTAAATTAGCTAACCTTTGATCATCTTCAATGATTAAAATACGTTCACTCATCTTAGGTTCTCATTACCGTAAATTGTGCTAAAAGAATCCTTATTATACAGACAATTTTAACTTCGTTACAAAATATATACAAAGAGCCTACAATGTTCAAAGCGACTCTGTGAGAAAATTTGCGCCAATATATATAAATAGACTATTTTTATTTCAAATATGAATACTTTTTCATCAATTACTAGTCATCTATATACACCATCTTATACACAACATCAAACTCCTATTGTTTTGTGTGACTTCGATGGCACCATAAGTGTCAAAGATGTGACAGATACATTGCTGAGTCATTTTGGTCAAGATGGTTGTGATGAGCTTGAAGAGTTATGGGTTAACGGTAAAATTGGCTCCCAAGAGTGCATGAGTAAACAAATTGCCTTAATGGATGCCAGTTTAGATGAACTCAATCACGTTTTATCACAAATCGAAATTGATTCAACGTTTAAATCATTCATTGATTATACTGAACAGAATAATATCCCAGTTCATATTGTGAGTGATGGGTTAGATTACGCAATTCAATTTGTTTTAAAACGACACGGTATAACACATATCCCGATATATGCCAATAAATTAATGCATGATAATGGGCGTAGTTGGCGTCTTGAGTTTCCTTATGCGAATAAAAACTGTATTAAACAAAGTGGAAATTGCAAATGTAATCATGTTAAAAAACAACAATTCTTTCCACAAATACTGTATGTAGGTGATGGCACATCCGATTATTGTGTATCTCATAATGTGGATTTTGTATTTGCAAAAGACAAATTGATTCAATATTGTGAAACCAACAAGATTGAACACTGTGCTATTCAACGTTTTGCCGATGTCACGACAGCACTGAAAAAGACTCAAGATGCTCTTATCCCTGTCATGATGGTAAAATAATTAGGAATAATAATGAGTACAATTGAAGATTTATCTTATTTTTTACCGGGTAACAAAAATGGTGTACTTTTGATACATGGCTTAACAGGTACACCCAACGAAATGCGTATTTTAGCTAATGGTTTACATAAAGCCGGATTTACCGTGTATGCTATACAATTAGCGGGTCACTGTGGTACTGAAGAGGATCTTTGTAAAACCACTTGGCAAGATTGGTATCAAAGTGTAAAAGATGGTGCTGATTTTTTAGCAAAACATGTTGATAATGTTTTTGTTGCCGGTTTATCCATGGGCGCACTCCTTGCGCTTAAACTTGCATCAGATAGACCAGAGCAAATTAAAGGTGTGGGTGTTTTAGCACCAACTTTTTATTATGATGGTTGGAGCATGCCATTTTGGGCTAAAAAATTCTTTTTCTTGCTGGTGTATTTGAAAAAACTGGGGCTTTTCCAAAAGGTTTCTTTCATCGAAAAGCCACCTTATGGGCTTAAAGATGAGCGGATCCGAGCCGTTGTATCGGAAAGTATGCTGAGTGGTGATGCGGCATCTGCCGGACTTGCTGGAAATCCTTTTCCTGCACTGGCCGAAATGCAATTGTTAGCTAAAAACGTTCGCCAAGCACTACCTAAGGTGACTTCACCGTGTTTGATTATGCATTCCGGTCATGATGACATAGCTGATATTGAAACCAACGCTAAATTAGTTGAGAAACACGTTTCAGGATCAAAAAAATTAGTGGTACTTAATGATAGTTATCATTTAATTACAATTGATAGCCAACGTCGTGAAGTCATTAAAGAGTGCGCATCATTTTTCAATGACATAGCAGAAGGAACCAACACATAATGTCGCTATTAGTGATTATACTTTGGGTTAGTAATATCTGTTTTGATACATTAGGGCAAGTTGCTTTTAAATACGCAGCAACCGCCCCTAATAATCGAGATGGCTGGTATTACTGGGTTGATTTGGCTAAAAATCATTGGATCTGGATTGGTATAATTTCTTACGTTGCAGAATTTTTATTATGGTTAGCATTTTTAACATTGGTTCCGCTTTCTCAAGGGGTGTTGCTGGCATCATTTAATATCATCACCATTATGTTAGTTGGCCGAGTGCTTTTCAAAGAACTATTAACTGTTTACCGACTCATTGGTATGTTACTCATTACTGCTGGCGTAATCTTTGTAGGGATGTCTTAATATGGCTAGATTCTATTTAATCGGTTTTACGGTATTACTTTTTTTCGATACTATTGCACAATGTAGCTTTAAATTAACTGCCATCCATGCCGAACCACTAGCAATGAGTGTTGATTGGTTAGTCAGGGTATTTACTAATCCATGGATATACATCTCTATCGCTGGTTATATTTTAACTTTTTTTACTTGGATGACTTTATTAAAAAAAGCCCCTGTTGGGCCAGCTTTTGCTGCCTCTCACTTTGAAGTTGTCACGGTTATGATAGCTTCGATATGGCTGTTTCATGAACCAATCACATTATATAAGTTAATTGGCACCATTCTTATTGTATCAGGTATCTTATTTTTAGCTTTAGCGGAAAGCCAATTGGCTAAGCAAAACGCTGATAATCATCAATAAAAGTTAATTCAAACTGTAGTTGATTTCTTAAATAATCAGCTACAGCTTCTAAACTTGTCATTATACTGATAAAGCTTTTAATAATGTTAAATTAAGCTGATGTTGTGCTTGTTGCCAATTGTGTAAGTTATCTGCCTCAATAGTGGGTTGTTTATCTAATGAACTCAGCAACCATTTGAACCAATTAGAGGGTTGCCATATTGACAATTCACCAGTGATATCACTTGCCACAATACGTTGCTTTAACGAAGTAATGGTATCAAGCAGATGATAAGTTTGTAATTGACCTTGATCCCAATTAGTGTGAATGACCTTTTCACTTAATACATCTTTATCTATCGATAAATACACAGGTTCGGCGCTATGGTATTGTTCGGATAAGAAACTAGCAATCAGATCATCTGGAGTAGAAAAATGGCGAAAAGCTTGCCCCAAACCTATTTTTTTTGCCCACGATACATTGACATCCAAACTCCAATACGTCAGTTTTTTCTGAAAAAGGGGTTTCCATCTATTTTCCCAAAAATGGGAAAGTCCAATATCATGAGATGTGATACCTAACACATGAACATGACTGACAAAAGGTAAACTTGCCACATAGCTAACCCATGAACCACAATGAATACCAAATAAATAGCGCATATTATCAGGATGATTATCAAACACAATTACTTGGATTGGATTATCGGCGGAATAGTGTTTAGCCAACCGTTCAATAAGCAGCAATGAAATATGGTGATAATCACCACTTCCCATAAAGACTGTACCATAATGTTCAGGTAAGGATTGCTGTAATTCAGCTTTAAATTGGCAGAATTTTTTTTCAGAGCAACCAAAGCGAATCGTATCTTGCCACTGAGTTACATCAATTATTTTAGCATTATTAATCTCGCCTACACTCTGATCGAAATTGAGTATAATAGGATATGTCATGCTACTTTCTCCTTGTCACTTTCAAAATGACCAATCAATTTGCTTAAAATAAATCTTAATAATGGATTACGGATGTAAACCAAATGTTTGGTTAAAGTAAATTGCGCACCTAACGATCGTTTAACCTCAGGATCTGTCCAACCCGCAATATAGTGACTAAATCCTTGCTCAATGGCATATTCCAGATTGAAAAACCAACTAACAAAATAAAGATTAAAGTCACGAGCTTGAGGATAAACCAAGCCAATATATTTATCGACCAACATATTATTTACGACAAAGCAGATATTGTAGCCAATTAGTTCATTATCGTGATAATAGGTAAAAATGCGTGCTTGGATAGATTTACTTTGCAGCAATTGAATAAAAAACGGTTTGGTCAGTAAATCAAAATGAACCTCACTCTGTTGATACACATTGAGGTAAAGTTGGTAATAATGATCTAACACCTCATCATCAAAAAAGCACTCATCACCACTATGCAAAACCTTAATCTCTAATTTTTCGCGAGCTTTTAATTTACGTCTAAAATTCTTGCGACGGCTGGACGAAAATCGTGAAAACACATCATTTAAATCACTAAAATCAATCGGTAACCAAGCTAATGCTTGTCCTTCAACTTCAATAAATCCTCTTGTTTTTAATGCCGAAATAAGCTGGTTTGAATAATGATTGTCTTGTTCGCTAAGTAAAGGCGAGGATAAAGGCAAATCTTTGACAATAACAAAAGGAGACTTTTTTGTATATGCGGTTTTAATGTTATCCGCTAACTGTTCTGCTTCTACCAGATCGGTCAATAGAGCATATTCAGAAACGGTTGTTCCTATAAAACAAGTTTTCGGCTGTAACCAATGTCGCCATTTTTTAAAAAAAGGGAGTTTTTGGATCTTATGCTTAAAATCATCATCAGCAGTAGTTAATAAATCAAACTTTGCAGCAAAAGCAGGCACACTATTTTCACTCAGCCACGCCGTAAAATCTTGCGGTGGATAAGTCAAAAAATTGTCGACTAATTCATTTGGTTCTAGCTGATTGATGTATTTCATAAATATATTTAAACGATTGGCTATCATGTGCAGTCCCGCCAACATGAGTTGACGGGAAGGTTAGAAATTAACAATTAAAGTTCTTTTTTCGCTCGGGTAATTAACTGATCAAGTAGTTCGATACCTTGATCAATCTCTTGACGAGTAATATGTAGCGATGGAGCAAAAGTGATCACGTTTTTATAATAACCACCGATATCAAGCACCAAGCCCATTTTATTACCTTTCCAATCAAGATCACCTGACATACCGATATCCACCATTTTATCTACTAACGCTTTGTTAGCGGTAAAACCATCTTCGGTACAGATTTCGGCACGAAGCGCAAGACCTAAACCATCAACTTCACCAATCTCTTTATGTTTCTTCTCAAGTGTTTTTAAACCTTCAAGGAAGTAAGCACCGCTTTCCATAACCATGGTTTCGTAATCAGTTTCTGACGTCATTTTTAACACTTCAAGACCAACTGCTGTACCTAATGGGTTGGAAGCAAACGTTGAATGCGTTGAGCCGACAGGGAACACCTCAGGATTTATCAACTCTTCACGTGCCCATAAACCACCTAGTGGATTAAGACCATTGGTTAACGCTTTAGCAAATACAACCACATCAGGCTTAACATCAAAATGCTCAATTGACCAAAGTTTACCTGTACGATAAAAGCCCATTTGGATTTCATCAACAACCAATAAAATTCCATATTGATCTAATACTTTTTTCAAACCTTTAAAGTAGTTACGAGGAGGAACAATATAACCACCTGTAGCTTGTAATGGTTCTGCATAAAATGCAGCATATTCAGCTTGTCCTACTTTTGGATCCCATACACCGTGGTATTCAGTTTCAAATAGACGTGCAAACTCAGCAACTAAGTGTTCACCATACTCCTCTGCGGTCATGCCTTTTGGACGACGGAACGGATATGGGAAAGGAACAAACATAGCACGATCACCGAAATGACCATAACGACGACGGTAACGATAACTAGAAGTAATTGAAGATGCGCCAAGTGTACGACCATGATAACCACCTTGGAACGCAAACATTAATGACTTACCACCAGTAGCATTACGTACTACTTTTAAAGAATCTTCAATACATTGTGATCCACCAACGTTAAAATGAACTCGTCCTTGGTAACCAAAACGCTGTTCCATACCTTGTGCAATGGTTTTAGCTAATTCAATTTTGGTTGGATGCAAATATTGGCTAGCGCATTGTGGTAAAGTATCAATTTGCTTTTTGAGTACGTTGTTTAATCGCTCATTAGCATAGCCAAAATTACATGCTGAATACCACATTTGTAAATCAAGGAAAGCTTTACCTTCTTTATCATACATGTAGCTACCTTCGCAACCATCAAAAATCTTTGGTGGTTCAACATAATGAACAGTATCACCAAATGAGCAATATTTAGCTTCATCAGCTAATAATGTTGCATCGTCAGGACGACTATTAATCATTTCTAAAGTTGGTTTACTCATAATTATCTCACTAATCCATATTCAAACACGATAAAATGTGGCATTATTATTCAAGAAAATTGTTTGTTACAATGTACAATTACTGTATAGATTGTGTGACGATAGTATCAAACTCAGCGAAATAATTTTCTGCTAGAGGATAGCATTGTTACCCAAATGGATATAAACCCTATGAAAAAATCACACTGCATAATTCCTATATTAGCGTTATCTGCATTAGGATTTGGTGAAACCGCATTAGCAGATCCTACTTTTATCGGTGTTGGTGGCGGTTGGTCATATTCACCTTACAAAGGTTATAGTTCCAGTTACTATCCAGTTCCCCATATCGATTACGATAATGATACATTTTTTATCGATGATCTATCGGCTGGCGTGTATGTTTTTAATAACGATAATCAAAGTTTATCTATCGGTGCTCGTTATCTTGATAATGAATTCAAACCACACGACTCAAATAATCGCCAATTAAAACGGCTTGATAGCCGTCATGCAACATTATTAGCAGAAATTGAGTACTCTATTGATACCAATTGGGGCAGTTTTTCAAGCAGCATTGGAGCAGACATGCTAAATAAAAGTAATAGCATCTTAGTCAATGCCGATTACAGCGTACCATTTATGCTAGGTAATTTAATTATTGTTCCAACAATAGGTATCAACTGGGCAAATAACAAACACAATAATTATTACTATGGGATATCACATAAAGAATCTTCTCGTTCTGGTTTACGCTATTATCATGCTAACGGATCTTTCACACCCTATATCGAAATAGGTACACAATATGCATTAACCGAACATCTTAATCTGTTCGGTGGCATGCATGTCGACAAATTAACCGGTGATGCAGCTAATAGCCCAATGGTTAACAAAAGCACTGTAACCTCATTTTATATGGGAGTCTCTTATAAATTTTAATTTCAATACTTTTTATTTACCCCATACAATATAGATAAACGATTTAATCAAATTAATCCTGATACAGTTTGGATATCATTAAAATAAATTTAGGAAATCAAAATTATGCTTTGGTTTAAAAATGCCATTATTTACCAACTTAATAATGACACTTTACTTGACAAAAACGCTATTGAAAAAGCTATCAAATCGGTACCTTTTACCCCATGTGGAAATATAGATACCATGAAAATGGGTTGGGTTTCACCTTATAATGATAATTATCACGATGATTTTATTGTTGATATGCAAGGTCACCTTTTATTACGTATAAAAAAAGAAACAAAACTTTTACCGGCTCCTGTTATCAAACAAGCTCTACTTGAAAAAATTGATAAACAAGAACAAGCACTGAGTAGAAAGTTAACTAAAAATGAAAAGGCAACGTTAAAAGATGAAGTCATGATCGACCTTATGCCTAGAGCATTTAGCAAATACAATCATTATTGGTTATGGATAGACACCATAAATAAACGTATTATTCTTGATACCAGCAGTTTTAAGCAAGCAGAAGATATTTTGGCTATTCTACGTAAGGAATTGGGAGTTCTTGCATTAACACCGCTCTCCATTGAAAAACCAGTTGAGCAAATCATGACAACTTGGGTCAAAGAAAAACTGAACTTTGCACCTTTTATATTAGGTGATCAAGCCGAATTAAAAGATCCACTTGAAGGAAACGGGATTATTAGCTGCAAAAATCAAGATATCACCAGTGATGAAATGATGATACATTTTGATTCGGGAAAATGGATAACAAAAGTGAAAATTATCGACGAAAGAGGTGTGAATTTTATCGTCAATAATGATTTAACATTGAAGCGAATAAAATTTGATTCGAGTGTTTTAGATGAAAATGAGGATATTGGCGCTGATGAATTTGATAAAAAATTAGAAGCCGATTTTTTCATCATGGCGAACTTATTATCAACAACAATCAATGACTTTTATATCGTCATCAATAAAATTACTTAAAAGATTGTGTAAACTTTTTTTACATAAAGTGTCATTAATTATAGATCTGCGTATAATATATGCTATAATTGAAATCAAATTATGTGCATCATAATTAAAAACAATAAGTAATCGATCCTTTATTTAAAGTAAAATTTAATTAAAAGGAAAGCAAACAACGTCTATAACAACATTCAAGTTGAGGCAACAAAATGAAAAAAACAACATTAGCTCTAGCAATCGCAGTTGCGAGCTTAACAGCTACTGCGGCAAATGCAGCATATGAAGACAACACTTTTTACGTTGGTGGTAAATTAGGCTGGTCAGAACTTTATAGTTTAGATCAAAGTAAAGTACGTGCATTTAGTCGTGATGTTAAAATCAGCACAACTGACAAAAGTAATGTTGCTGGTGGTGCATTCCTTGGCTTCCAAGCTAACCCATATTTAGCATTCGAATTAGGTTATGATTGGTTAGGTTCTGCTAAATATAAAAGATCTTACCACAATGCAGGTAAAACTTATGACGTAGGTCATAGTAAAGTTTCTGCTCAAGGTGTTTCTTTAACTGGTAAATTAAGCTATCCATTATCTTTCATCTCTGATGATTTAGATGTTTATGGTCGTGCAGGTGCAATGATCACTATCGCTAAATGGAAAAACGGTGGATACGTTAAAGAAAGTTATGGCAAAGGCGGAACAAAAACTGACGTTTCTCCAGTTTATGCATTAGGTTTAGACTACCGTTTTGCAGAAGACTTCTCTACTCGTTTAGAGTATCAATATGTTAACCATATCCATACTAAAACTGACGCATCTCCAGATGCAGGAACTTTAAGCTTAGGTATCACTTACCGTTTAGGTTCTCCAGCTGTTGAAGCTCCAGTTGTTGTTAAAACTTCTGAACGAGTTTACGATTTAAACGCTGACGTTCTATTTGCCTATGCAAAAGCTGACTTAAAAGAAAAAGGTCGTGAAGAGTTAGATAGATTATTACAAGATCTTATCAAACTTAGCCCTACTCAAACTGCGATCGTAGTAATTGGTCATACTGACCGTATCGGTTCAGAAAACTATAACCAAAAACTTTCAGAACAACGCGCTCAATCTGTGATGAAATACTTAGTATCTAAAGGTGTTCCATCTGAGATCATCAGTGCTCGTGGTGTAGGTAAATCTCAACCAGTAACTGGCAGCGAATGTAATGGCAAACGTGGCGCTACATTAAAAGCATGTTTAGCACCAGATCGTCGTGTACAAATCGAAGTGAAAGCAACTAACCTTCAACAAGTTAGAGAAACAACTCACTAATTTTCGATTTCCAAAACAATAAAAACCCGGTTAATCCGGGTTTTTTTATTGCTAATAAGTTAGTGAATAAACATTAAAACTCTATAAATTATCCACAAAAAAGATTATAATTAACGATGTGCTGTTAATAATAAAAATTAAAGGAGTGATTTGTGCCTACCGCTATCTGGCAAGAATGTCTTTCTCAACTACAAGAAGAACTTCCTACAACGGAATTCAATTTATGGATTCGCCCATTGCAAGCGGAAATGATTGATAACAAACTCTATATTTATGCACCAAACAGATTTGTATTAGATTGGGTAAAAAATAAATACCTTAACAACATATCTCAATTGATCAATACACTTTTCAATGATGATTCCCTAAAGCTATACCTTGAGGTGGGATCAACATTGTCAATGGAAAAAAAAACTAAAAATAATCAGCCTAAAACGGACGTAATGCCGGCTTGGAAAACAACCAAAGAAAGTAATAATAATCATACCTATCACTCGGGAATAAACCATAAACATACATTTAATAGCTTTGTTGAAGGTAAATCCAACCAACTCGCAGTAGCTGCTGCCAAACAGGTTGCTCAAAATCCAGGAAAAGCTTATAACCCACTATTTTTATACGGCTCTACAGGTTTAGGTAAGACCCATTTATTACATGCTGTAGGCAATCAAATCATGGAAGTCAAAAGTAATGCCAAAGTAGTCTATATGCATTCGGAACGATTTGTTCAAGATATGGTAAAGGCACTGCAAAATAATGCGATAGAAGAGTTCAAAATTTACTATCGTTCTGTTGATGCATTACTGATTGATGATATCCAATTCTTTGCCAATAAAGAGCGATCACAAGAAGAATTCTTCCATACCTTTAATTCATTATTAGAAGGTAACCAACAAATTATTTTAACTTCAGACCGTTATCCCAAAGAAATTGATGGCGTTGAAGATCGCTTAAAATCACGTTTTGGCTGGGGCTTAACGATTGCGATTGAACCACCAGAACTTGAAACACGAGTCGCAATTTTGATGAAAAAAGCCGAAGAAAATAATATAAAATTACCTGAAGAAGTCGCTTTTTTTATTGCTAAACGATTACGTTCTAATGTGCGAGAACTAGAAGGCGCATTAAATCGGGTAATTGCCAATGCAAATTTCACGGGCAAATCCATTACGATTGATTTTGTTAAAGATGCTCTGAAAGATTTACTTGCCTTACAAGAAAAATTAATTACTATTGATAATATCCAAAAAACGGTTGCAGAGTATTATAAAATTAAAGTATCGGATCTACTTTCCAAACGTCGTTCCCGTTCTGTTGCAAGACCGCGGCAAGTTGCCATGGCATTAGCAAAAGAATTAACAAATAAAAGTCTTCCTGAAATTGGTGATGGCTTTGGCGGAAGAGATCATACGACTGTATTACATGCATGCAGAAAGATCGCTGAATTAAAAGAAGAAAGCAATGATATTAAAGAGGATTATTCCAATTTAATTCGAACATTATCAACTTAATAAAAGAATCAACATTATGAAATTTATTATTGATCGAGAAAAACTTATCAAACCATTGCAACTTGTTAGTGCGCCTTTAAGCAGTCGCCCAACGCTACCAATTTTAGGCAATTTATTGTTACAAGTAAGTGATAGTACACTATCCATGACGGGAACCGATCTTGAAATAGAGATGATTGCTCATATCCCGCTTACGGAAGCAAACGAACCCGGTGCAACCACAGTCCCAGCGAGAAAGTTTCTTGATATTTGTCGAAATTTACCCAACAATGCTCAGATTTCAATAACTGTTGATGATAATCGATTGATGATTCAATCTGGTCGAAGTAAATTTTCCTTATCTACACTACCTGCCAGTGATTTTCCTAACTTAGAAAACTGGCAAAGCGATGTCGAACTTTCTGTACCACAAAAAACAATCAAACGTCTTATCGATGCCGTCCAGTTTTCGATGGCTAACCAAGATGTAAGATACTACCTTAATGGTATGTTATTTGAAATCGAAGATGGACTTTTAAAATCTGTTGCAACCGATGGACATCGACTTGCTCTTTGTTCGCAACCGATTGGTCAAAATATTGCAACGTCTTGTTCTGTAATTTTACCAAGAAAAGGCGTTATTGAACTGGCAAAATTGGTGAGTGATAATGACGACATTATCAATATCCAAATTGGTAATAATAATTTACGAGTTAATCTTGGCGATTTTACCTTCACCTCTAAACTGATTGACGGCAGATTCCCAGATTACAAACGAGTATTACCACGTAATCCTGATAAACCATTAGAAGTTTCGTGCGAAGAGTTTAGAAATTCGTTATCACGTGTCGCCATTTTATCCAATGAAAAATTTCGCGGTATCCGGCTTCATGTTCACAACAACCAATTAAAAATTACAGCAAATAACCCAGAACAAGAAGAAGCAGAAGAAGTGGTTGATGTAAAATATTCTTCAGCAGAACTTGAAATTGGCTTTAATGTGACCTATTTATTAGATATATTAAATACGTTGAAGTGCGATAGCGTACAACTACTTTTAACTGATGCCACATCAAGTGTACAAATTGAAGACATTAATGATCAGTCAGCCATTTATGTTGTGATGCCAATGCGCTTATAATCAAATTTAACCTTTCCGGCTTAGGCCGGAATAACTTAGCTTATATGATTCTTTCACAGATCAAAATCCATCATTTTCGTAATATATCTTATACCGAGCTGTGTTTATCCCCCCATTTCAACTTTATTGTTGGTGATAATGGTAGTGGTAAAACTAGCTTACTTGAAGCTATTTATATGCTAGGTCATGGACGAGCATTTAGACATATACAGTCCAATCGTATTATTCAGCATGAACAATCTGAATTAACGTTATTTAGCCAAATTGAATCATCTAATCAACAGACCCGAACCATTGGATTAGTCAAAGCACGTAATAATGATAATAGAATTAAAATTGATGGTGATGAAGGATTTCGATTAACCGATCTTGCTAAACTCTTACCCATTCAATTAATTACACCAGAAGGATTTGATTTACTTATTGGTGGGCCTAAATATCGACGAGCTTTTATTGATTGGGGGTGTTTTCATCATTATCCTGAGTTTATCCATTTATGGAACAATTTAAAGCGGTTATTTAAGCAACGTAATGCCTTATTAAAACAATCCACGAGTTATAATCAACTGTTACCTTGGGATAAAGAGCTGGCTCCCATTGCTGAAAAAATAAGTCAAATTCGCTCGGAGTATTCACAGCATATTTTTCCCGAAATCATACAAACCTGCCATGACTTTTTGCCTGAATATCTGCTTAATTGTCAATATTATCAAGGGTGGGAACAAAACATTAATTATAGCGACATATTACACAAACAGTATGAACGAGATAGATTACTCAACTATACTTCATTAGGCCCACATAAAGCCGATATCCGTTTGCGTATCGACAATATACCTGTTGAAGATTTCTTATCACGGGGACAATTAAAACTATTGATGTGTGCACTACGTCTTGCGCAAGGTGAATATTATTCAAAACAAAGCGCACAACCTTGTGTCTATTTAATTGATGATTTTGCGTCAGAATTAGATCATCATAAACGAGCATTATTAGCTAAACGGTTAAAAATGGCGAATTCACAAGTGTTTATCACAGCGGTTAGCCAAGACCAAGTAACCCATATGATTGACGAAAATGATAAGATTTTTCACATAAAATCTGGTATAATTTCCTAAATATACAGAATGATATAAATAAATCAAACAAGTCGAGAGATCCATGTCAAATTCTTATGATTCTTCTAGCATTAAAGTACTTAAAGGACTTGATGCTGTCCGAAAACGTCCAGGTATGTATATTGGTGACACTGATGATGGAACAGGACTTCACCATATGGTTTTTGAAGTTGTTGATAATGCCATTGACGAAGCATTAGCTGGCTATTGTCATCACATTGAAGTGATCATTCACCCTGATAATTCAGTCTCAGTACGAGATGATGGTCGTGGTATTCCAACCGGTATCCATGAAGAAGAAGGAGTTTCAGCAGCTGAAGTCATTATGACGGTATTACATGCTGGCGGAAAATTTGATGATAATTCATATAAAGTATCTGGTGGTTTACATGGTGTGGGTGTTTCCGTCGTTAATGCCCTATCTGATAAATTAGAATTGGTCATTTATCGTGAAGGAAAAATTCACCAACAAGTTTACCATTTAGGTGTCCCTCAAGAGCCGTTAAAAATCATTGGCGAGACTAGTGAGTCGGGTACTTATGTGCGTTTTTGGCCAAGCCCAGAAACCTTTACTAATATTGAATTTGTTTATGAAGTTTTAGCTAAACGCTTACGTGAGCTATCATTCTTAAATTCAGGTGTTTCAATCAGATTGCTTGATGAACGTACCGGTAAAAGCGAACATTACCACTACGAAGGTGGGATACAAGCTTTTGTTGAATACTTGAATAAAAATAAAAACCCGATTCATCCAAAAATCTTTTACTTCAGTACGGAAAAAGACGGTATAGGTGTTGAAATCGCTTTACAGTGGAACGACGGTTACCAAGAAAATATTTATTGTTTCACCAATAATATTCCTCAACGAGACGGCGGTACCCATTTAGCCGGTTTTCGTGGAGCAATGACCCGTACCCTAAACAATTATATGGAAGCGGAAGGATACAGCAAAAAAGCGAAAATTAGTGCGACCGGTGATGATGCTCGTGAAGGACTCATCGCGGTTGTATCGGTCAAAGTACCTGATCCAAAATTCTCATCTCAAACTAAAGATAAGCTAGTTTCGTCAGAAGTAAAATCGGCTGTTGAATCGGTAATGGGTGAAAAATTAGCGGAATATCTGCTTGAAAACCCATCTGATGCAAAAATCGTGGTAGGTAAAATTATTGATGCAGCAAGAGCACGTGAAGCCGCTCGTAAAGCGCGTGAAATGACACGGCGTAAAGGTGCATTAGATTTAGGTGGCTTGCCGGGTAAACTGGCTGATTGCCAAGAAAAAGACCCTGCTCTATCTGAACTTTACTTAGTGGAAGGGGACTCTGCGGGCGGTTCTGCAAAACAGGGACGAAACCGCAAAAACCAAGCCATTTTACCGCTCAAAGGTAAAATCTTGAATGTAGAGAAAGCTCGCTTTGATAAAATGCTTTCTTCACAAGAAGTTGCTACATTGATTACAGCATTGGGTTGTGGAATTGGTCGTGATGAATACAACCCAGATAAAATGCGATATCACAGCATTATTATCATGACCGATGCTGACGTCGACGGCTCACATATTCGAACATTGCTATTAACCTTTTTCTATCGTCAAATGCCCGAAATTATCGAACGTGGTTATGTTTATATTGCGCAACCACCACTCTATAAAGTGAAAAAAGGGAAACAAGAACAATACATCAAAGATGATGAAGCGATGACGCAATTCCAAATAGCATTAGCGCTTGAAGATGCTTCATTGCATGTTAACGATCATGCGCCGGCACTGGCTGGCGAAGCCTTAGAAAGATTGATTGCTGAGTATCAAAAAGTTGAAAAGCTCATCGCGAAAATGGAACGCCGTTACCCTAAAGCATTACTGTCTGAACTGGTTTACCATGATGTATTAGATGAAAATATACTTAAAGATAAGCAATTAGTCGAAAATTGGGCAAAAACCATTGTCGACAATTTATCGAATAAAGAACAACATGGTAGTAGTTACCGTTATTCAGCTGAATATAATGAAAAAACACAACTTTATGTACCTGTCATCAAAGTGAGAACGCATGGAGTAGATAATAACTATGCATTAGATCAGGTATTTATTCACAGTAATGAGTATCGTAACATTTGTCATTTGGGTAAACAGTTAAGAGAACTCTTAGAAGAGAGTGCTTATATCCAAAGAGGAGAACGAAAACAACCGGTTAGTTCTTTTGAAGAAGCCGTTGATTGGTTAATTAAAGAATCACGCCGTGGTCTGACTATCCAACGTTATAAAGGGTTGGGTGAAATGAATCCAGAACAATTATGGGAAACCACAATGGATCCAACCAGTCGTCGAATGTTACAAGTGACCATTAAAGATGCTATTGAAGCGGATCAACTATTTACCACACTAATGGGGGATGAAGTTGAACCTCGTCGATTATTTATCGAAGAAAATGCTCTTAAAGCAGCTAACTTAGATTTTTAATTAGCTCAAATTGGAATAAAAAACCAGACTCAAAATAGTCTGGTTTTTTTATTAATACTCACCGCTAAAATAGCCTACGATGAATATTCATCTGTCATATTCTTTATTGGCATACAGGGCGATTAATTTTCATATCTGAAACGGCTTTATTCATCTGTTTAATCATATCTTTTGGTGTCTGAGCTATATATACCTTGCCCCCTGTCGCATTTGCAACACAATCAATCTTATGTTCACCAGCAATATCGACAATATTGATTTTTAAACGAGGTTTTGAGACTGAAATATGATGAGCTAATGTACAGATATTTTTATGAGTACAGGTATCTTCACCGTCACTGATAATTAAAATATAATCATCTCGTTTTACCCCATCAAGCATATTACTGGCTTTTTCTAATCCATTATAAAGTGGTGTTCCCCCACCACCAGCAGCGGTTGGCGTCAGTTTATTAATTTTATTTTTCAATGTTCCACGATTTTTATAACTATAAAAAGGTGAAACCTCGGCCGATGGACAGCCCGTTAGGGTCACTAGTGAAATATTGATATTTTGTTGTATTTTATCAATGCTAGTTAAAGCAACCTTTTTGCTACTTGATAAACGGCTTGGTAATCGAGTCATACGTTTTTCGTAGTTTAGCTTGTCTTGTTCCGACATATAGCGTGGAAAACCATAACCCAAATACTGAAAATACTGTTCAACCTCAGCGGGTGACTCTGCTAATGTCACTATCATCGACAACGAATTATCAAATACCATCACCATTTTAGAAGGATTGGGATTACTGACCAATTCTTCTTTGGTAATACAATTAGCAGGATTTTTAACTTTTGGTTTAGGCTTTTCTTCAGGTTCCGGTTTTTTCTCTTCAACCACTGTTTCTGTGTGCTCAACAGGTTGGGGATCCGGCTTAACTTCTGGATCAGGTTGGATAGGAACATCAACTGGCTCTAATTGAGGTTTTTTCTCTTCATCAGCAGGTATTATTACTGGTGCTGAAACATGACTCGTTTCAGCCACACTATCTTTATTAAATGGATAAAAGACATACCAAAGCCCACCAATTAATGCCAATATTAGCAATGCTAAAAGGAATATAGACCACCAACGCCAAGCCGATTTGGTTGGAAGCTTGGGTTCGGATACTTTAGGCGGTAAAACAGGATCTTCAAACGTATGAACAATAACAGGTTCATCATTAATGACAAAAATCGAATTACCTAAACTTTTAATTCTTGGTATCCAAGATGAAATCAGTGTTTGTTGTTCAGGGGTTAACGACATCAATTTAACGGTATTTTCAATATCTATAATACGTGTTTGTAACGTTGTCGTTACCGTTTGTCGATATAGTTCATTATTAATATCGCTTAATAATATGGGTTGTCCTTCCAGATTGGTAGACCATGCAATGTAATGATCATCTTCTATCAATTTTGGAATGGCGAAGACAGAAAAAGTCCGCTCAGTCAGATGTGATTTTAATAACGATAGTAATGAATTATATTGTTCTAATAAATTGATTTTTTGTGAATCACTGCTATCAAAACAATGCCGTGTTATTCGCTGCATGATAAATTAACTTCCTTACAGATCATTCTAATTTTACCTCAGCTTCAACATGAACATCCAAATATTAAAGATCATCACTGAATAATATCCTATTCGAATGCTACTTATTCACACAAAGGTTTACTGATATTCATATCAGAAACCGCTTTATTCATCTGTTCAACAAGCTCGGTGACATTGTTAGCAATATAGACCTTTCCACCCGTTTTATCCGCTAAACAATCAATCTTATGCTGTCCCACAATGTCCACTATATTTATTTTTAAACGTGGTTGTTGGTTGGCAATTTCATTGGCTAAAGTACAAATATTATCTTCCGAACAATTATCGTCACCATCACTGATAATTAAAATATAATCATCATGATTTACGCCATCAAGCATTGAACTGGCTTGCTTTACACCACTATATAACGGAGTAGCACTATCGTATTCTAATGGTGTTAAACGATTAATTTCATTCTTCAATTTTTCTCTATTATCAAAATGATAAAATGCAGATACCTTTGCGACAGGACAACTATTTAACGTGACAAGAGCAATATTGATATTAGGTTGTATTTTATCAATACTGGATAACGCAACTTGCTTACTACTCGATAGTCGATTCGGTAATCGGGTCATTCTTTCTTCATATTGCTTGGCTTCTTCGAAAGTAAGACGATCAATCCCATTTGACAAATATTTTTCAATTTCTGCTTGAGGTTCAGTAAGCGTTAAATACATCGAAGCGGAGTTATCAAATATCATCACCATTTTAGAGGTTTGCTCGTTTTTTTGGATTTCTTCCTGTGAAATACAGCTAATTACTTCAGAAGTGGAATTGTTTGAGGTCGTTGGTGGTAATAGTTCAGCAATAGGTACGGGGGCTTTATCTATTGTATATAAATAATATAGATATCCAAGTAACCCGACAAAAGCAAGTGCTAAGGTCAAAAACCACCACCTACGCCAAAATGATTTTGTTGTCTTGACAGGAAGGGCTGGAGCCACTTCATTAGTCAGGATTGGCTCATCAAAATGATGAACAATCACAGGTTCATTATTAATGACATAAATCACATTACCTAAACTTCTCATTCTCGGTAACCAAGCCGAAATCAGAGTTTGTTGATCTTCCGTTAATGATTTGATTTTGATAGTATTTTCAATATCATTTAAACGTGTTTGAAGTGTTTTTTCAATCTGCTTTTTATCTGCTTCATTAATAATATCTTCAATGGCAACGGGTTGACCTTCAAGATGCGTATACCAACCAAGATAATGATCGCCTTCAATTAATCTCGGTATTGCTAAAATCGAAAAACTACGTTCGCTAACATTAGGCTTTAACAATTGTAAAACTGAATTATATTGATCAAATAACGAGATTTTATCTAAATCATTAGGATCAAATAACATTCTGGTTATACGTTGCATTGCTAATTTGTTTCCTTATGTTAAACATCGCTTTTGCTAACTATTGATATAATGAATACGCAAATTTAGATATTCAAAGCTTTCTGTAATTGTTGAAGTTTTTTATTTAATTTATCTAACTCAACTTTCTTTTCAATTTCTGATGAATTTGAATTATTCACTTGCTTAAGTTGTTTTTCAATATCATCGACTTGTGCTTGCAAGTCTGCGCGATCTTTCGCTTTTTCTTTAATTTCGTTGGTTAAACTCGTTAAATCATCTTTCAATTTTTGTTGTTGTGCTTGCTTTTGCTTAATACTTAAGGCAGTGTCATTTTTCTGTCTTTCTATATTGGCATAGATCGCTTTAAATTGTTGATTTGCCTTTTTTTCATCTTCTAAAATTTGCTGTTTTTGATCAATTCGGGCTTGATAGTTGCCAGAATAATGACAACTTATCTTATCAAAAAAACCGATATTCGTATTCGTTGGATCACACTGTTCGGTTGTGGTTGAACAGCCCATTAACAACAAAATAGGGCTGAATAATATAAGGTATCTTTTTTTCATCATTAGCTCACCTGTACTGCTGAACGTTGTTGACTTACCACATTAATTTGTTTTTCAAGTAATGCTATCTGTTTATGAAGCTGATTAATTTGTTTATCTAATTTTGACATATTAATCCCTGATTGTTTTTCCCTTGCTGAAAGCATAACCCAATCACTTTCAATGCCTTTCATACGATCTAATTTGTCAGTTAAGTAAGCAATATTTGCATCGATTTGCTTCAACTCATTTTTAATCTGTCTTTTACTCAACGTTTTATTTTCAATCTGACTATTTAACACTTTTAAAGTTGCTAAATTTTTATCCAATACGGCTTGCGCATTTTGAGTGACAGCTTGTACTTCCATATTATTTTGCTGAATATCATAAATATAAGCATCAATGCGCATTTCTTCATCTGCATACTCAGCACGCTTAGAATCAAGATAATAATTAGCGCCCATTAATACACCACACCCTACCGCTGCTGTAGCCAGACAAACACCCGGTTTTCCGCCAACTAAAATACAGCTAAGACCAGAAAATCCTGCACCAACGACACACGATTGCCAGGCTGATTTACTAAAAAATTGAGATGTATTACTATTGGTTAATGCAGGATCAACGTCTTTAGTTCTCCACCCTGATGATTGACATCCAGTTAAGACAACAGATAAACATAATGTTATTATGACAACTATTTTTTTCATTATTTCCTTCCTTTAATTTCATTGCAGGTTTGTAACCAAACTGATTGTTCTATTTTACCCGATACAATGTATTGATTGATATGTTTTAAATAGAGCTTTAAATAATCGCTCATATTTGCCTTTCCACTACTTTGTAAAATAAATTGTGTTGCTTTAGCTTGTTCATTAATTGTGTTTTTTTCGTAATTTGATGCAGTGCTAACAATAGTATCAGCATAATATTTTAATATAAAATTGCGTGCATTTCTTGAATCAATGACAACTTGATTTAAATTATTTAACTTTGTTTTAGAACACATATCTGTACTCTCTAGCTCACTTGAGTCACTTGCATCACAAATTTCATTAATCATTGTATTATATAAATTATTATTATATTCATATTTATCATTAAGATCAGAGACATTCGCACATAAAAAAGCCCCCAATTGTAAGGCAGATTGAATGGAACGATCTCGCTGCTCATCCCGTGACTGGTTCGCACTTCGTAAAAGTAGATTAAGTTGATTTAACTCTTTTTTAGTTTTTTCATCTTCAACTTGTTTAGTAATTTTTTCCAGTTCATTCACCACATTGTTATCATTTGACGATTCGACTTCATTACCAAGTTCGTTCCACTGTTTTTCTAATTCTTTAATCGAAACTTTAGAGTGCATAACTTCAGTGGTATACACTAAACGAAATCCAACATCTTTGCTTTGATAAGCACCTTTATTATCATAGTAAGGCTTTTCACTACGAAAGGCAGTTGTTATTGAAGATTCAGGAGTCAAATAACTACCGCCCCGAATAATCATGCCTCCTGGTTGTCCATGATAACGATCTAATTTATTCATTCTAAATGAATCAAACATCATTTCACTGGCATTACCTAAAATATCATAAAGATCCAGTGGATTAGGAGCTAAGCGACCAATAAGTTGTAATTTTCCATTGGCTGACTTTGCCCCTGAAAACCAGGCATAGTTTTCCAAACCACTCGTAATAGGAAAAACTGTCTCGCGAAATTCAGATTCAGTGACTTTCATGCCACCCCGTGCAGCGTACTCCCATTCGGTATTCGTTGGCAAACGTACATAGCCTTTTGGCAACACTTTTAATTGAGATTGGTTTTCCAGTAACCATTGGTTATATTTATTACTAAATGCAATAGCATCAAACCAACTAATATTAGTCACAGGGAAAATCAAACTCACTTTAGCCGTTGGACAAGTATTATTCATCACCGCTTGATATTGTAGTGCTGTAATTTCATATTTACCGATTAAATAATACCTTTCTTCGTTTTCATTAGAAAAGCTACCAGAAATATAATTAGGTGTTGCGTATTCAGCAAAACCTAACTCTTTTTGATTACTGCCTAAAATTACTTTTACATCCTCAAGTGGTTTATTGGTAGGCGTAAATACCCTTTTCATCACCAAACGCCCATCACAAGGCATCGGCAAAATCACATCATCACTGGCAGGTTTAGGATTATAAAACTTACTATCCCAAGGCTCAGCATAACTGCATAAAGGGATAAAACTTAAGATTAGTCCCCAATAATGCCATTTTTTATGATTATACTTCGCGCAAGCTTTCTGCTGGCTGAATCTTAACAGCACGTCGACCTCCTACCGTTACTACAATAGCTGATATCAATAAAGTAAGTAAAAATGCGATAATAAAATGATAAAATTGTAATTGGCTAACTACTGGATGTGAAACTAAATTTTTACCTAACACAAAATTAAAGGCATAGTTGCCAAATAAAAAAAGTAGGCAAGAAATGATAAATGCCAAACAACTTAGCATCATGGCTTGAGTCATTAAATAAAGCATAATCCCTTTTGATTTAAATCCAAGTAATCGCATCAAAGCGATATCTTTGCGTTTACGTTCAATATTAGATAGAAATGATCCTGTAAAAGATAAAATACACCCTAATACAGCTGTTATTGCAATGACACTAAATATAAAATTGAGAACCCGATCTATCGCTTGCATATTTTCTATCGCATTAGCTTGAGTACGTGTTTCAATATTTTGTTGACGTAGTTTATAAGACAAAGGCGCTACATCATCAAGTGACCTTGCATAAATACGTGCTCTGGCAAATGAGTTATGTTCTGGTGGATTAACAAGCCCTGTGGTTGATTGAAAAATATTTATTTGATAACCGTCATAAAAATGTTCCATATCAATTAAAAGCGCTAAAGACACAAATGCGGCAGCCCGACCATAATAAATTTCGGGAATCACTCCGATGATCTCTAACTCGACTATACCTTTTTCCAGTTTGCCATCGAGTTGCCTTGTCACGACCATTTTTACTTTATCACCAACCTTTGCCTGCATTTTTTCTGCGGCTAAAGCGGATATTAAAATCTGTTGTTCATGATGCAAGAGCGGTAAACTTTGGGTTATAGGATCACCTTTAGCTGTCGGAATAATTTCAGCATTATTAACAAAATGACGATTATCTTTCATTAAATCAGCTTGAGTATTAAGGGAACGTGTCAACGGAATCACAAACGCAGTTTCAGGTTGTTGGGCAATCCATTCAAACATTGAATGATCTAACTGTAAATTACCCACAATTTTAACTTCTAAATTTTGCGGATCATTAAGTAACTGCTGGCGAAGCTGTGAAACAACACCATATTTTAAGCTAAAGAGTAGCAACAGTGGGGTAATTACCGAGATCACCGATGCAATAATACAAAATGAAACCTTCTTGTCGTACCATAAATCCGACAAAGATAACCGAGTAATAAGCCGCCATTTCGATAATAATGTGATCATCGCTTATACCTCATCTTGTAAGGGTAAAAATTCGGATGAATGGGAAGAGGTAATTTGAGACGTTAAAGTAAATAATCCTTTATCAGCAATACGTTGCCAATCATGGGTCACAATCAAGGAAGCAATATTATCCTGCTGAGCTTGCTCAATAATTAAATCAAATAATAAATTGGCATTATAAGGATCAAGCGCTGAAGTTGGTTCATCAGCCAGTAATAGTGCAGGTTTATGGATAATTGAACGAATAAAAGAAGCTCGCTGTCTTTCACCAATCGAGAGTTGTTTAGGATATTTACTTAACAAGTGTGAGATACTCAACTTTTGTACTAAATAATCAAATCGTTGTTTATCCACCTTTTTTTGTAACACATTTACTGAAAGCAAAATATTATCATGCACCGTTAAAAAAGGGAGTAATCCGCCTGTTTGCAACATAAAGCCCAAATAATTTGCGCGCATATCCGCTAACTTATCCAGTTTATCGTGTTGGATTAGTTGAGCAATATCAACGTCACCATTACCCATAGTAAGATTGTAGCAACCAATATGGTCAGGCTTTAGGATCATACCTATCATTTCAAGTAATGTGCTTTTACCCGAACCGCTATCACCTCGAATAATAACCACCTCACCCGCTTTAACGGTCAGCGCTGGAAGGTTAACACTAAAAAAAGATTTACCAGTTGAGCGCGTGATTGCAAGTTTTTTTATCGTTAGCATCTGTTTACGGTAACATCTCTAAAGGAATAGGATAAACATTTTCACGAGGATCACTACCTTCCGCTAATGAAATCCAACGATCAACATCCGCATTACATTTCTGATAATAACGAATTTTACTATTTAAATTACGAATAAATTTTTCTTGCTCAAGACCACTCATACTTTTCCACGTCTCTTGATCCAACCCGGTTACATCGCTTTTATAAGGGATATTATCCAAATATTCCCCAAGTAACCCCAAATCGGCAATTTTTGTGACTGCGTTCGATTTTAATTTACTTGGGTCTTGCCCCATAGCAGCAGCAACCGATCGTAGCTGCGAAAACATATCATCGGCAGAAATTAATCCATCATTTGCTGCATTGGCGATTTTACTAACAATATCGCTTAAATCACTTAATTGAGATTTAGTTAATAAGATTCGAGGTTCAGCTGTTGGAATAGTGGGTTTAATAAAATCTTTATCAGCAATCCACGCTTTGAAGACCGAAGGCGCTTTAGACCCATTAGTTTCACCTAAATAAGCCAACTGCATAGCTTTACCCAGTAATAATGCATCATTCAACATATCGGCATTACCATCTTTAGCATTAATCGCATTACCTATTGACGCTTCACCTTTATAAGCAAGTTTCACTTGCTCGGCTAAGGCTTTGGCTAAAGAGTCAACTTTTTGACCAAACTCATTCACATTACCGGCATTAACAGGGTAGTAAAGTGATTTATGAATAAAATCATTGTACGTTAAATCAGAATACTGCGTCGCAGCAATTTGGTGATCTTTTTCGCCACTTGCCGTTTTTAAATGTAATGCATAAATCGCAACCCCTTTATGCTGTGCTTCAAGCCTTAATTGCGCAGCATCCATACCGGTGCTAGAAAGTTTATCATCCCCCGGAATTGCACTTGCATCCGTAATAAGAATCATATAACGCGCACCAAAACTGTTCCAATTAATATCATTCAACGCTTGTGCAACCCCCGCAAATGAATCTTCGGCAAAATAAGCCGTTGATACCGAGGCTTGTTTAAGTGATGCACTGAGTTTTTTAAAATCTTCACGATTTTTTACTTGGTTTGGATCGGCAAAAACTTTTGTCACAAATTCAAGTTTATCGGATGCGGTTAAACTTGATCGAAACGACACCAAGCCAAATTTAACTTGATCTTGTAACTTCTCTTTTTCAATATGCTGATAAACGCGTTCAACGGCCTCTTTGGTTCTTGAAATATACGGATCCATGGAAATCGTTGAGTCTATCACAAACACAATTGCAGCTTTAAAAGGTGCGACTTGATTAGTACTATCATCTATTTTTTGAGTGGTAGTGGATGACTTAACGTTCTGAGTTGTTGCCACTAATTTATCTTGTTTACTGACAGAGGCGACTTCTAATATACGCTCATAAAACCCTTGTCCATTCATGACCTCTTCACCTTGTAAAATAGGTAATAAATAGAAGTTATTTTTAAAATCAACAAATTCCGCCGGCTCTTGAGCGATGACTTTTGGCGAAGTTTGGTTAACGTTTAATGCCTCACGAATGGGTTTTAATAATGTTTCTGGATGTTCAGAATCAACAATTGCCGTGAGTGAATCTTTATCTTTAAAAAATAGCAAAGGATCACGTTCAACCGGATTAGTAAAAACCAAGGTCATTTGCATATTCCATTCAATTGCGCATGAGCCATTAATCCAACCTACCGTTTTTCCATAGGAATCAGGCCCAACACTTAACCATTCTTGGTTATTTTGATTTTTACGTTCATAAACATAATAGCGAGAAAATGCAGGAACTTGCTGTCCTGTAACCTCGCTAATATCTTTTTTTAACTCACACGTTGGCGTACTTAGTACGCGTTGATACAGTGTTGTTTTACCTTGCTGTTTAAGCGGTTCATTGGCAAAACTTATCAAGGGTAAACAAGTTAAGCTCAATACAAACATAATTTTTGAGATAGCTAAATTTTCCATTTTTGTTCCTACCTACTTTTGTAGCTCAGCTAACCGTGCTTTTACGTCTTTATTATCGGGATCATTATTCAATGCGGTTTCGTACCAATAAATAGCCGTTTCTTTATCAGCTTCAAAACAGCTATTAGCTTGATAATACTTTTCGTCATATTCTTTGGCATACAAAATGGCAATGGTTGAATTTACTTGTGATTGATTAGCATATAATCGCTGAGCAATATTACATTTTTTTGCATTTTTAGCATCATTGATCAACTGAATAATCATTGGAGTCAGTGGCTTAGTTTGCAAACATTTTTGAATAAAAGTGAGATCATCATCTCCTACTTGACTTAAACTACATTGACCTAACATAGCCGGTTCAGCGTCTTTAGCTTGTTGATTTTGGAAGAATAGAAAATACCAAATTGCGATACCCATAACAATTAACAGTAAAATAGCAATGATCAAGCCGAATATTAAACCTGATTTTCTTTTTTGTTTAATCGGTTGTGTCAACGTCTCTTCCGTTACAGTTTCAGATGTGGGTACGGATGTAACGACTTCCTCAACGACGGGTTCAACAGGTTCTTCGATAATTTGTTCTTCGATTTCAGGCTCGTAAATGGTTTGTGTTTCGCCATCCATTTTTTCGTCATCGGGGATTACATCTACACACTCCTCAGGTTCAAGATGCGTATCAGACATAGTAGTAACCGTGTTTAATGCAGCTGACGTCATCACACCATCAGCTATGTTAATGACGCCTCGGTCACTGTAATTTTCGTTTTGCTTATCACGAATCTGTACCAAAAATCGTGCAGTACTTTCTTGAGTTAATAACGAATCAACCAGCCATTCACCAACAAGCCCGGTTAATTGTTCATGTTCGACAGTCATATCAGCCAACGTATGCCAACTTTTTTCTGGACTCCATTGATTTAATCCAGACAAATAATAACTATCCTGATTACGTTGAATCAATATTTCAATATCAGCACTACCATTCCATTTATATGCCAAAAATTTAGCTATACCCGGTTTATAACCATTTAATTCGATTCTTAATGCCATAATGTCCTCTATCCTGTCACTTCACTTTGTTATTGCATTAATTTACAAGAAATCATCCAATTTAATTTGTGATTGTTTAAAACATGCCAAAATCTCACCCAGACGACTATTTTGTTCCTGACTTATTTCCCGTCCGGCATGATGTCCGACATTTTCTTGTGCAAGCGTAGCAAAAGCTATAAACCAATCAAATATCGCAAATTGAGAATAATTTTTAGTATTATTATCCAATTTTGGCAACTGGTGAGATGATTGCATAACAAACTCATTTAACGGTGATGCAAATATACGCTTGCCATGATTAACACGACTCATTGGAATGTTATCCACCTGACCTTCAATAAAACCTAACCACGCAATATAATCAGATAATTGAGTATGAATTGTACTTATCTGTCTTGATTCAAGATCATCACGTTTACTGCCAGTATTTTCGTTATTTAAGATTTTTTCAGTTAAATTTTGTTCAATCTTCAAACGATTGGCACCTGTAATAAGCTCTTCAACAATAAAAGATAATGATTTTTGGCTTAAACCAAAAAACTGTAAAATATGCTGATCCAGCACGATATTTCTTAAGTGCTCTAACCAAGTTGTAAAAACACTCTTAGCAAATTTAGATTCAGTCGGTAAAGTCACTGCTGGCTTACTGGTTAAATTGCTATTTATGTCCGAAAAAAGGTCAAATTCAGTATTAAAGCCAAAATCATTGGATAAATTGCCGACTAAATTATCATCATTATCTTTAGCTATCTGGTTTTCTACATGGTTGGAATGATACAAAGCTCGAATTGTTTGATCCGGCAATTCTAAAGTTTTGAGTAATTCACCTAATAACAATGCTTTACCCTGCAACTCTTTCACCACATCTGCGATAACGTGTTTTTTCTTACCAAGTTCTTCATCACTACCAGCTTGGTACCACGTATCAAAACGCATATTTGTGATGTAATCAATTTTTTCATTTAATTGCTCAACAATACGTTGTTGTTTTACTTCAGTAATCGCTACTTTTTCTAAATATTGACTAATTCGACCTATACCGCCATCGTTAAGTTTAAGCATGGCATCCCACGCTTCATTTGGTTGAGATACATACTCTTGAACATCAACATTATCGATAAAAGTCTTTTTTAATACGTCCATTTTAGTCTGATAATTCTCATTATGAGACAGTTCTTGGCGTGTAGCAGGATCGACATTTAAAAACGGTACATCAAAACCAGGTTTACGAACCAAATAAACATTGTTGAATTTCTGATTATTTGACCAATTCATTAGCCAATCATAACTTCCAAAACGTTCTAAAATAGTTTGTTGTAATAATCCACCTTTACCCCAACTATTTTTAAGATTATCTTCCGACAAGGTCAACGATGTACATATCCGTTTATCAAACATGGTAATCGCCCATAACAAGCCAACTTCTTTGGTTGCTCGCTTTTCAGGTGTTTCACCTTGTGTTTTACCGATCCACCGTTCAAGCACCGGCCCAACATCATTCACATCAGATTGCTTATCAGAAGGTGTACAAACCACTAATACATTCATCTCTTGGCTATCGGTATACTTTTCAAATAAGTAGGCAACTTTACCCCGTAATAATAGTTGAGAAATGGGATTACCTTCTTTAACATCTGAAATCGAGATTAAATTCAAGCGTCCTCGATATCCCGGAAAATCAAGCAAATCAACTTTTTCAAATGTTGAAACTCGCGTTTTGTTCACTAATGGAAAGATTAATTCCGCTGTTAAAAAAGCCAGTTGCGCCAAAGATAAATCCGTTGGTTCACCGTTAATAGGCGTTATCGTAACCGATGAATCTTTATCGGTATTTAATCGCTCTAAGATGTCTACATTCATAATACTGTCAATTTGCGATTTAGTACCATTTTGCTCTTTAATCAAAACAGTTAACGGCGCATACACAGTTTCAGCATGATGTAAACGGGATAACGTATTAGCAAGCTGAATATAGATTGTTGTTAGCTCTGCAATTCCACCCCATAATACCGCAAACAGCTCGCCTCGTTCAGAAACAGATAGATAAGGAAGTAAATGTACTGCTTTTTCCCAATATCCCCCTTTTAAACCTTCTAAAGCGTTGCCGAAATTTTCAGACAAATAATCGTAAAGTTCAACGATATCATCTTCCGATATACCGCCGACATAACTGGTTTGTTTTTTATTTTCCAACCGTTGGATTAACTTATTTAATTGTGAAAATTCAATTTTATTAGAGACTTTTTGCTGGTCAAAATCTTTAAAAAAAGCATTAATTAATATTTTGACAATTTCTATCTCTCTAAACAATTTTAACTCTAACGGATAGTTGGCAATTCCACCCTTAGCGGTTCGACTAAAACGCGTGACTAAACCTGTCGCTTCTTTACCACTTCCTACCGGATTGACATGATCGATAAAATCTAAAATTTGGTTATCGACAACCGTTTCAAGTTTGCCATTATCCCCTGCGGCAAGTGCCGAAATCAGGTATGATTTTCCCGCTTGAGAAAGTCCAAAAAAACCGACCGCAACCGATTTGGTAGAGACCTCACCTAATCGTTTAGCGCTATTACGCAAACGGCGTAAATCAAGAATTAAATTATCTGCTTCACTATTTAAACGTTTGGATGAATGACGTGTTTGATTAATCCATTCAATTGCTTCTGCTGATGCATGGTAAACGTGTTCCCAAGATTTAGGCAGTTGTTCATTTATGTTATTCATCGTTTTATCATTCCACTATCAAGCCAATATTGGGTACTGATCAAACCGGAGTTAACCATTGTATTTAAACTCAGTTTAACATCTTGGTTTTTATTGCAAGCTCGTCCATCAGATGCTTTTATGTCTTTAATATAAAAATTCTCGACCATTTTTTGCCTATTTTTAATACCTAAGGTCACTTCAAGTACCACGCCTTGAGCACTTAAACGCCGAGCAACATCGCCGTTTTCAATGGTCAAAATATAGATCGGAGAAGCCGGCCAGCGATCAACTTCAAGTTGTTTAAAACCTAGCCTTGTTGTACCTCGTATTTCAAAAGACAGATCAGGAAAATCATAATCAGGATCATCTAAATTTATATCTCGGTAATAGACATTTTCATTTTTAATCATGTTTAAATTATCCAACAATCCAATGTATTTGACTGTTGAATAAAGATCCATATTTGTTGATCTAAAATAGAAGTTAGGTAGCCTTAAATTCTTACTTAAGAAGCAAAGCATAGCGCCTACAGCAGCGGTGGTTTTAGGATCATCAATGCGTTCTTGTTTATGGAATGGATACCATCCGCCCGTATAATAACCATGGAGTGGCAAGATTCGCCCTGCAGGGATAGATAAACGAGATCGAAAATAACTTTGAATACCCGGTAAGCGTGAAGGGCGTCCAGTTAATAACAGCACATCACATTGATAACAACTGATGATTTCGGACAATGCGTCAAACGTTTTACAAATATTGTAATAATCACCACGTATAAACAGGTAATGAATTCGTTTGAGATTAATCTCAATATTCAAATTAAGCACTGAAAAGTCAGGATTATTTAATGCACGCTTGATTGGCTCATTAATAAAATTCAGCACACTATCAGTCATAACATGATGCTCTAATAATTCTTTAAAACTTGCGCTAAATACCTGCTGTTCACTATGTAAAGGATCGTAAAGCTCATACTCTTTCAAGATCCGCAAACCTATCGGCGTAAACAGTTGTAATGTCAGTTGTTGACGTAAAACCGCATCTTGAATAGAAAGTTGTTGTGAACCAATAATCGTTGACAAGATTGGGCTTGGATCAGCAAGTCCTGCCTGCTTTAAGCCGTTGGTTAACGAGGTTAAAACAATATCTTGAATAATATCAAGTAAAATATCATCACCCGCTACTTTAAAACCATCACGAAAACGCTGACTTGGAACAATATAGGCATTACTACTGTTTTGTTGCCCGTTTGCACCATAATCTAAATGGTAATCGTTGATGACTAAATCGGTTGTACCCCCACCGATATCCACCGTCGCAATGGTAACTTTTTGCTTATTGGTTTTGTCAGGTCGAACAATTGAAGCAATAAATTCTTCACTACGTCCGTTAAAATTATTTTGTGTTTCATTGAAAAGATAAACAACTTGACCACAGGTTGCTTCATCCCATTGAATATAAACTTCCGGTATGTTTGGCCAAATATGTTTAAGTTCTTCCGGATGAGTAAAATCAATATTATCATCCGAATTATCCCAACCTAAACTTTTCCAAACAAGTCCAATAGCTTGATACACACAACTTTTAAATATCGCTTGTTCGGGTTTTGGCATAGCGGGCGGAATCGTTAAGATAATTGAACGTAAATTACGTGGCGTTTTAGCATGTTCAAGTTTATTACGTTGCGCAACGCTATTAATCTGCATCAAAGCATGCATCAATACTTCGCATAACATAAACGTCATGAGCGAACTACGTGAATATTTAGGGTGGAATACCGGTATTTTACGATCATATTCTTCTTGAATATTGTTATTAAGAATATGTAGGGCTTCACCATATTCATTAATTAAATTTGAAAAAGGCTCTGCCGTTGCAAAAGGTTCATGATCGCTTTTTACATAATAAGAGTTAAAACGCCAACCTTGTTCGTACTTATCTTGATCCCATAAATAACGTTTTGGACTTGAAAGCCCGGTTGCACCTTCGTTGCCTTCACGGCGACTAGCTAAGCGGCTTGCTTCTTTACCGACACGAACAATACTAGGCCAACGGAAGGTATCTCGTCGACCACTCTGTAGCGAAAAGTGTTCTTTACCAAAAAAGGTTTGTGCAAATTCAACTCGACTTTCAAATGGTTCGTTATAGATATATTCAGGTCTGGTTAGATCGCGTATCTCCAATTCATAGCGATGATTAAGACTGTCTTTATCTTGAACATGATCTTCAATCAAAATGCCACAAGTTCGTGAATTACCCACATCTAAAATCATATCGACAGGAATCGATTTCACAATATCATTTTTATTGTTAGAAACAATTTTAATGGTTGGTAGATTTAATGTTTCACCGAGCAAATTAATGATATTAAGATAGTGCCCATAATAAGCCTTATTATTCATTTCTTGCTGGATATCATCCTTATGCATCTTTAAGCGTTCAGGTTGCTGCGCTAATTCTTCAAACAGATCGATTAACCAACTGGAAATCCATTTGAGTTCTAAAAACCATGACACATGATCAGAGCGGTGCGCCAGACTAAAAATCGCACCTGTCATTACGTCATTTTCAGTTGGAGCAAGATAAGCAACATCATCCAAATTAGCAAAGATTTTAGTGTCAAACGCAAATGTTATACGATGCGTATTACCATCGGGATCTTCACCTTGAGGAATACTGACAATTCTTACTCTGCTCCAGTTATGAGGACCTTTATCAAATCGTTCTGGAGGAATCGACCGTAAAACAGGAATCGGTAACCAAACACCGTCATACAATTTTAGGGATTGATCGACACTAATTTCTTGTGTGGGGGTAACCGCAAAAGTGGGGTTGTCAGGACTAAAAAATTGACCATTTTCGACATCTTCTAGTAATCGAATCAATGCACCACTTTCGGACGGATCAATAAAGCACCCATTCGCTTTATTGCGCCATTGGCTATCTTTCCAATCTATTTTAAGTGCAAAATCAAGAAACTGAATACCACTGTTCATGATAAGAGTCACTTCTTGACCATAATTGCGTAATTCTGGAAGCATATACTACCCTATTGTTTTTTCATCGTTAACGGGAACGATGTACCATTATTATAATTTCCCTTACAATCAGTTTGATTGTTACTGTTTGTTGAGCACTCTATTTTCGGTAATTGATATTTTGTATTATCGCTACAAAGCGCTTCAGTATTACTCTTTATACTTAAATTTGAGTTTTGAAAACCACTACCAACTTTACCGACACATTTCACACCATCACTACGTATTACCGTAACTTCACCATTTCCTTGATCAAAACTGTAGTTTAAACGTAATGGTTTACCCGTTGATTTATCTTGGATTCCACCACCTACTGTCCATTGTCCATTAAGAAAATCCATAGAACCTTGCTTAATTGCATCTGGTGGTACACTTAAATTTTGGGATTGTGTAGCGTTATTGGTATCCATAGCTGCTGTGTTTTGATTCTGGTTTTCATTCTGATTAGTGTTATCAACATCAGAAGTCGTACCTGCATTATCAGGCGTTATGTCATGAATTGGCGGATTATCATCACCTGCACCATGACTATCGACAGGTAATGTGGTAGGCGTGTTGAGCGTATCAGTCACATCAATGTTACCTTCTGTAACAGTTGTACCAATTACGTCATTACGATTGTCAGTATTCAACACCGAATCATGATTTATGTTAGTACCCACCGGTCTATGAATAACATTCACATCACGGATAGGATTCTCACCTTTTTTATCTTCTGGTTTTTTGTCCCGATCAGTCTCAACCGGTACATTCACCGCATTATCGACTGACAATGGCGGTGTAATTGATGATTCAGGGTGATAAAAGCACCCTCGTAATAAAAACAGTAGTAATAATAACAATAATAGTGGCAACAGCATTAATAACCACACCCACCAACGTTTCCACCAAGGACGTTTAGACGTTATCGGGGGGTCAATTTGTTCAGTAACATAAGGTGCTGTGCTTTCTGATTGTTCTAAACATTTGAAAGGTGATTGGGTTAGTTGAGTTTGTGGATTAATAAATCCCCAAAAAGTAATAACAGGCTTGCCATTAACGATATAAATATATTCATTGCTTGGAAACCTAATCGCCATAAGATTTGGTTCTTGGCTGTCCTCACGGTGATTAGGATCATAAATTAGGCGACTAAATAGCAATTGATCGCCTTCAAGGTTTGGATTATTAGCTAATTGTTTGCCTAGCTCAACTACCTTTTGTTCAAATACTGCCAACAATTGAAGCGCTGATTGTTGTTCTGATTCGCTGGCAGATGACCAAGGCACAATATCATATTGAGCCGAATCAAAAGGAATATACCAATCAACCCTATTTCCTTGATCATTACGTTGTGGAATGGCTAAATAGTCGGCATATTGTTTACCTATTTTTACTCTGAACATTTCACGAATTTGGGTTGCCACTAAGTAAGCAGCTTTACCGTCATGCCCAAGCATTTTAAAATCTTTAATATCACCAGTTCTAAGTAGTGTATTTGCCATACTGACCTTTCCATTCCATTATCATATGATATTTTTGTAATCTTTTAATTCTAACAGAAAAAACCAGCTGTTGTAATTGGTATCTATAGGATAAGTTAAGATTTTTTTACTTTATTTTTTACATACTGCAAAATTACCTTACCATAATCGTCATTTTAAAAACATATCATCAGTCAATACTCGTAATGGTTGCATATCACTATCTCCCCGAATGACTAAGGATGGATCAGAACGTAAACACGTTCCCCCATAATGTCCGCCGACAGTGAAAGTACAGATTTGCAAATAACGATCATCGACTTTCGGTAAACACCACAATTCTTGATAGATGTTTTCTTGTTTAGCAAATTTACCGACAGTTTTCCCCAAAATGGTTTCTTTGCTGCTGACTAATTGAATATCACTCCCACGACGCCCTGCAATCGGCTTAACGGCATACCCCTTTTTCTCTAAACTTGTATTAAGTTCGAATGTAGACTCTAATAAATAACGATGATTAGGAAATAAAGACCACAGCACCGGTAAAATCGCTTTATTGCTTGGAATAACTGTCCATAAAGGTTCAAATACAGTGACTTCGGGACGTAAAAGAACGTCTATCAACCTTACCGCATTTTCTGGATGCCAAGTCCGGATTGGTAATCCGGCTATTTGGGCTTCACTTTCTTGACGAAGTTGTTCTAATACGGTTTCCCATGCCCATGTTTTCCAGACACAGGTTACTTGACGATCTTCATCATCAACTAACCGACCGCGTTTATCCCATTTTAAGCCGCTCAAACCTCGTAAAATTTTGCTCTTAAATCCTGCTTGTGTTAGGGCTTTTTGCATAAATAAAGCATGATAATTTTCTTCATTATCATTATCTTGCATAATATGGATAAAAGCTTGTGCATCGCTATGCTTCCAACAACTCGCTAATGCGTTAAGCAACCCAGCACTAGGGTTTACGCCAACATTTAGCCCAGCTTGTATTGCCCAATTTTGTAGTATCTGTCCAGCTTCAGTATGACACGATGCCGAATCAGCATTATATTCATAAACTTTAAAGCCTCGTTCATCCATGCAAAAGTCTAGCCGACCGGTTATCATTTGATAACGTCGTTGTTGCCATGACAGACGTAAGCGAGGCCATAAAATTTCTGGGATATTAAAATTCATCAGCAAGTTATCATCTTTTAGTACTCTATCGGTTGCATGTAAATACATAAGATGTAACTCATTGGTCGCTCGAATAAGTTCTTGCTCGGCACTTTCAGAAATAGTGAAATATCGGTAGTGATCATCATGACTAATTGCATGCCCTGCCGCTTGGATATAAGCATTTTCTAAACTATCTTGCTCATTAAGCCAGTTAATATCAAATTGACCTTGATTTTCAATATGTTGACTATGAATAGCCAGTAAAGGCGCCGGTACGGTTGGTTGTGGTAGACTATATTGTGTATTTTCGGTTTGAATCATCCAACCTAATATGGTGGTATCGTCAAACGTATCATGTAACAAATAACCATTGTCGGTGACCGTCATCCTTAATTCACGAGTCCAATGTTGACCAATTGGTAATCGGGTATGAATAACATTTTGTTCAGCTATCCGAACTTTATCTTCAAAGACTTCGGTAATAATAGCAACATGGCCAGTTCTATCGAAAACACCACCATCATCCCAAATAAGTAATGCGCCAGCTTCGGGTTTTTTCTTACCACCATTAGCAAAAGCTTGTAAAGGCAATATCGCTTCATTGATAACTTGTCTTAAGACACGAAGTGAAAAAATTTCATGAGCCATGCCGACATCAGTAAACACAATACCATAATTAAGAAATAAAAAACGCCTTGCAAATTCAACGCATTGCCATTTATATCCCATATATTCATGCCCGGAATAACTTCGAAAAGAGGCATCATCAGGGTATTGAGTTGGGTCTAATGTCTCATAATCAGAAGAGTAAATGGCAACGCCACCTGGGGCATAACCTAACAATGTACCAAAAGGTTCTCTATCATCGGAGTGTGCTAACATATTTTTCAACCTTTTTTATAATTTATAGGATAATGCTAACTAAGCTGTGATAAAATTAATCTATCATAGATCAATTTGAATACTTTAAGAAGCGAAGTTTATGCTTGATCACTTGAAGAACATCAAAGCGCCTATATATGACTGTTATTCCTGGTAGTAATACCCCAAACATACCGATTACGTGAGAAACATAAAATTATGCAACAGAAAACAAATTTAAAAGAATTATTAGATTTTCCTTGTTCTTTTACTTATAAAGTCATGGGAGAAGCTAAACCAGAACTGGTTGATAAAGTCGTGTCCGTTATCCAACGTCACGCACCGGGTGATTACAGTCCGTCAATCAAACCTAGCAGTAAAGGGAATTATCATTCTGTGTCGATTACTATCAATGCAACACACATTGATCAGATTGAAAATTTATATAAAGAATTAGGTGAAATAGATATTGTAAGAATGGTTTTATAACACTTTACTTTTTCATCAATTTTTGTACAAAATAGAGCCTTGTTATTCCGACGAGGCTCAATCATGAAACCAGAAACCATTGCACTTCACACAGGTTATACCCCTGAACCCACTACTCATGCTGTTGCTGTTCCCATTTATCAAACAACCTCTTATGCTTTTGATGATACACAACATGGCGCAGATTTATTTGATTTAAAAGTCGCTGGCAATATTTATACCCGTATAACTAACCCAACTAACGCCGTACTCGAAGCTCGAGTCGCTGCGCTTGAAGGTGGTATTGGTGCTTTAGCTGTTGCATCGGGCATGGCGGCTATCACTTATGCTATTCAAGCAATTACCTTTTCTGGCGAAAATATTGTTTCTGTTTCGCAATTATATGGCGGAACTTATAATTTATTTGCCCATACCTTACCTAATTTTGGTATTATAACCAAGTTTGCTCCTCATAACGATTTAGTGGCTATAGAACAGCAAATTGATGAAAAAACCAAGGCCATATATTGCGAAAGTATTGGCAATCCTGCAGGTAATATTGTTGATTTAAGACAACTTGCCGACATCGCACATCGACATGGTATTCCGTTAATTGTCGACAATACCGTTGCCAGTCCTGCACTTTGCCGACCATTTGAATTTGGTGCCGATATTGTCGTGCATTCATTAACTAAATATATTGGTGGACATGGTAATAGTCTTGGAGGAATCATCGTTGATTCAGGACGGTTTCCATGGAAAAAATATGCGGATAGATATCCAATGCTTAATCAACCAGATCCATCTTATCATGATGTCTCTTATACGGATACCTTTGGTGATGCGGCTTACATTGCACGTTGTCGAGTAATCCCTTTACGCAATATGGGCGCTGCACTATCGCCATTTAATACTTTTTTGATACTACAAGGGCTTGAAACCCTTTCTTTGCGCATGGAACGCCACTGTCAAAATGCACTCAACGTTGCAAATTATCTAATCTCACACCCACAAGTTGAATGGGTTAACTATGCTGGTCTTAGCAATCATCCTGAACATGATTTAGCGGTAAAACAGATGGATAATCATTTACCTGCTGGCATTTTATCGTTTGGTATTAAAGGTGGAAAATCTGCAGGTGCTAAATTTATTGATGCACTAAAATTAATTATTCGTCTGGTCAATATAGGCGATACACGCTCATTAGCTTGTCACCCTGCATCAACTACGCATAGGCAACTTAATAATGAAGAACTGAAAAAGGCAGGAGTAAGTCAAGAAATGATTCGTTTGTCTATTGGGATAGAACATATTGATGATATTATTTCTGATTTAGCACAGGCATTAAAAGCGACACTATAATCAAATTCAAAAAGCCAGATAACAAATGTATAACTGGCTTTTTAGCAATCGATTAATTAATCTAAGATTTTAACAAGTTCGTTTGTCACATCAGATACAGATTGGGTACCATCAATGCGGTAGTATTTTGCACGACCTTCTTTCGCTTCATGTTGATAGTAATCAATTAAAGGTTTAGTTAATTGATGATATTCAACAAGGCGTTTACGGACAATCTCTTCATGATCATCTTTGCGAGTTGTTAAAGGTTCACCCGTAATATCGTCAACATTTTCTACTTTAGGTGGATTATGACGGACATGATAAACTCGACCTGATGGCGCATGAATTCGGCGTCCACTCATTCGATCAATAATAACAGAATCAGGCACATCAAATTCAAGTATATAGTCAACATTAATACCTGCTGATTTCATAGCATCAGCTTGGGGTACAGTTCGAGGGAATCCGTCTAATAAAAACCCATTTGCACAATCATCTTGTGCAATACGTTCTTTCACTAATGCAATCACAAGTTCATCGGTAACAAGTTTACCGGCATCCATTAATTCTTTAGCCTGTTGACCAAGTGGCGTACCAGCTTTCACTGCTGCACGTAACATATCGCCGGTTGAAATTTGAGGAATACCATATTTTTTCATAATGAATTGTGCTTGAGTTCCTTTTCCCGCACCTGGTGCACCTAATAAAATAATACGCATGAAATAACCTCTTATGGTTTTTATATAGATAGATTTTCTATTCTGGTAAATATTGAAATATCACTTTACTGCTGGAGATTAATCCATCAGTTTGACAAATATAATTTATGGCACCACAGCCTTTGATCATTTGAGCAGGTTGATGACAAGTGGGGCATATATAGTGTTCGACAAAATGTTGTTTACAGTGAGCACAAACGTAATGCTGGGCAGACATAACATCCATTTTATGATGACATTTAGGGCACAAGCCTTCTTGACTTTGCCCTGCTATATTTTTTTTTGACATAAACTATTTACGACCTCTAACGTGTTTCATCAATCGACGTCGTTTACGTTGTTGTGATGCCGTTAAACTATTTTTTCGACCTTCAAAAGGATTCGCCCCTTCTTTAAATTGAATTCGAATCGGCGTTCCCATAATTTTTAATGAGCGTCTAAAATAGTTCATTAAATATCGTTTATAAGAATCGGGAAGATCTTCAACTTGATTTCCGTGAACAACCACAATAGGTGGATTGTAGCCTCCGGCATGGGCATATTTGAGTTTTACTCGACGTCCACGAACGAGAGGTGGTTGGTGATCGTCTTGTGCCATTTGCATAATTTTGGTTAATAATGCAGTATTTACCCGACGGGTTGCACATTCATAAGCTTCTTGAATTGAATCGAATAAATTACCCACACCACTACCATGTAAAGCCGAAATAAAATGCAAACGGGCAAAATCAATAAAATCAAGTCGGTCATCTAGTGTTGCTTTAACTTGCTCTTTGATGTCTTGTGATAACCCATCCCATTTATTGACGGCAATAACAAGTGAACGCCCACTATTGATGATAAAGCCGAGTAATGATAAATCCTGATCTGAGATACCTTCTCTGGCATCAATCACCAATATGACAACATTTGCATCTTCAATCGCTTGTAATGTTTTAATCACTGAAAACTTTTCGACGGTTTGCGTTACCTTACCACGTTTACGCACCCCTGCTGTATCAATTAAAACATATTCTCGTTCGTCACGAGTCATTGGGATATAGATACTATCTCGAGTTGTACCTGGCATATCATAGACCACAACCCGTTCTTCACCTAAAATTCGGTTGGTTAGTGTTGACTTACCTACATTCGGACGCCCGACAATAGCCACTTTAATCGGTTGATTAATCAGTGATTCAACATCATCTTCGTCAACATCGTCATAAGATTCTGATAAATCTGGTGGCAATTGGTCTTCATTAGAGTCATCTTCATCGTGATCTTTAAATTGGAAAATAGGTTCCAACGCCGTTTCAATCAAAGAACTGACACCACGCCCATGACTTGCCGCTATGGGGTGGATATCGCCTAAACCTAATGAGTAAAAATCTGAGATAGCCGTATCAGCATCAATACCATCAATTTTATTGGCAACTAAAAAAGTGGCCTTTTGACGAGAACGCAAGTGTTTAGCTATCGCATGATCTGCCGGCATAGCACCCGCTCTTGCATCGACTAAAAACAGAACAATATCGGCTTCTTCGATAGCTTGTAAGGATTGGTCAGCCATAAAGCTTTCAACCCCTTCTTCGGTGCCATCAATACCACCCGTATCAATTACTATGTATTCATGGCCCTTGATTTCAGCTCGTCCATACTTACGATCACGGGTTAATCCAGGAAAATCTGCGACTAACGCATCACGTGTTCTTGTTAACCGATTAAATAAAGTTGATTTTCCAACATTTGGACGACCAACTAGTGCTACAACAGGTACCATGTTTATTCTCTAATTACTTAAATTTTTTGTGAAAGCGTAAATATCACCATTTTTGACTTGAACAATCAGTTTATTGTCAACCACCAATGGTTTAGCGATTATTCCGCTACTACTTACTTCTATTTTATTTACAAGTTCACCTGTTTCAGCATTTAACCAATACAGGTAACCTTCAAAATCACCAAATACGACATAATCTTGATAAATGACTGGATCAGTCAATTGGCGGTGTGTAAAACTTGATTGCGTCCAAAGTACGCCACCTTCCGTTTTTGATAATGATTGAATATTATCATCTTGATCTACTACGTATAATCGATTTTTATCAACCGCAAAACTGTGTGTTGAACCTATTTTTTTACGCCATATGACTTCACCATTACTTAAATCCAGTGCAGCAACATAACCATTAAATCCAACAGAATAGACAGTATTTCCTTCAACTACAGGGGTTGAATCAACATCATTTAATTTTGCAATTTCTGTTGAACCAGTCGGTTGTGAAATACGTTGTTGCCAAATTAATTGACCATCATTAATGTAGTAAGCATTTACTCGACCATTATCATCACCAAAGATAGCTGCACCATGGGCAATGACTGGTGTTGAGTTACCTCTTAATGATAATGCCGGAACTTCAAAAGTCACTTCCCAAAGTTCGTCACCAGTTTCACGATTAAGCCCTTGTAATATACCATTAGCGGTATGAACCACTAATTTATCATCAGACGATACAGGGCGAGCAAGGACTTCTCCTTTAACTGATTTTTCCCAGACGACTTTTCCGTTTTGACGATCTAAAGCATAAACAACAGCACGTTCACTGCCAACATAAACATAATTTTCATCGGCACTTACACCACCAGAAAAGAGCGCTGTTTTACTACTGAAAAGTGTACTTTTAGATAAATCGACATTCCACAATGTATTACCCGTCGTTAAATCAACTGCTTTTACCTCTCCACTTCGGCTCGCTGCATAAATAACATTATCATAACTAGCAGGACCTAATAATGAATAAATACGAGTATTTCCTGCAGTACTGTTACGCCATAATTGGTGAATAGTAAATTGGTTACTGACTATAGGAGAAGGTGAAACTTGAATAACTTCTTCTTCTCCTCCAAATATCGAGCATCCAGCAAGTGAAAACATAAAAACACTGGTTAAAAAACATTTAGATAACTTCATTGTATAGACCCTTATAGCAGGATAAATTAATTTTTATTTTCTTCCGTTTCAGTCTTTGACTGATCCTCTTGCTCTGCTTTTTCTTCAGCAGTTTGTTTATCTTGTTCAACTGTTTGTTTAGCTTGTAAATATTCAGCTTGATTTAGTTTAATTTTAATATTTGGCTCTGAACTTATCATTGCCGCTGATTTTAGCGCAATTTTATAAGCATCTATCGCCTCAGCATAACGAGACATTTTGGTTAATATATCGCCCCGTATTTCGTTAATCACTGGTTCCCAAGCTTCATTGTTAACTTTATCTAACGTTGCTAAACTTTCTTGGTATTGGTTTTGTTGATACTGCACACGTGCAATACGAATATTAATAACGGATTTTACCGGTTCCGCTTTTGTTTTAGATAAAGCATCAGTCAATAATGCTTGAGCACCTGCATAATCTTTTGTTACTTCGATATAAAATTTAGCCGCAAAAAGATCAGCAAAAACGTTATAAACGCTATCACCCTCTTTTGCAAAAGCAACTAAATCATTTACGGATTCCGGTTTTGTCTGATCTAACTGTTTTACAAGTTGCTCATAACGATCTGACATTTGTTCCAATTTTTTAACTTGATTTGATTGATAGTAATTCCAACCATAATAAGCCAATAATCCGATGACAATAACGGCAACAATAATTTTCCACGTTTTCGCAAGAAACTCTTTTAAAGCCCACATTTGTTCTTCACTTGACGATTGATAACTCACGCTTATCTCCTATTTCCTTTAGATTTATATCATTGCCAAACAAATTTGAACAATATCGCTTTGCGCGACTTCAGTTTGTTCACCTGTTTGTAAATTTTTGATAGTTACCGTTTGGTTCGCTAACTCGTTTTCACCAACAATAACCGCTATTTTAGCACCTAATTTATCTGCTTTGGCAAATTGTTTCTTAAAATTAGACGTTCCATAATTAGTCACAATTCGTTTATCAGGTAAACCGTCACGTAATAATTCAGCAACACATTGTGCTACTGAAATCGTGTTTTCATCTCCCGAGGAGATCATATAAATATCAATCGAATTATCTCGATTTAATGAAGGATTGACAGCTTGAACAAGTAAAACTAATCGTTCAAGTCCCATAGCAAAACCAACAGCTGGCGTTGATTGACCACCTAACTGGCTCACTAATCCATCATAACGCCCCCCACCACAAACAGTACCTTGAGCACCTAAGCTACTTGTTACCCATTCAAATACTGTACGATTGTAATAGTCTAATCCTCTTACTAATCTTTGATTAATATTGTATTTTATTCCTGCTTTATCCAGTAAACGACACAGGCCTTCAAAATGTTCTTTCGATTCCGCATCCAAATAATCAAATAGTTTTGGCGCTTGATTAAGTAATTCTTGTACGACTGGATTTTTCGAATCGAGTACACGTAATGGATTAGTATACATTCTACGTAAGCAGTCTTCATCCAATTTATCTTTATGTTGTTCAAGAAAATCAACGAGTGCTTGACGATAGTTCGCTCTAACTTCAAGTGAGCCAATTGAATTTAATTCTAACGAAGTGTGATCCTGTATACCCAGTGCTTTCCAGAATCTTGCGGTTAATAAAATCAGTTCAGCATCAATATTAGGTCCTTCAAGCCCAAAAACTTCAACCCCAAATTGATGAAATTGGCGATAGCGACCTTTTTGCGGTTTTTCGTAACGAAATGCAGGCCCTAAATACCATAGACGTTGTTCTTGATTATAAAAAAGCCCATGCTCAATGCCCGCACGAACACAACCCGCAGTAATTTCGGGACGTAAAGTGATACTTTCATCATTACGGTCATTAAAAGTATACATCTCTTTTTCGACAATATCCGTCACTTCACCGACGGCTCTTTTAAATAGCGCAGTATCTTCAACAATGGGGGTTCTTATCTCATTATAGCCATAGCTATTTAGAACACCTTTAACAATTTTTTCAATTTGTTGCCAACTCGCACTATCTGTTGGGAGTAAGTCATTCATTCCCCGTATAGATTGGATTTTTTTCTCTGTCATTTATGTATTCGCTATCTAATAAAATTATAGTTCAGTTGCTGCAATTCTGTTTTTTAGTATTGATGCTTTAGCTCGAATTTTTGCTTCCAGTTCATCGATCATCTGTTCGTTATCAATACGACCAATACGTACACCATCTTCATAAAAGCCACTTTTATTATGACCGCCAGCAACACCCATCGTTGAAGCCAAAGCTTCACCTGGCCCATTAACAACACAACCAATAATCGATACATCCATTGGTGTAATGATATCTTCTAAACGTTGTTCTAACGTATTGACTGTATTAATGACATCAAACTCTTGTCTTGAACAGGTCGGACAAGCAATAAAGTTGATACCACGAGATCGAATTCTCAATGATTTTAATATATCAAAACCGACTTTAACTTCTTCAGTAGGATCAGCGGCTAAAGAGACACGCAATGTATCACCAATACCTTCAGATAATAACAAACCTAAACCTATTGCCGACTTAATTGCACCACTGCGAACACCACCAGCTTCAGTGATCCCCAAATGTAGGGGTTGTTTTATCTGTTTAGCTAAAAGTCGATAGGCATCCACCGCTGTAAATACATCTGACGCTTTCACACTCACTTTAAATTGGTCGAAATTAAGCCTATCCAAAATATCAACATGACGCATCGCTGATTCTACAATTGCTTGTGGCGTAGGTTCGCCATATTTTTCTTGAATATCTTTTTCAAGTGATCCGGAATTAACCCCAATTCTTATTGGAATATTTTTATCTTTAGCACAATCAACAACTGCTCGAATTCTTGATTCATTACCGATATTTCCCGGATTAATTCTTAAACAATCCACGCCATATTCTGCTACTTTCAAAGCAATACGATAATCAAAGTGAATATCTGCAATAAGTGGCACTTTCGCTTGTTGTTTAATCAATTTAAACGCTTCTGCCGCATCCATTGTTGGAATCGACACACGTACAATATCGACACCTACTCGTTCAAGTGCTTGAATCTGAGCAACTGTTTTTTCAACATCCGTCGTACGGGTATTCGTCATGGATTGAACGGCAATGGGCGCACCACCTCCAATAGGTACACTGCCGACATAAATTCGGGTAGATTCTCGTCTGATTATCGGTGAATCCTGATGACTCATAACACGCCTAATGATATAACAAAATAACTAGCTTGTGATCTTAACAAGATTTGCATCAAATGTCTGTATACGAGTAAGAAAATTTGCTAACTGTTAACGTGATTCGATGATGATGGCGAAATGTAATGACTCACTTCTACATAATTATTTTTACTTTCTTTATTAAAATAATAAATAGTTACACCAACTATACAAATCACTACAAATAAGCTAAAAAATAAAATCCGCTTTCCTCTTTTTCTAGGTTCAAGGGCTGGAATGAGTTGCTTTATTTTTGTTTCGGATGCATTTTGCTTTGACATTTTTTCTAGATAAGGTTGATACTCGTCCTCGGATAAACCTACAATTTCAGCGTAAGAACGAATATAACCTTTAACAAAGACAAGAGGGGCATGAACTCGCTGATCATTTTCAATTTCTTCGACCACTGCCTTTCGAACATGGATCTTATTGGCAATATCTTCTTGAGTTAATCCCATATTATTACGTAAATTGGAAAGCATCTTACCCAAAGAAATATTGTCTTCCATCATCCCCTCATTTTTGTTAAGAATTAAAAATAAATTAAATTGGATCCATTTTTACATATTTTTAAAATTAATCAATTCTTTTCGCATTAAACCATTGTGAAGGTTTTGCAATTTCATCTTGAGCGGCAACTAATTGAAGCTCATATTCATTGAGTTTTAAGGTTTCAAGCATAACAGCATAAACCGCAGAAGTGGTATGTTCTAACGCCTCAACCAGCGATTTACCAAGCAAAATATTCGCTAAAAACAATCCACTCGTCATATCGCCTACACCAACAGGCTGTCTCACGCCAAAGTCAACTAAAGGGCGCTCAATGTGCCATGCTTCATGTTCTGTAACGAGTAACATTTCAAAACGATCTTTACGATACCCCGCACGACTTAAATGTTTAACTAAAATCGCTTTAGGCCCTTTTTTACAAAGTGCTTTACATGCAAATACCGCTTCTTCAACGTTATTAATTGGCTGTTTTCCATTTAACTCTTCTAGCTCCAAAATATTAGGCGCCATCATATCTGCTATCGGTAATGCAGTATTACACAAAAATTCAGATACGCCTGGCGCAACAAAACAACCTTTTTCAGGATGCCCCATAACAGGATCACAAAGATAAATTGCATTAGGATTTACAGCTTTTACTTTCTTTACTATTTCGGTTATAGCACTACCTTGTTCAGGGGATCCCATATAACCACTTAATAGTGCGTCACATCGTTTAAGTTCACCGATGGCATTAATGCCATCGGCGATATCAGTTAAATGCGATGCTGGCATTACCGTGCCTGTCCATTGACGATATTGCGTATGATTTGAAAATTGCACAGTATTTAAAGGCCATACATTTACTCCCACACGACGCATAGGGAATACAGCAGCACTATTACCTGCATGACCAAATACAACATGTGACTGAATAGATAGTATATTTTTCATAAATTAACTCCAAATTAGTAAGCAGTAATATTTCTTACCTCGACGAAGTAATGTATAACGTCCAAAAAGCTTATCTTCTTGTGAAAAATGATAATCTGTTGTCGCGTTACGTTCACCATTAACTGAAATCGCATTAGATTCAATCATTGTTCTGGCTTGGCCTCTTGACGGTGCAAACTGTGCATTAACGATCGCTTGTTGCAAATCAATATCGCCCTCAACCGTAATCGTTGGCATACCGTCTTGCGCCAATTGTTCAAAATCGGCTTGAGATAGATCGGCTAATTTTCCTGAGAATAAACTTTCAGTGATCCGTTTGGCTGCCATTAAGCCTTCTTCACCATGGACTAAGCGTGTGACCTCTTCAGCAAGAACATATTGTGCTCTTGGTGCCACACCGCTATTTTTATCTTCTTCTTCAAGTGCATCAATTTCATTTAATGACATGAAAGTAAAGAATTTTAAGAAACGATAAACATCAGCATCAGCGGTATTAATCCAGAATTGATAGAATTTATATGGACTGGTCTTTTTAGGGTCAAGCCAAACCGCACCGCTTTCCGTTTTACCGAATTTTGTACCGTCAGATTTGGTAATTAAAGGAACCGTTAAACCATAAACTTGTTTTTGATGTAATCGACGAGTTAAATCAATACCGGCAGTAATATTACCCCATTGATCTGATCCCCCAATTTGTAACACCACATTATGATCTTTATTTAAACAAGCAAAATCATAAGATTGTAATAAACTGTAAGAAAACTCAGTAAATGAAATCCCAGCTTCATCACGATCAATACGTTGTTTGACTGATTCTTTGTTAATCATGGCGTTAACTGAAAAATATTTACCAATGTCACGTAAAAAAGTTAATACATTCATGCCACCAAACCAATCATAGTTATTAGCGACAATCGCTGCATTTGTACCACAATTAAAATCTAAGAATGGAGAAACTTGTTGTTTAATTTTTTCGCTCCACTCAACAACAGTCTCTTGAGTATTTAATTTACGTTCAACGGCTTTAAAACTCGGGTCACCAATTAAACCTGTTGCGCCGCCAACAAGCGCAATCGGTTTATGACCGGCTAACTGAAAGCGTTTTAAACAAAGTAATGGTACCAAATGACCTAGATGCAAACTATCAGCCGTGGGATCAAAACCACAATAAAGCGCTATGGGATTTTGTTCAATTAGTTCCATGAGTGCTTTTTCATCTGTCAGTTGAGCAATCAATCCTCGCTCTTGCAGTTGTTTGATCACATTTTTTGTCATGTTATTTTACCTATAAAAATTTTATTACGTTGAAATTTGACTTTGGATAACTCTATTTTTATTGAAATCTATTCTACTTTATTATGATAACGTTTATAAGCTTGTTTAAAATGATCTTCCACTATTTCATTCGGTTTTTTATCACATAAACTAAAGATTACTATCGCTAAAGACGCAAATAAGAAACCCGGAATAAGTGAATAAAGATTAAACCAATTAAAATTAATCCAAAGCAATACTGTTGCCGCTCCTGTAATCATACCTGCTAGAGCGCCATTGCGTGTCATGCGAGACCAAAATACAGAAAACACAATAATGGGGCCAAAGGCAGCACCAAACCCTGCCCATGCATGACTAACTAAATCTAAGACACTATTATTAGGGTTAATTGCTAATAAAATGGCGATGACCGATACCAGTAAAACCATAATTCGTCCAACCCAAACAAGTTCACGTTGTTTTGCTTTCGGTCTAAAAAAGGCACGATAAAAATCTTCCGTTAATGCGCTTGAACAGACAAGTAACTGACAACTTAACGTGCTCATCACCGCAGCCAAAATCGCCGCTAATAAAACACCAGCAACCCATGGATTAAACAATAATTTGGATAACTCGATAAAAATACGTTCATGTTTACCGTTATTAATGAGATCTGAAAACTCTGGATGATTGGCAAAGAAAGCAATACCAAAAAATCCTACCGTAATTGCTCCACCTAAACATAAAATCATCCAAGTCATACTAATTCGACGCGCATTTTTCATCACATCATGTGAGTCAGCCGCCATAAAGCGAGCTAAAATATGCGGTTGCCCAAAATAGCCAAGCCCCCAGCCAAGCAATGAAATAATAGCGATAAAATCCATGTGAGCAAAGATGTTGGTATAATCAGGATTGAGCGATTCAATATTTGCTAAGGCATCGGTAAAACCACCTGCGTTCACCATAACCATAACGGGAGTTAAGATAAGTGCAAACATCATCAAACTCGCTTGAATAGTATCCGTCCAACTGACCGCTAAAAAACCACCTATAAAAGTATAAGCGATTGTTGCGCCAGCACCGGCTAACATTGCCCAACCATAACTCATTCCAAAGGTACTTTCAAAAAGTTTTGCCCCCGCAACAACGCCTGATGCACAATAAATCGTAAAAAAGATAAGAATGATTACCGCTGAAATAATACGCAGCAAAGCGCTTTTATCATCAAATCGGCGAGCAAAATAGTCGGGTAAGGTCAGGGAATTATGATTAATTTCAGTAAAAACACGTAACCGCCCAGCAATCAGTAACCAGTTTAAGTAAGCCCCAATTATCAAACCAATTGCAATCCAACTTTGCGAAATACCGAATAAAAAAACAGCCCCTGGCAGCCCCATTAATAACCAACCACTCATGTCCGAAGCACCAGCCGAAAGCGCAGTGACAACACTACCAATACGGCGCCCCCCCAAAATATAATCACCAAAGTTTTGCGTTGATCGAAAGGCAAAAAAACCGATCGCAATCATTCCTAAAATGTATATAGCAAAGGTGACAATCATTGGTAAGGACATATTTCTAAAAAACCTTGTTGATGAAATTAAAAAATAGTGGAGTAGCTTATCATAAAAACCACATGCTAAAAAGCAGGCGATGAATGAATATAACTAAGCTGACAATCCGTCACGCTAAAATTTTTCAGATAGGTCATTGAGATTGTTATTTTGCCGTAATTTTAATTATCGTCGTATAAAGTGACTTTTAGCTAAAAATTAAATTTAACCTACAATATTTATACAAATAAAGTATATAATATCAGGCATGTTATTTATATTTATCATACTCTGTGAAACAATCAACTCGTATTCAAATTTTAGAAAGATTAAAAGATCACATTAAAGATCCAACAACAGAACTTGTTTATCAAACACCTTTCGAATTGCTCATTGCTGTTGTTCTTTCTGCACAAGCAACCGATGTGAGTGTAAACAAAGCGACCAAACCTTTATTTGCAATTGCCAATACAGCGGAACAAATCTTAGCGCTTGGGGTTGATAAGCTCAAAAGTTATATCCGTACCATTGGCTTATACAATAGTAAAGCAGATAATATTATCAAAACCTGTCAGATTTTAGTTGAGAAATATCAAGGTCAAGTGCCAGAAAATTTTGATGCATTAATCGCATTACCCGGTGTAGGCAGAAAAACAGCAAATGTAGTGTTAAATACGGCTTTTGGTTGGCCAACGATTGCAGTTGATACTCATATTTTTCGTGTCAGCAATCGCACTGGCTTTGCACCCGGAAAAACCGTTGAGGCAGTGGAAGAAAAATTATTGAAAGTGGTACCCAAAGAGTACAAAATAAATTGTCACCACTGGTTAATTTTGCATGGACGTTATACTTGTATCGCCAGAAAACCTCGATGCGGGGCTTGTGTGATTGAAGATTTATGTGAATTCAAACAAAAAGTTTACCCAGAGTAATTATCAATGACTGAAAAATTTAAATTAACTCAAGAAGAGATAAACTTATTCAAAAGTAGCATTGGCAACACCCAAAAACTTGCACAAGATACCGTTGTTCATAAACCCTTAAAACGGTCTCAAAAAGCCATTGCGATTGAAAAACGACAACATGAAAAAAATCATGCTGAGTTTTATTTTTCGGATGATTATCAACCGCTCTTACAAGACGATCCCATTCGTTATAGTCGTGACAACGCCGATCCTTATGAGATTAAAAAATTACGTCGTGGATTTTATGAACCTGAATTTTTTTTAGATCTACATGGATTAACACAGCAAGAAGCGAAAAAAGAAATAGCATCGCTTATTACTGCTTGCTTAAGCGAAAACGCACATTGTGCTTGTATCATGTATGGACATGGTAAAAACATCTTAAAAAAACAGACACCAATGTGGTTAGCCCAGCATCCTAATATCATTTGTTTTCATCAAGCACCGAAAGAATTTGGCGGCAGTGCAGCATTACTTATTTTATTTGATACAATTAATAACTAAAAATAAATGTTAAACACATAAGGAATAACAACTTGAAATTATTAAAGAAAATAAAACATGTTTATCTATTTCTAATACTTGCCATCTTTATTACTGCATGTAACGAACTTGATACAATTCCACCCGAAAAAAGTAACTATATTGGCACATGGCAAGGTGAATATATGGTGATAAGTATAACTAAAGACGCCAGAGTTATTTACAACTATAAAAAAGATGGGGTAACTAAAAGCGTTGAAGGGCCGATACAAGAATTTATTGGCGATGATTTTAAAGTAGGGGTTTTAGGTTTAAATTCTTTATTCAAAGTAAGTACGCCTCCTTATTTTGAGGACGGTCAATGGAAAATGGTCATTGATGATCAATCAGTTATCAAAACATCGTTTTTTAAATCACTTTAAAATAAAAAAGCCAGCATAGTTGCGCTAGGCTGGCAAACATTGGAAGCAATGTGAGCAATGTCATACTTTTTCAGAAGTCTTGCGACGCTCTAATCAAGTACATCTTAATGATAATAATTCTCATTATTAAAAGCAAGCGTTTTTTTTGACTTTTTTCAAAAAACAAAAGAAAAATGTAAACCACCATTTTTTTTAATATGAAATCATTGTGTTAGCGTGAGAATAATAGAGAGAAATACAGGGCTATGTCACCCTGTATTTTCGTAATGCTGATTTTTTAGTTGATAATTTGAAGTGATAAGTTTAACTTATTTTAGGTTATTACTATTTTTGATAGATGAATTCAACCCCTTCTTCGTCACTCTCATCCCAATCATCAAAATCATCGTCGTCATCATCAAAAGCCTCATCCATAGCTTGTTGGTGATAATCATCCCACATAAATTCAACTTTTTCTGGTGATGTTTCTTCTTGCTCTTCTTCACGTGGATGAGCATTCATATAATCCATCAGATCCCAACATAAAGCTTTTACCCCTTCATGATTGACCGCTGAAATAACATAATATTTGTCATCCCAATCCAATGCTTTAGCGATTTCGGCAGCACGTTTAGCACTTTCTTCTTCACCTAAAACATCCATTTTGTTGAATACCAACCAACGAGGTTTATTGGCAAGTTTTTCACTATATTGATGAAGTTCTTGAATAATGACTTTCGCATTTTCAATAGGATCAGATTCATCAATTGGTGCAATATCAATTAAATGCACTAAAACTCGACAACGTTCAAGATGTTTTAAAAAACGAATACCCAGACCAGCACCGTCCGCAGCACCTTCAATTAATCCCGGAATATCCGCAACAACAAAACTTTGCTCATTATCCATTCTTACCACGCCTAAACTTGGCACTAAAGTCGTAAACGGATAATCAGCGACTTTCGGTTTAGCTGCTGAAACTGATCGAATAAATGTGGATTTACCGGCATTAGGTAAACCAAGCATACCAACGTCAGCAAGTAGCAATAATTCTAACAGTACATCACGTTTTTCACCGGGCGTACCATCGGTTTTTTGCCTTGGAGCCCGATTCACTGAAGATTTAAATCGTGCATTACCCAAGCCATGAAAACCACCTTTTGCAACTAATACTTTTTGTTGATGATGCGTTAAATCACCGATAATTTCACCCGTATATTTGTCTGTGATTCGAGTTCCAACGGGCACTTTTACGGTAATATCTTTGCCTCTTTTACCGGTACAATCTGAACCTTGTCCATTTTGCCCACGCTCTGCCCGATAATTTTTTTCAAATTGGAAATCAACCAAAGTATTGAGATTTTCATCGGCAATAAAATAGACATCACCACCGTCACCACCGTCACCACCGTCAGGGCCACCTTTGGGAATGTATTTTTCTCGACGAAAACCTACGCAACCATTGCCACCATCACCGGCTTCGACTCGGATTGAAGCTTCATCTACAAATTTCATTATTCTTCCTCTTTCTTCTGGTTAATTAGCCAGCCTTTTCTTGGATGCCATAAATAGTGCCCAATTGTGGCAAACATCGCACCAGCAACGACTGATACTGCGCCAATATAACCTAAAATATTTAAATACTGCATAGCAAATTTTTCTGGCCAAATTATGGCAAATAAATCTGAAAAAATTAATGCAAACAACGGTGATAATGTGGTAATTGCACTAACTTGTGCAGCTTGCCAACGTTCCATTGCCATAACTAATGCGCCATAAGCAATAATGGTATTTAAACCACAAAAGATAATGGCAAATAACTGCGTTGCATCGGCATGAGCGATTTTTGTTGGCGATGCCAATGGCCATAAAAATACCGTACAAATAAGATAAATTAGCCAAAGTAACTGTTCTGCACGTAATTTACGTAATAACACTTTTTGTGCCAATGCATAAGCTGCCCATGAAATTGAAGCAAGTAAAGCAAGCCAAACACCAATGCCATAAGTCGATATATTAGCAAATAGAACGGTAATATTTTTATTAAAAAATAGTCCTAATCCAATTAACAATACCGAAATACCCATTATTTGCGTTGGTCTTAATCGCTCTTTAAAAACAAACGCACTTGAAATCATAAAAATTACAATACCCATTTGACCTACAACTTGAGCCGTTGTCGCAGAAAGATACTGAACAGAACTTGCAAATAACGCAAAATTACCAAGTAACCCAAATCCGGCAATCATTAATAAGATAAAACGTCGACGTTTTTTAAACATCGCTAAATTAGGAAATTGTTTTTTATAAGCTAACCATATCGTAATACCGACGGCAGAAATTGCCAATCGAGACCACGCTAACGTTAATGGGTCAATAACCACCAATGCATATTTCATTGCAATCGGCACTAGCCCCCACATAACCGCTGTTAACATGGCTAAGGCAAAACCTAATTTAACATTTTGCTGTTTTATCATATTAACTAATATTATATGAATTCAAGAAATGAAAAAAGCCCCACAATAGCTGTGAGGCTTCCATAAACGTTAAACCGCTTTTTATTAGCTGTTAGCAATTACACTAACATAACGACGGTTTTTAGGTCCTTTAACTTCAAATTTTACTTGTCCGTCAATTAAAGCAAATAAGGTATGGTCACGACCACAACCTACATTAGTGCCTGGGTGGAATTGAGTTCCACGTTGACGTACTAAAATATTACCAGCAAGAACTTCTTGAGAACCATAACGTTTAACACCTAAACGTTTACTCTGGGAATCACGACCATTACGTGATGAACCACCAGCCTTCTTATGTGCCATTGTTCGATACTCCTATTAAGCGATTGCAGTGATCTTCACATCAGTGAACCACTGACGGTGACCTTGTTGTTTACGATAGTGTTTACGACGACGGAATTTAACAATTTTCACTTTATCGCCACGACCGTGCTCAACAATTTCTGCTTTAATTGTTGCACCTTCAACAAACGGAGCACCAACTTTGATGTCTTCACCATTTGCTACCATTAAAACTTTATCGAAAACAACTTCTGCACCTGTTTCGACTTCAATTTTTTCCAAGCGAACGACTTGTCCTTCGCTGACTCGGTGTTGTTTACCACCACTTTGGAAAACTGCGTACATACTTAACTCCGCAATAAAAAGCAGACTATTCCTGATTTAGCATATATGTCTGCATTGATTAATCTTATAGGGCGTGAATTTTACGCAAAATTTATCCTTGTTGCAAGCAGTCTTTACTAAAAGATCGCAAAAAGTTACAAAAAAGATCAGCAAGATATCGTTTTAGCGTTACAATACGGATAAATCATTATTTCTTAGTTAATTTATTGTAATTCTATGCTGAGTACTAAAACAACCAATAATAAAACTCGCTATCATGCTTCAATTATTAATCGTTTGTCGCTATTAATGTGTTTTTTAGGCACCATTGCGTTAATTGCGTTATCGCTATCTATTCAAGTCGCTAATGATACCAAAGGTAGCGCTTATATGATTAATCAATTAGGGCTAATTCGTATGAAAAGTTATCAACTTTTATCAATGGTTCCCCTTAATAAACACGATAATGGCCGTTTAAATATTTTTAGTGAAATAACGTCGTCAAAGCAACAATTAGCCCTTTTTGAACGTTATGATTTAATAGATGAATTCAATGAGTTACATAATAAATGGCGTACCGAAATTGCGATAAAAATTGCACAAGCCAAAAACATCGATGAGATAAAAACGGATATCGATCAATTTGTTATCAAAACCAATTATTTAGTACATAAGATCGATCAGAAGACCGAAAACCAGATTCATTATATTTCTCGTCTGCAACAATTATTTATTATCATTATTGTGGTCTTTCTTATTGCTCAGATTTACTATTTACGTCGTTATCTTCTTGCTCCATGGCGCAAACTGATTAATATGGCTCAGGCTATTTCAAAACACAATTTTAGTGAACGTTTTCCGTTACGTTCCAGAAAAAATGAATTCGATTTGTTAGGGTTAGCGTTAAATAACATGTCTGATCAAATCGAATCTCAATATTTAATCCTTGAAGAACGGGTGGCTGAAAAAACGGCTGAATTGCAACAAACCAATAACATCATCTCATTTCAATATCACGCCACCAAACAGCTCCATACATCAAAGCCATTATGTGAACGTTTTTTAATGATTTTACGTCAATTAGAAGAACTTGTACCACTCACTCAATTTCAAATCCGATTTTATGAATCGGAAAACCCTGAACATTACCAACAAATTAGTTATGACAATGAGCAGAAATTACCTTTCTGCCAAAATCCGCATTGCTGTGCTTGTTTAACCGAATCAAAACATTCTCAACAACATGGATTTCAACGTTATTGGTATCTTCAAGACAATGGCGAAAAATATGGCATATTATTTGCCATTCAACCGACAGATGTTACCCTTAGCGACGAGCAGGAAAACTTAATAACAGGACTTATCGAGCAGATGTCCACGGCAATGATGCTCGATCGACAAATAGAGCAACAAAAGCAGTATTTATTAATGAAAGAGCGATCAGCAATGGCAAGAGAGTTGCATGATTCAATTGCGCAATCATTATCCTGTTTAAAAATACATCTTAGCTGTCTACAAATGCAATCTGATTTGACATCACAAAGTAGTATTGATCTATTAGCAACAATGCGAAAAGAGGTCAATATCACCTATTCCCAGTTACGTGAATTAATTACCTCTTTTCGTTTGCGGCTCAATCAAACAGGTTTTTATGCTAGCTTAATGGAGATGATTGAAGAGTTTAATCAAAAACTAAAATTTAACATTCAACTTGAATATCAATTACCGCTCAATATCATTAAAAGCAAACATGCTTTTCATTTATTACAATTTATTCGAGAAGCGCTAAACAATGTGTACAAACACGCACAAGCATCACACGTTATCATTGCGTTAACCATTGATGATAACCAGATTATCACAGTCAGTGTTAGCGATAATGGTATTGGTTTTCAAACTGATGTTAAGCAGGATAATCATTATGGTATGGTGATTATGCGAGACAGAGCAGAAATCCTAAATGGTAATCTAACAATTAATACTGAGCCACAAAAAGGCACGCAAGTTATGGTAATATTTAAAGCCAATAAGACCATTCCATTTACGATAATAGAAGAGTAACCCATGGACCAGATAAAAAGTTCGATACTACTTATTGACGATCACCCTATGCTTAGAAATGGTGTAAAACAATTAATCAATACCGTTAGCCATTTTGAAGTGATTGGTGAAACGGGGTCTGGAACGGAAGGGATAAAACTCGCTGAAAAGCTCGATCCCGATATGATCTTACTGGATATCAATATTCAAAATGTTAGTGGGTTAGAAATACTACGCTATTTACGGGAAAAAAATATCTCCAGTCGCATCATTATGTTCACGGTATCGGATGCCAAAGAAGATATCATTACCGCACTCAAAAGTGGAGCGGATGGTTACCTGTTAAAGGATATGGAGCCAGAAGATTTTATTAAAGCGCTAAAAGATATTGCCGAAGGTAAAATCATTATGGATGAAGCAATTTCGCATATTATTCTTCACTATATGCGACACAGCGGCGAACCAACAACCAAACAAATTCACGATATAAACTTATTAACGCCTCGAGAACATGAAATATTTAATCTGCTAGTGCAAGGACTTTCGAATAAACGCATTGCCAAAGATCTGGATATTGTTGAAAGTACCGTAAAAGTGCATGTAAAAAGTATCTTTAAAAAATTAAATTTTAAATCACGCATGGAAATGACCGTATGGTATTTACAGAGCAAAGAGTAATGCATTAATTAAAGATAATTGATTATACTTAACTCGATCGAAAAGTTTAAAAGCTGTCATCCCTTAAATTATGATGATATAAGGCAGTATACGTTTAGATAACAGGCAAGACCATTATGCTGTAAAGTAATAGACTTGCCTGTTTAAAATTAATGATTTGAAAACCAATTAAGTTTTTCTCGTAATGCAACAACAGGCCCGATGATAATCAAACTTGGACTACATGCTTGCAAAGCGATTTTAGCTAACTCACCAAGCAAACCTGTTACCACTTTTTGTTTGGTACTGGTACCTTCCTCAACAATGGCGACTGGCGTATTAGCATCCATACCGTGTTTGATTAATTGTTGACTAATATTTTCAGCTTGAGACAGCCCCATATAGAACACTAAGGTCTGCTTTTCAGCCGCTAAACTTTGCCAATCAAGATGACTACCATCTTTCAAATGCCCGGTAATTAAACGAATACTATGTGCATAATCTCGATGTGTTAAAGGGATACCACTGTATGCAGAACACCCCGATGCAGCAGTGATTCCCGGTACAACTGAAAATGGAATATCAGCATTATACAACGTTTCCAGCTCTTCGCCCCCTCGCCCAAAAATAAACGGATCGCCCCCTTTTAGACGGACAACTCGTAACCCTTTTTGCGCTTGTTCTAACAAAATTTGATTAATCTGTTCCTGTGGCACGCAGTGATACCCTGCCCGTTTGCCAACAAATATACGCTGAGCATCCCGCCTGACAAGATTCATAATTTCATCCGAAACCAATCGATCATACACAATAATATCGGCTTGTTGGATTTGCTGTAATCCTTTCAAAGTCAGTAAGCCTGCATCACCGGGACCTGCGCCCACTAAAACCACTTCACCACGATGATCCAGTGATAAATTAAATAACTCATTGGTTAGTGTTTCAACTTGTTCAGAATCATTATTGGCAATGGCTTGTGCCAATCTATCATGAGTAAAAAGCTTTTCCCAAAATCGACGGCGTTCTGTGAGCGTTTTATAGGTTTGCTTAGCTTTATTTCGTAAATAACCCGCATATTGCGCTAATTTACCTAAGTGCTGAGGCAATATTGATTCTAGTTTTTCTCGTAATAGACGAGCTAAAACCGGCGCATGCCCTGCTGATGACACTGCAACCATAATTGGTGAACGATCAATAATCGAAGGCATAATAAAACTAGCATCTTTCGGCGAATCGACAACATTGCAAAAGATACGGCGATTTTCAGCCTCGAGACTGACGGTTTGATTGGTTTTAGGACAATCGGTCGCTGCAATGACTAACCATTTATTATCAAGCAGTTGTTCATTAAATTCTCCTTGCTGTAATATCAACTGGTTTTGCGCTTGCCAACATAAAAATTGCTCATTAAATTCAAGTGCGTTAACCGTTAACTTTGCACCTGCTTCGAGTAATAGCCGAGCTTTTCGTTCAGCGATTTCACCACCCCCGACTAACAGACAATCCCGATTTTCTAACTTACAAAATAGTGGAAAATAATCCATAAAACCTCAATATATATCCTTTTTAATTCAGCCAAGATTATGGTCGTTCAGTTTTTGGTGTCGAATACCAGTATCCCAAGCCCATAAAAACAACGCCAGAAACAAGGTTACCTAACGATACCCAAAGTAAATTATGACCAATTCCACATAGGGTATAAGCATCACTATGATGACCAAACCATGAAAGTGAAAATAACGTCATATTCGCCACCGAATGCTCATAACCACAGGCAATAAATGCTAGCAAACACCACCAAATCGCAATAAATTTAGCTGAACCTTCAACACGATTTGCCATCCAAATAGCTAAACAAACTAGCCAGTTACATAAAATACCACGAAAAAACAGCGCACTAGCCGATGCGGTCGTTTTGGCTAATGCGGCACTATGCACTAAACTGGTATCGGTTGATAATAATGGGGTAGCAGCATAAAAATATAAAGCAGCGACAAAAATAGACCCCAATAAATTGGCTAACCACGTTTGAGGTAATACTAGCCACATCTGTGTATGCGTAATTTTCTTACATTTTACGCCAAACGTTAAAAACATTGTGTGACCAGTAAAAAGCTCAGACCCGGCAATCACAACTAACGTTAAGGCAATACCAAATGTCGCCCCCATGACTAAAGGTCTTAACGACGGATCAAGTAAATTACCTAAAGTGAAGATCAAAATAATACCAAGACCAACATAAGCGCCGGCCATAGCAGAACTTAACCAAAACCCTATCGGATTAGTTTTGGCTAAACGTACAATACGTGCTGCATTGGCAGCACATTTATTAATTGTATCGGTATACATAACTATCTAAACCTTCAAAATTGTTTTAACTCGATGATTTAACTTCAACAAAACCATCTGTATTGACTCTTACTTCATAATGCGCAATTGAATAGTCGGCATCATCAATGCAATAACCATCTTTTAAACGAAAACGCTGTTTTTTTAATGGGCTTGCAACATACAAGTCATTTTCATGCTGTCCAATAATACCTCGAGATAAGACACTGGCTTGTGCAAATGGATCGATATTACTGATTGCATAAATTTCATCGGAATTATAAGGACGAAATACTGCAACATGTTCATGACCGACAAGTGCACACACGCCTGTTTCCGGTAAAATGTCATCGAGTTGACAAACTGTTATCCATTGACTCATATTATTGCTCTCCTAACATTGCTTGACGTTCTTCGGCTGTCGCAGGTCGATGCTGATCACGTTCAGGAATAAATTTGACATTTTCATCACGCAAATTACTGTTAATAAAGTGAGTAAATCGTTGTTGGTTTTCAGTATGTTCAACCGTTTCTTTCCACTCACACACCACCAATTTACGCAGACGAGTCATTTCACTTTCCAGCTCATCATTAATACCTAACTTATTGTCGATAATTACACTACGCAAATAGTCAATCCCGCCTTCCAGATTTTCAAGCCATACCGAAGTGCGTTGTAATTTATCAGCGGTACGGATATAAAACATAATAAAGCGATCAAGATATTGAATTAATGTCTGTCTATCGAGATCAGCAGCAAGCAAATCAGCATGACGAGGTTTCATGCCGCCATTACCACATACGTAAAGATTCCAACCTTTTTCTGTTGCAATAACGCCAATATCTTTACCTTGTGCTTCCGCACATTCACGTGTACAACCCGATACACCTAATTTGAATTTATGTGGAGCCCGAATCCCTTTATAACGATTTTCCAGTTCAACACCCAGACCGACACTATCCCCAACACCAAAACGACACCACGTACTCCCCACACAGGTTTTAGCCATTCGTAAGGCTTTTGCATACGCATAACCACTCTCAAAGCCGGCATCAATTAACTCTTTCCAAATAGCGGGTAGATCATCTTTTTGCGCACCGAAAAGACCGATACGTTGTGAGCCAGTAATTTTTGAATAAAGTTGATATTTTTTAGCAATTTGCCCCACCGCAATCAAGCCTTCTGGCGTAATTTCACCTCCGGCACTACGCGGAATAACCGAATATGTTCCATTTTTTTGGATATTACCAAGAAAGATATCGTTACTATCTTGCAACGGAACTAAATCTTGTTTGAGAATATAATCGTTCCAACATGAAGCTAATAAAGAGGCGATCGTCGGTTTACACACCTCACATCCATAACCCGTACCATGTTTTTTGATCACTTCATTAAATGAAGTTAATCCTTCAACACGAATTAAATGATATAATTCTTGGCGTGAATATTTAAAATGTTCACATAAAGCATGGCTGACTTCGATACCTTGTTTAGCTAATTCTGAGTTTAAGAGCTGAGTCACCAATGGAATACAACCACCACAACCTGTACCGGCTTTGGTTTCTGCCTTAATTGCCGCTACAGTATGACAACCTGCGTGAATCGCATTAATGATTTTTGCTTTTGTCACATCGAAACATGAGCAAATTTGTGCAGTATCCGGTAAAGCTTCGACGCCCATTGTGGGTTTAGCCCCAGCATGAGCTGGTAAAATTAAGGTGTCCGGATGCTCAGGAAGATCCATCTCATTTAACATCAATTGTAATAAATTACTGTAATCAGCCGTATCACCCACCAATACAGCACCTAATAATTTTTTATTATCTGACGAAACGACCAATTTTTTATAAACCGGTACATTTTCATCTAAATACACATAGCTACGGCTAGCGGGTGTTTTTCCTTTGGCATCCCCTATACTACCGACATCAACGCCCATTAACTTTAATTTAGCGCTCATATCAGCGCCTTCAAATTGCATTGGCTCACCCATTAAGTGCGCTAAGGCAACTTGTGCCATCTTATAGCCCGGAGCAACCAAACCAAATACTTTACCTTGCCAACACGCACACTCACCAATAGCGTAAATATCAGGATCAGATGTCTGACAATGGTTATTCACCACAATGCCACCACGTTGACCAATCTCAAGTTGACATGCTTTAGCAAGTTGATCATTCGGGCGAATACCTGTTGAAAATACGATAAAATCAACTTCCAGCGACGAACCATCAGCAAATTGCATCTTCTTACCTAACGGCGTATGAATAATTTCTTGGGTATTTTTACTGGTATGAACTCCAACGCCCATCTCTTCAATTTTTCGGCGTAACTGATCACCCCCCATGGCATCAAGTTGTTCAGCCATCAATACTGGCGCAAATTCGACGACATGCGTTTGTATTCCTAAGTTTTTCAGCGCACCGGCAGCTTCAAGCCCTAACAACCCCCCACCGACAACAGCACCTGATTTACACTGTTTTGCGCATTCACGAATGGCATCAAGATCTTCAATGGTTCGGTAAACATAACAATCTGCACCATCTGAACCTTTAATAGGTGGTACCCACGCATAAGATCCGGTAGCAATAATCAATTTATCATAGTGAACAATTCGCCCTGTGTGTGAGTGAATTTCTTTACGTTGACGATTAATCAATATTGCTCGCTCATTCAGTAATACTTGAATGTTATTTTCTTCATATAGCCCTTCACGAACTAAAGAAAGCGCTTCAGCAGTGTGGTCAGAAAAATAGGAAGAAAGGTGAACACGGTCATATGCAAGGCGAGGTTCTTCACAAAAGATGGTAATATTGAACAGATCAGACTGCATTTTATCGATAACTTCTTCAATAAAACGATGTCCAACCATCCCATTACCGATGATAACGAGATTGGTTTTACTCATAATAAAGCTCCAATTTTATTTTAATTCAATTATTTAATTTATAGCTGTGCTCCATTTTATGTTACTTTGCTCAGATTATAATTATCCTCAAGGATTACCACTTTAGTAGTAATAAGGATAACTATTTTTAAAACAAAGCATTATAAAATATTTAACGTCAATTAAATTTAGGATCCCTACCCTGATAGGCTTTAACCTATAATATCCAATCACCCTTGGTTAAATAATGTTGCTAATCAAAATTTAAATAGTATAATTAGCCGACTAAATAAATTGAGTAATGATAATTGAATTACAAGTCAAGAAAGCTTCCGTCTCGTGAAACGTTAGCACGAGCACAAAGATTTAATGATGATATTGTTGATGTTTCAGGCGTTGATCTGGTCTTAAGCTTGATCACTACGGCTGACTTAATCCGTTCAAACATTTACGCACAACTGACTAAAGATTATGATGTTTCGGAAGGTAAGTTTGCATTATTAATGTCACTCTTTTCGGAAGGTGAAACCTGTGCCAGTGATTTGGCATTACGCATAGGTGTTACCCCTGCTACCGTGTCAGTTATGGTTAAGCGAATGCTAGCTGCAACTCCACCATTAATCACCATGTCTAAAAGTGGTGAAGATGGTCGCTCTCGACTTATCTCATTGACTGAAGTTGGCGAAAAATTAATTCAAGAAGCATTACCCAATCACCTAAAATCGATTCGTGCTTTTGCCGAAGTTTTAAACTCGCAAGAACAAGAGTCTTTAATATTGATGTTACGTAAACTTTTACGAAAATAACTGACTTTAAGCTTACTTAAAGTCTATTTTATTTATCTAAATACTTAGCTGACTAATTAAATGGAAAATAAGCTATATATGAAAAAAAATATCAAAATCCCTGTTATATTTTTGGTTATCCTAACAGTTGCCTCTTTTTTAATCTTTTTAGGTTCTCGAAATGATGCCGTCACCGTGGCTAAAAGCATTAAATCTGGCGTATTAACCGCAGATGAGATTAATATTGCCTTTCAAAATGTGAGCGGAAAAGTCATCAAACGATTTGTCGAAGAATCACAATTTGTAAAAAAAGGGGATCCGTTAATGCAATTAGAAGATGTCGATACTAAGTTAGCTATCGATCGTCTACAAGCGCAGGTTGACAGCCAAAAAGCGGCAGTTGCTCAAGAACAAGCTGCCATTGCGATCACCGAAAACGAAACAAATTTATCCGAATTATCCACTTGGCGTAAAATTGAAGAAGTGAAAGCAAATTTAGAAGCCGCTAAATCAGCTCAAAATTTAGCTCAAATGGAGTTTGATCGTCAAACCCAATTACGTAAAACAGGGGGAAACTCGCAATCGCAACTTGATACCGCCCGTAATGCCTTTACGGTTGCGAAAATGCAAGTTGTTCAGATTCAAAGCCAATTATCCACCTTAATGATTGGTGCAACACCTGAACAAATTAATCAATTTGAGCAAACTCGAAATGCAACAGGTATGACAATACAATCTGTTACTATTGCCCGACAAAAACTTCAAAATCGACAAAATCAGTTAGCTCAGCTCCAAGCACAACTTGCACAAGGTGAAGCTGACTTAAAACAGCTACATATCAATTATCAACGATTAACATTAACGGCTCCTGAAGATGGCAAAGTATTAAAAATCATGTTTGAAGATGGTGAATTAGCTCCGACAGGCGCACCAGCAGTGTTATTAGAGACCGATCGTAAATACATTGATATTTATGTAAACGAAAAAATGGTTAATGACTACCAACCTGGCACAACGGTTAAAGCCAATGTCATCGCGCTTGATAAAGAGATAAAAGGTAAAGTTCGTTTTGCAACCGCAGCACCTTCTTTTGCGGATTTACGTATGACACGTGAACGTGGTCAAGCTGATTTAACCTCTTATCAGGTCAGAATATATATGGAATCTATTCCAAAACTTTTAACCGGTATGACAATCGAGGTTGATCAATGATGCAAAACATCATTAAATCTATGCTTGAAGAACTTGACGCAATGTTGTCAGGTCACTTCATTCCATATTATAAAGTTGCAATAGGATTAGCAGCCATTGTTGCGCTAATCTTTTCCATTGTGTTAAGTCATGGTGCCGTTTTTGAAGGTAAGATTGCGGTTATTGATCTTGATGGTTCACATTATTCAACGGAATTAATCAGTAAAGTCAATACTTCGCCTTATATCGAAGTATCCGAAGTCATCCGATCACCGGTGAATCCTATCACTTTAGTTTCGCACGATCGCAATTTAGGGGTACTTTATATTCCTAAAGGATTAGAGAAAAGTCTTAAAAAAGGTGACCAAACTGTTCGTTTAGGGTATTTTGCCGATGATACCAATGATGCACAAAATGCCAAAGTGTTACAAAGCTTAAATGAATATATTCCTGAGTTAGGGGCTGAACTTAGCGTTGGTAAAGTGTCTGCATTAGGTTTAGGACATGAAGGGACAGAAGCCACCTTATCGCCAATGCAACTTAAAACGCGCTATATGTTCAATCCAGCTAGCTCTTCCACTATATCGACAATTATCTATTTTGTTTACTTCTTTTCGTCACTGACGTATGGATTAACTTCTTTAATGATTGTCGGTCGTTTAAAAGTCACTGGCATGTGGAATACAGTTTTAGAAAGAGGCTTTGTTGCACTATTAGCAAGAACAGTCCCTTATGCATTATTTTATACGACCGGATTAACATTAATAACCGCCGTATTAGTGATCTTTGGACAATTACGTTTTGATGGTAACTATTTTATTTTTATACCAAGCATTTTCATGACCGGACTTGCATTTGGTTGGTTAGGTTTTTTACTTTCCTGGAAAACCAATAATCCAGGTGAAGGTGCAAGCAAAATGATTTTCTTAGTGCCACCAGGATTTATTATGGGTGGATCAACCATGGCGGTCGGGATTATGCCACTTTGGACTTACTATGTTAGTCATGCATTTCCTTTAGTCTGGCTATTTCGATTCTTCCGAGATATCGCCATGCGAGGACGTTCACTGATTGATATGCTATCTACCTATGGCATTTTCATTATTTATTTAACTGTCATTGCGTTTGTGGTGATGATCGTTTTTGAACGAACGCAAAAATCCATTGCACAACCCAAAACCGACCTAAGCTAAATCGTTAATAAAGTTATTGAAACTCTCATTGGGTTTCAATAACGACTTTCACTGTATTAAACTTTGGACTCAACGTTATTTCTTTTTATTGATAAAATTTCTAAATATCTTGGTCAAATTATCCAATTTGTGATCTTCATCACTTCATTAAACGAAATACACGTTATTTTTTTGATGATTTAAGTATTTTTCATTATCCATTCAAGTTTGCTAATTAACTGAATAACAATACAATATTTTTTTAAGTTATTATTACTCCCCTTACCCTTTCTTTCACTTCCTTTCAAATGAAAAGGTTTTCACGTTTTTACAACCAAAATTGGTTTTGTGACTCACCTATCATTTTTCGATCCTTTGCATATGTTTAAATTGAATAACAGAATGAAAGCAAAACAAGTAATTATGTTATGAATGATTTAATAATGAATACATTGCAACGTCGAGAAAAAATTATTTATTTACTCGGTAAAGAAAATACCGTTTCAGTCAATAAATTAAGTAAACTTTTTAAAGTTTCAACTGTCACCATTCGTAATGATCTTCGCCATTTAGAACAAAAAGGTTGTATATTGCGTTCCTATGGCGGTGCTATGCTAAATAAAGCTTTCGCTTTTGATAGACCTTTACAAGATAAAAGTCGTATTAACTCTACCATTAAAAATAAGATTGCCCAAAAAGCGGCAGAAATGGTTAAAGATGGTGATCGCATTATTCTCGATTCAGGGTCAACAACTGCAGCCATGGTGCCTTATCTGCGTGAAAAACAAAATCTCATTGTTTTTACCAATGCAATTAATATTGCCTACGATTTATCAATCAATACTGACATTGAAGTCATCATTGCTGGCGGTAATATTCGAAAAAAAGCCTTTTCTATTTCGGGACCAACCGTAGAACAACAACTTAAAATGTATCATTTTAATAAACTTTTTTTAGGTGTTGATGGCTTTGACCTTAGCGCAGGTATCACAACACCCAATTTTGGCGAAGCATCGGTTAATCGAGTCATGTGTCAAGTTTCAGGTCAAATCATTGCGATAACGGATTCAAGTAAATTTGGACGTAAAAGCTTTTGTATGATTGAAAAAATCAATCCTATTGAAACGCTGATTACAGATTCAAACATTCCAAAAGAATATTTAACGCAATTACACACATTAGGCATTAATGTGGTTATTGCCAATCTATAAACTTTTCTCTTTTTTTATTTTTATGACTTAACAAACAGGATCACAATTATGCAACAATACTTAAATTATTCGAAAGAGTGGTTAGAACAACACGGCGCAATTCATACGGCTAAAGAAATTTGTCAACAACCTAAAATTTGGCGTGATTTGCTTCAATTACTTTCCCAAAAACAACCTCAAATAGAAACCTTTCTAACCCCTTTACTTGCTGATCCGAATTTAGTTATTATCCTTACCGGTGCGGGATCTTCCGCTTTTGGCGGTGTCGCCCTTGCACCATGGCTAAGAGAACAGACTAAACGCAATGTTTATGCTTATGGCACTACTGAAATTGTTGCTGATCCATTACAATATCTATCTGCCCATAAAAAAACATTAATTGTCTCGTTTGCTCGTTCTGGCAACAGCCCTGAAAGCGTTGCAACCGTAAAATTAGCCGATCAAATCGTTTCAGATTGCTATCACCTATTGTTAACCTGTAATCCCAATTGTGCATTAACCGATTATGCTAACCAAAAAAATAATGCTCAGCGTATATTTCAATTAGTCCTGCCAGAAGGAACGCATGATCTTGGGTTTGCGATGACATCGAGTATTAGTAGCATGATATTAGCCACACTGCTGCTTTTAGGCGGTATCGATACTCATGATGCAAATGATGCAGTCATGAAAATTGCCACTATTTGTGAGCAACAACTTTTAAATTGGCAAACCATCACAAAACAATTAGCCCAAAAAAATCATGAACGAGTAATTTATGTTGGTAGTAGTTGCTTCACTGGCACCGCTCAAGAAGCCGCATTAAAAATTTTAGAACTCACTGCCGGTAAAATTGCAACCCGATTTGATTCAATATTAGGTTTACGCCATGGCCCTAAATTTATGATTAATGAAAAAAGTCTAGTGGTATGTTTCTTTTCTAACGATGCTTATATCCACCAATACGATATCGATTTATTTAATGAGTTAGAACACGATCGTATCGCAACAGATGTACTTGCTTTGAGCGGTCAGCAGAGCACGCATAAACAAATATTGTCGGTTGATTGTCATCTTTCCGATTGTTGGTTGATTTTTCCTTACTTAGTTTTTGCTCAAATGTTAGCGTTTGAAAAATCACTGAGTGTTGGATTAACCCCTGACAATCCTTGTCCTACCGGTGAAGTGAATCGAGTTGTAAAAGGTGTGACCATTTATCCATTTCATCAAATTTAAGTCATCAATCCGATTAAACCTTTAAATAAAAGGATATAAAAATATGAGTACTCCCAATATTCTTATGACACGTATTGATAACCGCTTAGTTCATGGTCAAGTCGGTGTGACTTGGGTGAATGCGCTTGGCGCTAATCTTTTATTAGTTGCCAATGACAGCGCTGCGCAAGATCCGGTACAACAAAATCTGATGGATATGGTTATTGCAGAAGGAATTCAAACGCGTTATTTCACCTTGCAAAAAACTATCGACATTATTGGCAAAGCAGCTGAACGTCAAAAAATCTTTATTGTTTGTAAAACACCTCAAGATGTTCTAACTCTAGTTAAGGGTGGCGTACCCATTAAATTTGTCAATGTTGGTAATATGCACTTTTCTGAAGGGAAAAAACAGATCCATAAAACGGTATCCGTTGATGACAATGATATCGCTGCTTTTAAAGAGCTGGAAAAGTTAGGCGTCACTTGCGAAGTTCGCCGTGTACCGGACGAATCTGGCGAAAAAATAGCAGATTTACTCAATCTATCATCATAGCAAGAGGGGCAAATTATGTTAATGGATGCTTTATTGATAGGACTACTGGCCGGTATTGCTGGCGTAGACTTATTTGACGGACTTACGCATTTACACAGACCAATCGTAATTGGACCGTTAGTTGGGTTGATTTTGGGTGATGTAAAAACAGGTTTATATGTGGGTGGTTCATTAGAACTGGTCTGGATGGGCATGGTTCCACTCGCCGGCGCACAACCTCCAAATGTTGTTATAGGCGGCGTGATTGGTACCAGTTTTGCAATTTTAACACACACCGAGCCTAAAGTTGCCATTGGGATAGCGGTTCCCTTTGCCATAGCGGTACAAGGTTGTATTACCCTTTTATTTACATTCTATTCGCCAATGATGCACAAATGTGATCGCTATGTTGATCAGCTCAATTTTAAAGGTATTGAGTGGGTGAACTATCTGGGGATGATAATTCTATTTTGTTTCTATTTCATTGTCGCATTTTTACCTATCTATTTTGGTGCTGATGCAGCAACCGCGTTAGTTGAAAAATCACCTAAATGGTTATTAGATGGGCTTAGTGTCGCGGGCGGAATGATGCCAGCAATTGGTTTTGCAATGCTAATGAAGATTATGATGAAGAAAACGTATGTTGCTTACTTTATTTTAGGTTTTCTGGGGGTGACCTATCTTAATTTACCTATTTTAGCAATTGCGTTAGGTGCTTTAGCCATTGCAATGATTGATTTTTATAATTATAGCCGTGATAACAATGACAGTAACAAGTCTATAAGCGCAACTTCAGTGGAGGTAGAAGATGGAATTTAATGATGATCATGACAAAAAAATGGCAGATAAAGAAGAAAAACGTATGGCACAAGCACTCGCCACAAGTAAAGTTTCCGCAGATACGTTTACCGACCAAAGCCAAGATGTCACACTAACTAAAGGTGATATAAACCGAATGGCGTTTCGCTCATTGGCGTTGCAAGCATCATTTAATTACGAACGGATGCAAGCTGGCGGTTGGCTTTTTACCGTATTACCTGCATTGCGTAAAATTCATAAAAATAAGGATGATCTAAAAAATTCTATGCACATGCATATGGAATTTATCAATGTTCATCCTTTCGATGCGACCTTTTTATCTGGATTAGTCTTAGCCATGGAAAAAGGAAAAGAAAACATATCGACTATTCGGGCGGTAAAAGTTGCCTTAATGGGGCCATTAGGCGGAATCGGTGATGCGCTATTTTGGCTCACCTTATTACCAATCTGCGCAGGGATTGGCGCCTCATTAGCTTTAGAAGGAAGTCTGTTTGGTCCGATCATTTTTTTGTTAATGTTCAATTTAGTCCATTTCGGTCTACGTTTTGGACTTGCTCATTACGGTTATCATGCTGGCACCAGTGCGTTACCTTTATTAAAATCCCATACTAAGCGTATTTCACACGCGGCCTCCATTGTCGGTATGACCGTCATTGGTGCACTGGTTGCCTCTTACGTGCATTTTTCAACGCCGTTAGAAATTAATGCGGGTCAAGCGCATATTGCGTTACAAGCGGATGTGCTCGATAAACTTATGCCGAATTTGTTACCACTTGGATTTACATTAACTATTTATTACTTGATGAAACATAACTTTTCACCCGTTAAATTAATTGGGTTAACGGTGATTATTGGTGTGGTCGGCAAATTAGTGGGAATTTTATAGAGGAAATTTATGTTAGGCGTAATATTAACAGGTCATGGTAGCTTTGCTACCGGACTTTTTGAAGCAGCAACACAAATCATTGGTGAACAAACACAATTTAATGCCGTTAATTTTCCTGATGGCATGAGTAGCGAACAATTAGCAGAACAGTTAAATACGGCATTAAAACAGTGTGATCGTGGTCAAGGTGTGATATGTTTGACAGATATTGTTGGTGGTTCGCCTTTTCGACTAGCCGCCATGTTGAGTTATCAATATAATAATATTGAAGTGATAAGTGGGACTAATCTGCCATTATTACTTGAAATATTATTACAGCGAGAGGATCTGGACTTAGCAACAATTCGTCAAGAAACCATTGAAAATGGGCAAAGAGCGATAACGAGCTTATGGCACGAGCACCAAAAAAAATCACCTAAAAATGAGGAGTGTTCTGATGGAATTTAAGCAAATCCACGCCAAACAAGTGTTAACACTGGTTGGCTGGCTTAATAATGTCATTGTCACCATTCAAAACGGAATCATCACGGATATCACACCGAGTGATAAACCGTGTCCTAATCAAATCAAACTATTACCAGCACTGATTGATACGCATATTCATGGTGTCATGGGCGCCGATACCATGGATGCGACCCATGAATCACTCAATACCATGAGCAATTTTTTAGCCCAACATGGGGTAGGTGCTTTTTTGGCAACGACGGTGACAGAAAGCCATGACAAAATCGAAGCCGCATTACGACAAGTTAAAAACAGCATTCAGCAAGGCGTAACAGGCGCAACTTTGTTAGGTTCTTATCTGGAAGGCCCTTTTTTTAATGCTATTCATAAAGGTGCCCACCCAGAAGCATTACTGCAAGCCCCCGATCGCACTACAATTGAAAAATGGCTAACCTTAGCCGAAGGAACATTAAAGTGTATCGCTTTAGCGCCCGAGTATCCCAATGCTTTAGCCATTATCAAATGGTTACGTCATCAAAATATTCGGGTCATGATTGGGCATACTAATGCAGATTATCAAACAACAAAAGCTGCACTTTTAGCAGGCGCAAGTGGCGTAGTGCATTGCTATAATGGCATGTCAGGATTACATCATCGTAACCCAGGTGTAGTGGGTGCAGCTCTCAGCATAGATCACTGCCAAACCGAAATCATTGTTGATGGTCACCATGTACACCCTGCCGCAGTTGCAATTGCCCATAAGTGTTGTGGTGAAAATTTACTTTTAATCACCGATGCTATGCGCGCAACGGGTATGCCTAATGGTGACTATTATTTAGGTCAGTTGCGAGTGCATATGAAAGATAATGTTGTTCGCACCGATGATGGAAACTTGGCAGGTAGCACATTAACTCTTGATTGTGCAGTTAATAATTTGGCAAACTTTACTAATACTTCTTTTGATAAGGCTTGGCTACATGGTAGTTATTACCCAGCCAAAGCATTAGGCATAGACAACACATTGGGTAGCATTGCGCCAGATAAAATCGCTAATTTGGTTGTTCTTAACGAACAAAATCAATTGATTGCAACTTTAGTCAAAGGCAATATCGTTTATCAATCTAATCAATTCAACGAACAATATATCACTCACCCAAAACAAGTTTAATAAATATGGAAAATGCCTGAATAATAACTCATCATTAATAGCAATTGAGTTTTGATTTAAGCAAATTAGGAGATCAGATGAAAAAGATAATATTAAAGGGAATCATAGCATTAACAACTGTTTTATCTTTCAATGTACCAGCTATCGAAACAGTGAACGATTTTACATTAGAACAAGTTGTTGTTTTTAGTCGCCATGGTTTGCGAGCACCATTAGCTAGCCCTAATAGTACGTTGGGTAAAGTCACGCCCAATCAATGGCCGCAATGGGATACGCCTGCGAGTTATTTAACGACTCGTGGTGGAGCATTAGAAAGCTATTTTGGTCACTATTTCAGTGAATGGTTAGTCGATAACAAATTATTAAATCAAGATCGTTGTCCAAACGACCAAGATGTTTATATTTATACCAATAGTTTGCAACGCACAATTGCCACCGGACAGTTTTTTGCAGTTGGTGCTTTTCCGGGTTGTCTTGTGCCGATTATCCATAAAGAAAAACTTGGCAGCATGGATCCGCTATTTTTCCCTGTCATTGATGATAATAGTTCAGCCTTTAAACAAGCTGCAATTAATTCAATTAACCAAACTGCCGATACCAAAGGCATTGAAGGGCTGAATGAAAAACTGGGTAAAGCATATCAAGACATGTCGACTATCCTAAATTACCCTAATTCAACCAATTGTATTACACATAAACAGTGTGATTTTGCACATTTACCCACCGAGCTTATTATTGAAAAAGGCAAGGAACCTGGCATAACAGGCGCACTTCGCACGGGAACATCCATTGCTGATGCTTTTATATTACAATATTATGAAGGATCGCCTTTACATGATATTGCTTGGGGGCAGATAAAGGATAAACAACAATTCGAACAATTAGTTGCGATCAAAGAGCACTACAATAGCGTTTTATTTGGATCGCCCGTTGTGGCAAAACAAGTGTCAGCAAAATTAGTTAATTATATCAATCACGCTTTTTCAGAGAATGAAGTACATCCTAAATTTACGCTGTTAGTGGGACATGATTCCAATGTAGCCTCTCTACTTTCAACAATTAAAATTAAGCATTACACGTTACCAGAGCAGTTTGAAACCACCCCTATTGGTGGGAAAATTGTCTTTCAAAAATGGCGTAATAATCACAATGGCGAAGCACTGATGAAAATTGAATATTTTTATCAATCCACCGACCAGATCCGTGACTTAGTACAATTAAACCGTCAAAACCCACCGCATAAAGTCGTATTAGAAATGGAAAATTGTCCTATTAATGCTAATGGATTTTGTTCATTTTCAACTTTTAAACAAGTGCTGAATCATCTCATCCAATAACATTAATTTTATCGATCGTGTGCTTAAAAAGTCACTTAAGCACACTCTATCTAATTCTAAAACCTAACGATGTATTTTGGAGTTAACCGTGAATCACTCATTTCGTAAAAATAAAATGAGTTCACCATTATAACTATAAAATCACTTTTTAGTGACAATACATACCCCCATTATTAACTGACAGTAAGTGACTGCCAGTGTAATAAATTAACGCTCATTTCAAGTTAATTACCCATACTTTTCTATTATAATTTTCCTGCACTTCCACAAATGCGAATTTTTTCTTCCACAATTTTCGCCATAGCTAATTTAGCTGGTTGCATATAATGTCTTGGATCGTTAGCATCTGGGTGATGATTAAAATCTAGCTTTAACGCATCTGAAAAAGCAATTTTTAATTCTGTTGCCACATTCACTTTACAAATGCCTAAGGAAATCGATTTTTTTACCATCACTTCAGGGATACCCGATGCGCCATGTAATACCAGTGGAATATCAACTTTATCGCGTATTTTGGCTAACCGTCCAAAATCAAGTTTAGGTTCACCTTTATAGAGCCCATGAGCTGAACCAATGGCAACAGCCAGCGAATCGATACCTGTGCGCTCGACATACGCTTTGGCGGCATCCGGATCTGTAAATGCACTCTCTTTATCTTCAACAATTAAATCATCTTCTTGCCCACCAAGCCTACCTAATTCGGCTTCAACACTTGCATTATATTGATGACTAAATTCAACCATTTTTTTCACAATTTCAATATTTTCTTCATAGGGATGATGTGAAGCATCAATCATAATCGAGCGAATACCCGCCTCAATTTTTTCTTTAATATCACTGATGTTTTCGTGGTGATCCAAATGTAACGCAAATGGAAAGCGCAGCATTTGTGCTGCGGTTTTGCAAATATTAATTAAGTAGGGTGTGCCTGCATATTGATAAGTTGACGGTGTTGCTGCGAGTATAACCGGTGATTCCATTTTTTTAGCTGTATCAACCACAACTTGAATGGTTTCCAGATTGTGTATATTAAACGCAGGTACGGCATATTTTTCACGTTGGGCTTTTTTTAACATCTCTTGACTAGAAATAAGATACATAAGTCACTCCTAATTAACCTTATATTTTTAGATAATTTTTGTAATTTTCACTTGTTGATAATAGTGGTCGTAATGACGCATATTCACAAACCCTGTCTGTGATTCCATGGCATTGAGCATTCCCATCGTCATAGCTCGAGCTAACATCACTTCAATCGATTCATTTTCATGCAAGCTGACTGCCAGCCCAGCTAAAGTAATATCTCCTGAACCCACCGGATTAATGACCTTAATTTGGGGAATTGAAGCTTGATAATATTGATGATGGCAACGCGCAAACGCTCCATTTTTCCCTAATGAGATAACAATAATCGGAATGTCACTTAATAACGGATGGTTGAGTACTTGGATTAATGAATGGGTATCATCCGCATCAATCTTCATCTCAATGATTTGTTGTAATTCTTCTTTATTTGGCTTGATTAAATAAGGTTTGTGTTTTGAAATCAGTGTTGCATAGAGCATTTTGCCTGATGAATCTAACAACACCGGAATTTGACGTTTTTCAGCTTGTTCAATTAATTTAACATAAAAATCGATGGGAAAACCTTGAGGCAATGACCCCGATATTGTAATGATTTTGGCTTGCTCAAGCATGGTTTCATAATGGTTCAGAAATTGTTCAACATCATTACTGTCCAACTCTGGGCCTGACTCTAAAATTTCGGTTTGATTGCCTTCATGCAAAATAGCAATGCAGTTTCTTGACTCCTGTTTAATTATATAAAAGCAATAAGCAATGTTATCTTTGTCTAACTGCTTTTTAATGTATTCACCAGTTGTTCCACCAATAATGCCAGAGGCTAAAACAGGTATACCAGAAAATTTTATACCTCGGGTCACGTTAAGCCCTTTACCGCCAGCTGTCTTTTTTACATTCGATACCCGATTAATATCATCAATAATTAATTTATTTAAGGGGTATGCGATATCCACTGAAGGATTCATTGTAATCGTTAATATCATATTCTCACCTACATGTTAATGCTTTGTGAGAAATAACCATTGAGCAACCGTAATCTTTAAACTAACACCTATTTTCAACTGGTTAAAAAACGATTCAAACCATATTGATGAAAATAGCATTTTTCGATCCACTCAATTATCTTAAAAAAGTAGTACACCATGACCAGAACAATATCTTAAACCGCTATTAAATTGACGCCTTGCTGCTCAAATTCTTGTCGACACTTATTATCAATACCCGAATCAGTTATGATAGTGTCTAATTTATTGAGCGGTAACACGATGTTGATTCCATTGCGTCCAAATTTAGATGAATCTAAAACTGCGACGACTTTTTTAGCGGCATTCGCCATAATACTACTAATGGTGTAACCTTCATTAAACGTTGTTATTCCTCGTTTTGCATCGATTCCATCTGCGCCGACAAATAAAATATCAGCAGAGATGCCGTCTAACGATTGCTCAGCAATTTTTCCATGAAAAGAGCGCGTCTTGTGTCTGAGTGTTCCACCACATATAAATAACATAATGTCACTATTGTCGGAGAGAATAAAAGCAGAGGTAAGACTATTGGTAATGACAGTGATATGCTTTAATTTAACCAGTTCTTCAGCTATCAACATCGTGGTGCTACCACTATCTAAAATAATAATATCGCCTTCTTTAACATGTTTAACTGCTTCAATTGCAATGCGTTTTTTAGCTTCAATAAATCGCTGATAACGTTCTTCTAATTGCAATTCTTTAAATGATTTGATGTCATCATTGTCAATAATTTTGGTTGCACCACCATGAAATCGGCTTAGCACGCCTTGTTTTTCTAATAATCTAAGGTCTGTTCTAATGGTCACTTCAGAAACACCATACTGTTCTGACAGATCACTGACCAATACCGTACCTTTCATATTAAGAATATCTATAATTTGTTGGCGTCTTTCACTTGCGTTCATAATATTTCCTTTTTCGAAATCTTTTCAGCAGTGTATAACAAACAAAATCAAAAGATAAGTTTTCATTTTCAATGATTGACGTTAATCAATAGTTAATTGCAGTTGAGCAATATTTTTCCATTCATGGCTCGCCCATTTAAACTGGTAACTTGCTCAATAAACGAATCAAAATCACCGATACCGGCAACCAGTTCATCCAGTTTTATTTTTCCTTCCACAAAAAATTGGCTTACCAGTTGCCACTCTTTGCCTGGCCATGGCGCAGAATAATTCATCCAACTACCTAAAATTTGTAGTTCTTTTCGTAGAATTAAACTAAATATTTTTTCTGAAAGCGTCAGATCATTATGTAAAGTGCCAACCAAACCAATTTGAGCTCGTGGGCCAGCAATCTCAATGGCGAGTTTAACGGTAATCGGTGATCCAGCCGTTTCTAATACCAACTGATCAAACCGATTGATTGATAATGCTTGATAAATTTCATCTGCTGTAAGGTCTTTTGAGTTATAGACCTGATCTGCGCCTAAGCGTTTAGCTAGCAGAAGGCGATCGTCATTAACATCAAGAACAGTTACCGTTTTTGCATCCATTGCTTTTGCGCATTGCATAGCAAGCAATCCAATTGTACCGCCGCCTACAATGACCACGTTTTTATCTTGGCAACCACCAGCTAATAAAATGGCATGCATTCCCACTGTCATTGGTTCGAAAAAAGCCCCTTGAAGTGGTGTAACGCCTTTTGGCAATTTAAAGGCATTTTTTTTATTTAATAAAATGTACTCAGCAAATCCCCCCGTTATTCTTGAGCCAACAAAGGTATAGTGCTTACAAAGTGAGTAATAATGTTTTTTACACTCATCACAAGCAAAACATGGCAATAAAGGGGCACATGAGATTAAATCACCTATTTCAAATTCGGTCACACCGCTACCTAATTCTGTCACAACACCACTAAATTCATGCCCCAGTGTAATAGGGTAAAAATGTGCGCCATGATGAAATATTCGAGGTATATCCGAGCCACACAATCCCGAATAAGCGACTTTAACTAAAATCTGATCCGGTGAGATTATTTGGGGTACTGGAATATCCTTTATAGATAACGTACCTCCTTCATTGACTAGAATGACTTTCATTTTATGTTCCTTTTTAAATAATCAATTTTGTTAATGCATGCTTTCACTGACATTTCAGTGAAAGCATAGGAATCAACTTCATTTCAATAACTTATTGCTTAGTGTTTATCGCCTCTATTTACTTAATTTTGCCCAGTTGCACCTTGATATTTTCGAGCTCGTTTCCATGTTAAAAATAGGCAGAAAAGATAGAAAATCCCAATAGCGATAAATCCAATAGGTTGTTTCAAATTGACTAGTTGAACCATGATATAAGTAATAGGCGATCCACCTTGATCCATAGCACCGACTGAAATACCGGTATCGGAATTGATCGTACCTGCATTGAGGGCTAATTGGGTCGTAAGCGGAATCATTTGTGTAGCAATCCATAGCGTGATAGCAATGATGATGGAACCAGAAAGAATAATTCTAAATAAATTACCTTGGTGAATCGCTACCCCCATCGCAATGAAGAAGCCAATCGTTGCCAAATCCCCAAAGGGTAAGACCTCATTACCCGGTAATATAATGGCGATAAAAATACTTAAAGGAATAAAAATTAAACTAGCCGAAACAACGGTTGAATGTCCTAATAATAGAGCAGGATCTAAACCAATAAGAAAATCTTGCCCACCAAATTTAGATTGTAAATGTTTACGTGCCTGTTTAGATATTGGTGTTAAGCCATCCATAATCGGTTTAATTACGCGTGGCATCAATAACATTACTGCGGCTGTTTGAATAGCAAGTTGTAATGTCTCTTTAACGCCATATCCGGCTAATATTCCTAACAAGATCCCCATAAATAATCCAACAGTGACCGGTTCGCCAAACGCGCCAAATCTTTTTTGCATGTCAACGGCGTTAAAGTTAATCTTATTAATAACAGGTATTTTCTCAATCACAGCATCAACAAATACCGCAATTGGTCCACAATAAGCAGATGTGCCATGCGGAACAGCAATGCCTTCAAGTTCAAAAAACTCTTTAGTATCTTTGGCAAACCAATCCCCTAGCTTATAAGCAATAATGGCATGGACAATCACACCAGCGATACCTAACCAGTAGGATCCAGATGCGATATAAACCAGTGCACCAGTAAAGGTCATATGCCAAATATTCCAAATATCAACATTAACAACTCGAGTGAGTTTAGAAACCAACATCACAATATTGACGGCTATAGCAATGGGAATTGCAACTAAAGCAATTTGTGATGCCCATGTCATCGGCGCAGCGCCGGGCCAACCAACATCAATAACATTCAAACTGATATCAAATCTTTCTGCCATGGCTTTTGCTGCTGGTCCAACTGAACTTGTGAGCAACCCCACAACCAAACCGATTCCAACAAAACCGATGCCTATATGAATACCAGCTTTTAAGGCATCACCCACTTTCATTCTTAACACTAACGAAAAGAGAATAATCACAATCGGCAACATGACTGAAGGGCCAAGATCCAAAATGTACTGCATAATTTCGGTAAACATATACTTATCCTTTTAGAATCGACAATATTTTATCTTTTAGCTGATCAATCCCTACCCCCGAAACAAAAGGCATACCGTGTACAATCGGGATATCACCAAAAGTTTGATCCATTCTGGCTGTAGTACAGATCAAATCGACATCATCAATAAAAGTATTAATTTCATTAATACGACACTGAACAAGATCTAACTTAATATTATTTTCTTTGCAGAGTTCTTTTATCTCTTCTGCAGCCAAAGTTGATGTTGCAACTGCACCACCACACGCAACAATAATCTTTTTTTTCATAATGCCTCCTAAACAACTTTCTAATTAAATATCACGTTATTAAATCGCTCAGCTATCTGATCTTGCTGTGCGTTTAATAAGAAGTGATAGAACTCTTTATCTTGTAAATTTGAAAATAATGCTTTTAAAAGCGTGAGTTGATCTTCTGGTGAAGTCACGACCAGTGAAATGATTAATGAAACTTCTACAATACTGTCTTCATCTGCTCGATTAAACGCAACAGGTGATAGTGTTCGAACAATAAAGATAGCCGGCGATATAGCATGCTCTGCTTCACAATGAGGAATGGCAACCGCATAACCATCAAGCGCAATACCCGTTGGAAATGTTTTTTCCCTTTCTATCAATGCTTCTAAATGACTTTTTTTGACAATCCCTTTTTGTTGTAGTTGTTCACTAATATAAGTAAGCGCTTCTTGTTCATTGTTAAATCGAAGATCATCTTCGATAAAGAGCTGACATTTGTTCATCTTTGATCACCCTTATTGCCTTTCTTCATTTTTTTAATAAAACTTTCGAAATCAAAAGTTATAATGAAAGATTATTTTCTTTCGAAATTAAAAGCAAATGACAATTATTATTTTTGTGATCGAAATCTATTTTTTAAGTAAAATTTGAAATTGATTGTGATAAATTTATGATTGGGCATAATATAGTTCATGATCTTCATCACAAAAGCGCGTTCTCGATATTGAAAATATCATTAAAATACTCAGAATATTATTGATAAAAAACGGAAAGGTAAGAGGTCTTTGTGTCACAAAAAACTCAACAGGTATTTGTATTAATGGGGGTATCAGGAAGTGGTAAATCAGCTGTTGCCAAACATGTGGCTTATGATCTTGATGCCGCTTTTTTAGATGGTGATTATTTACATCCTAAAGCCAATATTTTAAAAATGCGCAGTGGTATGCCTCTAGATGATGAAGATAGAATGCCGTGGCTTCGTTTAATTAGTGATGCAGTATTTGCCATGAGCAATGTTAATCCTATTTCAATTATTATATGCTCAGCGTTAAAAAAACAATACCGAGATATTATTCGAGGCGAAAATAAAAATATTCATTTTATTTATTTAAAAGGTGGGTTTGAGGTCATTGCAAACCGTTTAGCTGAACGTCAAGGTCATTATCAAAAAACGGGAATGTTACAATCCCAATTTGATACTTTAGAAGAACCATCACAAGATGAAAACGATGTTTATACCGTTAATATCGAACAACCTTTAGCCGATGTAGTCAATGATACCGAATGTATCATACAGAAAATCTGTAACAGCTAAACAATCACTCAAAGCAATGATTGTTAATCAGTTGGTAATGTATCATCAACTATTCTGCCGATGTATCGGCAGAATAATCGAGATAATTTATCATTATTTTTTAATAAAATTATCCACTAATAAATTTACAACATCCCCCATTTTGCCACTCAATGATGCTTTGACGCTATATAGCGCCATTCCCATCACTTGAGACGCTTGAATTTCCGGTGGCATAACCAGCTCATTAGCACTTGTTTTGACATCTAATAAGGCAGGTCCAGAATGTGCTAAAAATGATTGCATCGCTGCTTCAAGTAAATCTGAATCTTCTACTCTGATCGAAAACAGTCCCATTGCATTAGCCACTTTAGCAAAGTCTGGATTGTGTAAATCGGTGTAATGATCCACAATTCCTTCTACTTTTTGCTCTAATTCGACAAAGTTGAGAGAGCTGTTATTTAATACAATAATTTTTATCGGTAACTGTTCTTGAATTGTCGTCAGTAAATCCCCTAATAGCATACTAATGCCACCATCACCCGATAACGTTATCACTTGTCGGTTAGGAAATGCTTTTTGTACGCCTAAAGCTTGTGGCATAGCATTAGCCATGGTGCCATGTTTTAAACTGATGACCGTGCGTCTTTTTCCATTAGTATTAAAGTGTCGACAAGCCCAAACCATTGCTGAACCCACATCAGCACATAGAACAGCATCATCATTAGCATATTTATCAACTAATTCCGTTAAATATTGCGGATGAATCGTTGATTTTGAAGGCATGGCTTTTTTGTTCAATTTATCCATTGCTTTCATATATAATTGGCGGCATTTTTCTAAAAATGCAGCATCTTGTTTTTTTTCAACTAAAGGGATTAAAGCCGCCAAAGTAGGTTGACTACTGCCGACAACACCTACACTCACTGGATGACGTCGACCAAGGTGAGTTGCATCGATATCAACTTGAATAATGGTGGCATCATTTGGGTAAAATTGAGACCATGCAAAATCAGCGCCTAACATTAGCAGCACATCACACTCTTTAATGGCGGTTAATCCTGATTCAACGCCAAACATGCCCGTCATACCGACATTATAAGGGTTATTGTATTCGACAAAATCCTTACCTCTTGATGTATGCACAATGGGCGATTTCAATTTTTCGGCAAGTGCAATTAATTCATCATGAGCGCCATTCGCGCCTTGTCCGGCAAAAATAGCCACTTTTTGATTTTTATTTAAGATTTCTGCAATTTGGGTAAGCTCTGTATCTGATGGGCGAATGATCGGATTAGGATGATAAATTTTATGCCCACTTTTATCTTCCACTTTTTCTAAACTAATATTATAAGGGATAACCAGAACAGCAACGCCACGTTGATTTACTGCGGCTTGAACGGCAGCCGTCGTAATCTGTCTTGCTTGAGTAGGATCGTTAATTTGACGACAAAATACAGAACAATTTTTATAAACAGACTCAAAATCAACTTCTTGCGGGAAATCTGTTCCCTGTTGTGAGGTAACCAGTTGACTGGCTAAGAGAATAACAGGTGCTTTATTGCGCTGAGCTTCATAAATACCATTGATAAAATGTAAGCTTCCCGGCCCACAAGAACCTGCACATGCAGTTAGCTGATCAGTCAGATAAGCCTCGGCTCCTGCTGCAAAAGCTCCAACTTCTTCGTGTCGAACATGCACCCACTCAATGTCACTTTTTTTAATGGCACTGGTAATGTAATTGAGTGTATCACCCACAATACCATAACAGTGTTTAACACCAGCTTCCTCTAAGACTTCGATAATAATTTGTGCAACTGATTTTTTTAATGACATACTGTCTCCTAGACACAATTAACAGATTAAATAATCTAAGTTAACTAAATTACACCTAAGTTTTAATAAAGCGAATAGGTTATGAAAAAAAAAGCAAAAAATGTTAAAAATGTAATGTTCGTTAATTTTTTTGAGAATAAACTTTTTTGGAAAATATTCCCTATTACAATAAATCAAGGTAATATGGTTAAAATCCAATCGTTCTCATAGAGTGACTTTTTGTGGAAAATTTGTCATCCGGGCAAAATTTATTAACCTCTTTAACTGCATTTTTGCCTCATTACTTTATCGAATATTATCCGCTTATTACTGTTTGTTTATTGCTATTTATAGCAATTTTAATGTTTTCATTCAGCAAATTAAGAATGGATATTATTGCATTGCTAACCATTACAGCTATTTCAGTCACGGGTATTTTAACGCCTGCTGAAGCGTTTTCGGGGTTTAGCGATCCTAATATCATTTTAATTGCGTTATTGTTTATCATTGGTGAAAGTTTAGTCCGTACTGGCATTTCGTTCAAAATGAGCGAATATATTCTTAAGGTATCCGGAAAAAATGATGTTCGAATTATTACCTGTATTATGCTCGGTGTGGCGTTACTGGGTTCAATAATGAGTTCCACAGGCGTTGTCGCTATCTTTATTCCTGTTGCCATCAGTATTGCCAATCATACGGGTATTCATGTTAAAAAATTAATGATGCCACTGTGTATTGCCGCTTTAATTAGTGGCATGATGACATTGGTTGCAACCGCACCTAATCTGGTGGTTAATAGTGAGTTAAATCGAGCAAATTTAACCGAATTCGGTTTTTTCTCTATCACCCCTATTGGGTTAGGCGTGCTTGTTGTTGGCGTCATTTATTGTATATTAACGCGCAATTGGTTATTAACAGCTCAACAAGTTTCTCCGACAAATACCCAGCCACAAAGAAGAAAAATCACAGATTTAATCAGAGACTATAAATTAATTGGTCGGGCACATCGTGCACAAATATTACCAGGCTCGCCTTTTGTTGGTCGTACGATTGATGGTCTACATTTACGAAGTGAACACGGTGTCAATGTTATTGGTATTGAACGTTGGCGAAAATTTCAAAAAGTATTAATCCCCGTAAATGGGGCAACAGAATTTCGGGAAAACGATATTTTATTATTAGATATGTCCCACTCCGAAGCCGATTATCGAACATTTTTATCGACCAATAATCTTGAACCTAAAGTTTTACGAGGTGAATATTTTTCGGAACAAGTGAAAGAAGTTGGCATGGCAGAAGTGGCGCTATTACCTGAATCGTCACTTTGTGGCAAAACACTCAATGAAATCGATTTTAGAGAAAAATACTTTTTAACCGTAATTGGAATTTGGCGTAATCATGCCCCTGTTGATACCAATAACTTATTCCAAGAACGTTTAGAAATGAGTGATACTTTACTGGTATGTGGGGATTGGGGATCGATTCAAAAATTACAAACTCGTACCAATGATTTTGTTGTTTTAGATTATCCGTCGGATATTGATGATGTTGCACCTGCAAGTTCTCAAGCATTTGCAGCATTAATTAATTTGGCCATTATGATTATATTGATGGTAACGGGGCTTGTTCCTAATGTCGTAGCTGCCCTAATAGCTTGTCTTTTAATGGGAGCAACACGCTGCATCGACATGAATAGTGCTTATAAATCGATACACTGGCCAACACTCATTTTGATCATCGGTATGATGCCGTTTGCTTTAGCACTGAATAAAACCGGCGGCATTTCGCTCATATCGGCATGGTTAGAAATTCATTTACGTTCTTTCAGTCCGTATATGGTGCTGACCTTCATTTTCTTATTATGTTCAACTGTTGGTCTCTTTATTTCTAATACGGCTACAGCAATACTCATTGCCCCTATTGCAATTGATCTGGCAATAAAATTTGGTTATTCACCTTATCCGTTTGCAATGACTGTGGCTATAGCGACCTCTGCTTCCTTTATCACGCCGGTCTCTTCGCCGGTAAAAACCATGGTCGTTGCGCCAGGTGGTTACAGCTTTAGTGACTTTGTAAAAGTCGGTGTACCTTTAACCTTTCTCGTTATGGCGGTGAATATTGCATTAGTACCTATATTTTTTCCTTTTTAATTATTAATTCATCATCAGTTTGATAAAACCAACATATCGATTCTTTTTGATTAAAGATTCTTAATGAAAATTAAGTTATAATTATCCGAGTTTTTTGATGATGGACTATAGACATATGCCACAAACAGCCAAGCCATTAAATATTATTTTTGCTGGTACTCCTGACTTTGCAGCAACCCATTTAAAAGCATTAATTGATGCTAAACATAATGTCATTGCGGTTTTTACTCAGCCCGATCGCCCTGCCGGACGTGGTAATAAGTTAACCGCAAGTTCGGTTAAACAATTAGCAATTGAAAATCATCTTCCTGTTTATCAACCGGCAACACTCAAAACGGAAGAAAATCAAAAAATCATCGCGGAGCTAAATGCCGACATTATGATTGTGGTGGCATATGGTCTTATTTTACCGCAAGCTGTGCTTGATATGCCTAAACTAGGTTGTTTAAATGTGCATGGTTCATTACTACCAAGATGGCGAGGCGCAGCTCCTATTCAACGCGCTTGTTGGGCTGGAGATACTTTAACCGGTATCACAATTATGCAAATGGATGCTGGGCTTGATACGGGTGATATGTTATATAAACTCACCTGTCCAATTGAACCTTCTGATACAAGTGCAACGTTATATAACAAACTGGCGCAATTAGGTCCACAAGGACTACTTGATACTTTAACACTCATTGCTGAAGGGAAAATCCAACCTGAAAAACAGGATCCATCACAGGTCACTTACGCTGAAAAATTATCTAAACAAGAAGCTAAACTTGATTGGAATTTATCGGCACAGCAACTTGAACGTTGTGTTCGCGCCTTCAATCCTTGGCCTGTTAGTTATTTTGAAGTTAATGGTGAACCAGTGAAAGTATGGCAAGCAGAAGTGATATCCACTCACCACAATCAACCAGTCGGTACTATTTTACAAGCAGACAAAAAAGGGATATGCATTGCAACAAGCGATGGTGCATTAAATATGACACTGTTACAACCAGCCGGAAAAAAACCGATGTCAGCTCAAGATTTATTAAACTCTCGCAAAGCTTGGTTTGTTGTTGGTGAAAAACTAAGTACCAACTAATTAATCAATGTAAAAAATTACAGGATGAATCATCCTGTAATGATTATCTTTTTTTAGCCAGCAAAGTCGCAAATCTCAATTTAATTCGATTACCATGACTATCGGTTTTATGTAATTCTCCAACATTTTCGTTATATTTCAGTATTTCCCAATCCTGATAATATTCCCGCAATTCATTTTCTTTAAACGTAAATGAAAAACCCACAGAACAAGGATAATCAGAAGTAGACATAGCGCTTACAATAAGATTATAACCACCCGATTTAGTCAATTTTTGCATATTATCAATAATTTTAGGGATTTTTTCAGGTTGTAAAAACATCATGACAACCGTTGAAAGAACAAAATCATACTCACCTTCTAAATTTGCTTGATTGATATCATATACTTTTGCATTAATGTGCTTTAGGTTTTCATCATTGATGATTTGATTTAAATTACCAATACTTAATTCGGATTTATCAACTGCATTCACATCAAAACCAAGTAGCTGTAAATAGAGCGAATTGCGTCCCGAACCACAGCCTAAATCCAATACCTTTCCTAACGGGATAATTTTGCTTGCCGCTAGCACTTCAGAATGTGTTTTGGTCATTTGATACTTTTTAAAAGTATAGTCTTCTGGTAAACAGTAAAATGATAGTTGGCATTGTAAATTTTCAGATACCTGAGCGATACGATGCCATTGCTGAGGCAAAATAAAGGGAGGCTGGTGAGAAACATCATAATGATGTTGCGATATGATTTCCCCTTGTTCAGTTAATATCTCAAAATCGATACTGCCCACCAGGATATTGAGCTTAGCCCAAGTGCCAACTTGCGTATTATGTTTTTCACAAAATGATTGAGGTAATGATTTAGCATTCCAAACAGGTAATGTTTTATAACAAATTAGGTTTTTCAAAATTTTATCACGAGTTAACTAAATTAATAGTTGACTATTATAGTCAATTATTGATGAGATAAACAACGTTTTGTTGGTAACTCAGCAACCAAAACAAAATCATTAAAAGTAAATTTATAGTAGCGAAGTTGACTTTATCAACATATAATCTTCATCATCCTAGACTGTATAGTAAAATAATAGAGGAAAACTTTATGGGATTTTTAACAGGTAAACGCATACTCGTTACCGGTGTTGCAAGTAATCGTTCTATTGCTTATGGTATTGCACAAGCAATGCATCGTGAGGGTGCAGAATTAGCATTCACTTATCAAAGTGATAAATTAAAAGCACGCGTTGAAGAATTTGCGGCTGACTTTGGTTCTAAAATCGTGTTACCTTGTGATGTTGCTCACGATGATAGTATTACTAACCTATTTACAGAACTGGCAAAAACATGGGATAAATTTGACGGTTTTGTTCATGCTATTGCTTTTGCGCCTGGCGATCAATTAGATGGTGACTATGTTAATGCCGTCACTCGTGAAGGTTTTGCTATCGCTCACGACATTAGTTCTTATAGCTTTGTTGCAATGGCTAAAGCATGTCGTTCGATGTTGAATCCAAATTCAGCGTTAGTGACCCTTTCTTATCTTGGTGCTGAAAGAGCGATCCCTAACTATAATGTAATGGGTCTTGCTAAAGCGTCTCTAGAAGCAAACGTGCGTTATATGGCAAATGCTATGGGGCCAGAAGGAATTCGTGTGAATGCTATCTCTGCTGGTCCAATTCGTACTCTTGCTGCATCAGGCATTAAAGATTTCAAAAAAATGCTATCACATTGTGAATCGGTTACGCCAATTCGTCGTACAGTTACAATTGAAGACGTGGGTAATTCTGCGGCATTTTTATGTTCAAACTTAGCATCGGGTATTACGGGTGAAGTTGTGCATGTTGACGGTGGATTTAGCATTGCTGCAATGAACGAGTTAGAACTTAAATAATGGGTATTATTTAAAAAATAAAAAAAGGGCATCAACATTGATGCCTTTTTTATTCGTCTATTTTCTAATTTTTTAGGATTAAAAAAGGCAGTTATTACATTAATTATATTTCATCCTTTGGTTTTTGAATCTATTCAGATATATCGTAAGTTCCACACTTTTCTTGTAAGAATTCTTTATCGACTGTTTTTATCGTGTTAACACTAACACGATGTTAATCATTATTCATTTCATGATCTTTTATCATTTCATTGGTCAGTTTTAGTCAAAAATAAAAATTATGAATACTTATCCTTCATTTTCCGTTAAAATCTTAAGATGTTTGCTCAATACAAGTTTGTTGGAGAAAAAATGAAAATAGCAAAAAATACAGTAGTCAGTTTGGCATATCAAGTTCGCACTAAAGACGGGGTTTTGGTTGACGAAGCAACAGCTGTTGCACCTCTAGAATATTTACAAGGCGCTGGTAATTTATTACAAAAGCTTGAAAATGCACTAGAAGGCCATCAAGTTGGTGATAAATTTGATGTTGAACTTATCAATGCTTACGGTGATTTTAATGATGCACTGGTGCAAAATGTGCCACGTGATGTATTTGTCGGGGTTGATGAACTTGAAGTTGGCATGCGCTTTTTTGCTGATACCGACCATGGCGCTTTACCTGTTGAAATTACCGCAATTGATGGGGATACTGTGACAATTGACGGAAATCATATGTTAGCGGGACAAGATTTAAAATTTAATGTTGAAGTATTAGCTATTCGTGAAGCAACAGAAGAAGAAATTGCGCATGGACATATCCATGGTGAACATGGTCACGAACATGGGCATGGTGGTTGTGACTGTGGCGGACACGATCATGAAGATGAAGAAGATAGTGGTTGTTGTGGTGGCGGTCATGGAAGCTGCGGTTGCCATTAAGTCATCATATTAATTTACAAAAAAGCGCTATCAAGCGCTTTTTTTGTCATCATGTGAAATATTATTCATTTTTTTGAGAAACAGTTCACAGTTTTCTCAATTTTCAATTCTTTTAAGCCAATTTTCTAAGAATAATTAGTTTTTTTATGAGTGGAATACAAATACTATGCATCCTCTATGTCCAAAACTGATGCCGAGAGAAAAACTTTTACAATTTGGTGTTGAAATGCTAAGTGATGCAGAACTGCTTGCGCTATTTTTACGGACAGGTACACGAAAATTACCTGTTTTAGAACTAGCTCAAAATTTATTAAATGAATTTGGCTCATTTTATCATTTAATGAACGCTACTCATGAGCAGTTTTGTAAAAAACATGGATTAGGTACCGTTAAATATACTCAGCTCAAAGCTGTCGTTGAATTATCGCACCGATATTTGAAAGTAAAAATGACAAATGAAAATTATCTCACTTCACCTTCGTTAACTCACCATTATTTAGCTAGTCGCTTAGCTAACAAAGATCGTGAAATCTTCATGGTTATTTTTCTGGACAATCAAAATCACGTCATTACATCTGAAGAAATGTTTATTGGTACTTATAACTGTGTAGAAGTTCATCCCAGAGAAGTAGCCAGAAAAGCATTACAATATAATGCTGCCTCTTTAATTTTAGCCCACAATCACCCTTCTGGTTTAGCAGAACCAAGCCAAGCAGATCGGAATTTAACGCGCAAGTTGGATCAAGTTTGTGAATTAATCGATATCCGTATTATTGATCATATTGTAATTGGTAAAGGTGAATATGTCTCATTTGCTGAACGTGGATGGATTTAATTGTTATTTTTACTTACAATAGAGGTCAATATTTAAAAAGTCTAATTGTGAAAATAATATGAGACAACAAATTGAATTATTAGAAACCAAAGTTGCGTTTCAAGAAATCACCATTGAAGAATTAAACCAAGCAGTAACCAACCTTCAAGCCGATGTTAGTAAACTAAAAGAGCAATTAATGTTATTATCACAAAAACTACAAGCCACTCAAACATCGAATATTGCTAATTTATCTGAGGAAACCCCACCACCACACTATTAATTATGTTTATAGTCAGATATCTCAATGATGAAATAATAATGTAGCCTATTTTTAAAAAACTATTAATACTTATTTATTAGATGCTCTTAAATTAACATTAGAAATATCCAGAAGAGTTATAAAAACATCGATATCTAAATCTACTTAAAAATAAATTAACATTGAAATTTCAATTAAACTAATCCCTCTCAATAGATTTTCATGCCATATGTTTATTAAAAACAACATAAGCTTAATTTTTAATCAATTAAAGAATAGGAATATAGTAGATTTAGATACGATGAACTTAAGGATAAGGAAACCAAAGTTAAAGGATCTGTGATAGATATCATCAATAAAAAACCGGCGTATAGCCGGCTTTTGTATACAATGATTTAAAATCTTATTCAGCTGTTGCTTCTGCTTCTACTGCAGGGCGATCAACTAATTCAATATAAGCCATTGGAGCATTATCTCCGTCACGGAAACCACATTTCAAAATACGTACATAACCACCTGGACGGGTAGCAAAACGTGGACCTAGATCTGAAAATAATTTTTTCACTGTATCTTTATCACGGATACGAGCAAAAGCCAAACGGCGATTAGCTACGCTATCGCTTTTGGCTAGCGTAATTAACGGTTCAACAACACGACGCAACTCTTTTGCTTTAGGCAATGTAGTTTTGATGATTTCATGTTCAACAAGTGAACTAGTCATGTTACGAAACATTGCTTGACGATGGCTGCTATTTCGGTTCAGTTGACGACCACTTTTACGATGGCGCATAACTTTATCCTTCTTATATAAATTTTATTTTAGTCTTCAACAATACTTGCTGGTGGCCAGTTCTCAAGACGCATGCCTAAAGACAAACCACGAGATGCGAGCACATCCTTAATTTCAGTAAGTGATTTCTTACCAAGATTAGGGGTTTTAAGTAGCTCAACTTCTGTACGTTGTACTAAATCACCAATATAATGAACTGCTTCTGCTTTTAAGCAATTAGCAGACCGAACAGTTAATTCGAGATCATCTACTGGACGTAGAAGAATCGGATCAAATTCCGGTTTATCTTCTTTAACTTCAGGTTGACGTACATCACGTAAATCAACGAAAGCTTCAAGTTGTTCAGCCAAAATAGTTGACGCACGACGAATAGCTTCTTCTGGATCGATAGTACCATTAGTTTCCATATCAATAACCAGTTTATCTAAATCGGTGCGTTGTTCCACACGAGCTGCATCGACAGAATAAGCGATACGCTCGACAGGACTATAACATGCATCAACTAATAAACGACCAATTGGTCGCTCTTCATCTTCTGACTTAACGCGAGCAGAAGCAGGGACATAACCACGTCCTCGTTGTACACGAATACGCATACTAATTGAAGCATTTGCATCAGTAAGATGACAAATCACTAAATCAGGATTAACAATTTCAACATCACCATCATGAGTGATATCAGATGCAGTTACCGCACCAATGCCTGATTTGTTTAAAGTCAGCATAACATCATCTTTGGTATGTACACGTACTGCTAATTTTTTCAAATTAAGCAAAATATCAAGTACATCTTCTTGAACGCCTTCTTTAGTACTGTACTCATGCAGAACACCGTCAATTTCAACTTCGGTTACTGCATATCCAGGCATTGATGATAATAAAATGCGGCGTAGTGCATTACCTAAAGTATGACCAAAACCACGCTCAAGTGGCTCTAAAGTCACTTTCGCATGAGTTTGAGTGTATTGAACAACATCAACTAGGTGAGGTTTTAAAAACTCTGTTACAGAACCCTGCATTATGTCCTCTCTTAAGTGCTAAACTTTACTTAGAGTAAAGTTCGACGATCAAATGTTCGTTGATGTCAGCAGATAAATCTGAACGTTCTGGTAAGCGTTTAAATACACCTTCCATTTTGCTAGCATCAACTTCTAACCATGTAGGTTTTTCACGTTGCTCAGCTAACTCTAAAGCAGCTTTAATACGTGCTTGTTTTTTTGATTTTTCGCGAACGCTGATCACATCTTCAGGCGAAACTTGATAAGATGCAATGTTCACAACATGACCATTAACAAGAACAGCTTTATGACTAACTAATTGACGAGCTTCAGCGCGAGTTGCACCAAATCCCATACGATAAACAACGTTATCTAAGCGACGTTCTAAAAGACCTAATAGGTTTTCACCTGTATTACCTTTAATACGTGCTGCATTTTTGTAGTAATTACGGAATTGACGTTCTAAAATTCCATAAATACGTCTAACTTTTTGTTTTTCGCGTAACTGAACACCATAATCTGATAAACGCGGTTTACGCGCACCATGTTGTCCAGGAGCTTGTTCTAACTTACATTTACTGTCAACCGCTCGAACACCAGATTTAAGGAATAAATCAGTACCTTCACGACGACTTAATTTGAGCTTTGGTCCCAAATATCTTGCCATTTTATTTCTCCAATAATCCTAAACATTCAATGTTTAATAAACATTAAACACGACGTTTCTTTGGTGGACGACAACCGTTATGAGGAATCGGAGTAACATCAGTAATATTAGTGATGCGATAACCCGCTGCATTTAATGCACGAATTGTTGACTCACGACCAGGACCAGGTCCTTTTACCATAACTTCCAGATTCTTAATTCCGTAATCTTTTACGGCTTCTGCACAACGTTCTGCTGCAACTTGAGCTGCAAACGGAGTGGACTTACGAGAGCCACGGAAACCAGAACCACCAGCGGTTGCCCAACCCAACGCATTACCTTGACGATCGGTAATAGTTACGATTGTATTGTTAAATGATGCATGAATATGAGCTACACCATCAGAAACTTGTTTTTTTACACGTTTACGTGTACGAACAGGTGTCTTTGCCATTTATTATCACCTCAATTATTTCTTGATTGGCTTACGCGGTCCCTTGCGGGTACGAGCGTTAGTCTTAGTGCGTTGACCACGAACTGGAAGTCCACGACGATGACGGATGCCACGATAACAACCAAGGTCTAATAAACGCTTGATACTCATAGTTACTTCACGACGTAAATCACCTTCAACAGTAAATTTAGCGACTTGTTCACGTAACTTCTCAATCTGATCTTCAGATAGTTCTCTGATCTTAACATGTTCAGGAATACCTGCTTCAGCACAAATTGTCTTAGCGCGAGTATTACCGATACCATAAATTGCTTGTAACGCAATTACAGCATGTTGCTGATCAGGAATGTTAATGCCTGCTATACGGGCCACTATGCACTCCTTTATTGTTAATGTTTAACAAACTCACCATACTGAAAAGCCCGTTTTCAGGATACTCAAACAGTAAGTCTGCAAATAAAATTTAGGCTGGCTATTCTAGCCAGCTTTACTATACTTTGGCAAGTAAAATATGCAAAAGTTCAACTTTTAGGCTAAATAAATTAACCTTGACGTTGCTTATGTTTACCTTCAACACAAATAACACGAACGATGCCATTGCGTTTAATGATTTTACAATTTCTGCATAATTTCTTGACTGAAGCACGAACTTTCATTTTTTTCTCCGTAACTTCTGGCTAACTTATCGGCCGTAGCCTTTAAGGTTCGCTTTCTTTAACACTGACTCATAACGATTTGGCATCATTAAAGTCTGTACTTGTGCCATAAAATCCATGATTACAACAACCACAATTAATAAAGATGTTCCACCAAATTGAACTGGAACCTTCATTGCACTTGTCATAAACATTGGTACCAAACATACAAAAGTAATGTAGATTGCGCCTATTAATGTTAAACGTGTCATTACTTTGTCAATATATTTAGATGTTTGCTCACCTGGGCGGATACCTGGAATAAATGCACCAGATTTTTTAAGCTGATCTGCTGTCTCTCTAGGGTTGAAAACCAACGCTGTATAGAAGAAACAAAAGAAGATTATCGCTGCCGCAAAAAAGATTATGTATAACGGTTGGTCATGAGAGAAATATTGACCAATAAGTACAAATACATATCTCCAGCCTTCACCATTTCCTTGAAACCAAGATGCCATCATAGATGGTAACATAATAATTGTTGAGGCAAATATCGCTGGAATAACGCCAGCCATATTAATTTTTAATGGTAAATGTGATGTTTGCGCTGCATAAACGCGACGCCCTTGTTGACGTTGGGCATAGTTAACTACGATTCGACGTTGACCACGCTCAACAAAAACAACAAAATAAGTCACACCTATCACTAAAGCTGCGACAACTAATAATAGAATCGGATTCAATTCACCAGAACGAGCTTGTTCAATTGTTTCATATATTGCATGAGGAAGACCCGCCACAATTCCAGAGAAAATAATGATTGAAATACCATTACCTACTCCACGTTCCGTGATCTGCTCACCAAGCCACATAAGAAACATAGTGCCAGTAACTAAACTAACCGATGCAATAAAATAGAAAGAAAATCCTGGATTAGTCACAACACGCTCATAACCAGGAATATTTGGTAAACCAGTCGCAATACCAACTGCTTGTACAATAGCTAAAGCCAATGTGCCATAACGAGTGTACTGGCTAATTTTCTTACGACCTGATTCACCTTCTTTCTTCAATTCTGCCAATTTAGGGTTAATGGCCGTTAATAACTGCACAATAATCGATGCAGAAATATAAGGCATTATCCCTAATGCAAAAATTGAAGCACGGCTTAAAGCACCACCAGAGAACATATTGAACATATCCACAATACCATTAGATGATGCTTGTGAAAGTATGTCCGATAACGCTTTAGTATCAATGCCAGGAACTGGAATATAAGAACCTAAACGAAAAACAATCAGTGCTAAAAGCACAAATAGTAAACGCTTCTTAAGTTCACCCCCACCACCACGGGCACTTTGAAAATCTAATCCTGGTTGCTTTGCCATCTTTCTAATTATTCCTCAATTTTTCCGCCAGCAGCTTCAATTGCAGCTTTAGCACCTTTCGTTACACGAATACCACGAACTGTTACTGGTTTTGTAACTTCACCAGATAACATGATTTTTGCGTATTCGATTTGTGAATTAATCACATTTGCAACTTTTAAGCTATTTAGGTCAACAACATCACCTTCAACTTTCATTAAATCTGAAAGGCGAACTTGTGCTGTAACTAGAGCTTTACGAGAAGTAAAACCAAATTTTGGTAATCGACGATATAAAGGCATTTGACCACCTTCAAAGCCACGACGAACGCCGCCACCTGAACGTGATTTTTGACCTTTGATACCACGGGTACCTGTTTTACCTAATCCAGAACCGATACCTCGACCTAGACGTTTTGGTGCATGCTTTGAACCTTCAGCAGGAGATAAAGTATTTAAACGCATTACTATTACTCCTCAACTTTGACCATGTAATAAACTTGGTTTACCATACCACGAATAGCAGGAGTATCCTCGCGCTCAACAGTATGACCAATATGACGTAATCCAAGTCCGACTAACGTTGCTTTATGCTTCGGTATGCGTCCAATAGAACTACGAGTTTGTGTAATTTTAATTGTCTTTGCCATGGTTAATTACCCCAAAATTTCTTCGACGGTTTTACCACGCTTAGCAGCAACCATTTCTGGTGATTTCATATTTTCTAAGCCATCAATCGTTGCACGAACCACATTAATTGGGTTTGTTGAACCATATGCTTTAGCTAGAACGTTACGAACACCAGCAACTTCTAATACAGCACGCATTGCACCACCGGCGATAATACCAGTACCTTCTGATGCTGGTTGCATATAAACACGAGAACCTGTATGAGCACCTTTAACAGGATGCTGTAAAGTATCGTTATTTAAAGCAACATTAATCATATTACGACGTGCTTTTTCCATTGCTTTTTGGATTGCTGCTGGCACTTCACGTGCTTTACCATATCCAAAACCTACGCGGCCATTACCGTCACCAACAACTGTTAGTGCAGAAAAACTAAAAATACGACCACCTTTTACGGTTTTAGAAACTCGGTTAACTGCGATTAGTTTTTCCTGCAGTTCACCAGCTTGTTTTTCGATGTTTGACATCTTTAACTCCTACCTTAGAACTGTAGGCCAGCTTCGCGAGCAGCATCTGCTAGCGCCTGAACTCGACCATGATATTGGAAACCCGAACGATCAAAAGAAACTTCTTTGATATCTTTCGCTAATGCTCGCTCTGCGATTGCTTTACCAACTGCAGCTGCTGCATCTTTGTTTCCGGTGTATTTTAAACTTTCACTGATAGCTTTTTCTAATGTAGAAGCAGCTGCCAGTACTTCTGATCCGTTTGGTGCGATAATCTGCGCATAAATATGACGCGGAGTACGGTGAACCACTAAGCGAGTTGCAAGTAGTTCATGCATCTTGCGACGCGCTTTAGTTGCACGACGGATACGAGCTGATTTCTTATCCATAGTGTTACCTTACTTTTTCTTAGCTTCTTTAGTACGCACAACTTCATCTGCGTAACGAACACCTTTACCTTTATAAGGCTCAGGACGACGATAAGCACGGATATCTGCTGCCACTTGTCCAATTAACTGTTTATCAGCACTTTTCAGTATGATTTCAGTTTGTGATGGACATTCTGCGGTCACACCAGCAGGTAATTGATGCTCAATTGGATGTGAATATCCAAGAGATAGACCAATAGCATTACCTTTAACTTGTGCACGATAACCGACACCAACTAGCTGAAGTTTTTTAGTAAAACCTTCAGTAACACCAATAACCATTGCATTAATCAACGCACGTGCAGTACCAGCTTGAGCCCAAGCATTTGCAAAGCCGTCACGAGGAGCAAATTTAATTTGACCTTCTTCTTGATTAATAACAACAGCATTATTAATTGTACGAGTTAACTCGCCATTTTTACCTTTAATCGTAATTACCTGACCATTGAGTTTTACCTCTACGCCAGCAGGAACAACGACAGGTGCTTTTGCAACACGAGACATTTTTTTCTCCCTTACGCTACGTAGCAGATAATTTCACCACCAAGACCTGCTTGGCGTGCTGCTCGATCAGTCATAACACCTTTAGAAGTAGAAACAACTGCGATACCTAATCCAGCCATAACTTTTGGCAATTCGTCTTTACGTTTATAAATACGTAAACCTGGACGGCTAACACGTTTAATACTTTCTACTACAGCCTTACCTTGGAAATATTTTAATGAAATTTCCAATTCTGGCTTAGTGTCACCAACAACTTTATAGTCTCCGATGTAACCTTCTTCTTTTAGCACATTGGCAATTGCCACTTTTAGCTTAGAGGAAGGCATGGTGACTGCAACTTTATTCGCAGCTTGACCGTTACGAATACGGGTCAACATATCTGCTATAGGATCTTGCATGCTCATCTATAACACTCCCCTGATTACCAACTTGCCTTTTTAAGACCAGGAATCTCACCACGCATGGCTGATTCACGAACCTTAATACGGCTTAAACCAAACTTACGAAGGACGCCATGAGGACGACCTGTTTGACGACAACGACGACGTTGACGTGATGGACTAGAATCACGAGGAAGCGTTTGCAATTTAAGCACTGCATTCCAACGATCTTCATCTGATGCATTAAGATCAGAGATAATCGCTTTTAATTCTTGACGCTTTGCAAAATATTTTTCTGCTAGCTTTACGCGTTTCTTATCGCGTTCAATCATTGATTGTTTAGCCATTATGCCCTACCTTACTTACGAAATGGGAAGTTAAAGGCAGATAATAAAGCTCGGCCTTCTTCATCTGATTGTGCACTTGTTGTGATAGTAATATCTAAACCACGAACACGATCAACTTTATCATAATCGATTTCAGGGAAAACGATTTGTTCACGAACACCCATGCTATAGTTACCACGACCATCGAAAGATTTTGCGCTTAAACCGCGGAAATCTCGAGTACGAGGAAGCGCAATATAAACTAGACGTTCAAAAAATTCCCACATACGTTCGCCACGTAAAGTGACTTTACAACCAATAGGATACCCTTGACGGATTTTAAAACCAGCAACTGATTTGCGTGCTTTTGTGACAAGTGGTTTTTGACCACTGATTGCTGCTAAATCTGCAACCGCATTATCTAATAATTTCTTATCAGTAATTGCTTCACCCACACCCATATTCAAGGTGATCTTTTCGATCCGAGGGACTTGCATGACAGATTTGTAGCCAAACTGTTCTTGCAGTTTATTTACTACCTGTGCTTTGTAGTAATCATGCAGTTTCGCCATCGTACACTCCAAATTACTTAATTGATTAATTCATTAGTAGACTTATAAAAACGGACTTTTTTACCATTTTCAATTCTAAAGCCTACGCGATCTGCTTTGCCTGTAGCTGGGTTAAAAATTGCCACATTAGAAACATTAATAGCTGCTTCTTTTTCAACAATTCCACCTTCTTGATTTAATGCAGGTACTGGTTTTTGGTGTTTTTTCACCAAATTAATACCTTCAACAATCACTTTGCCTGTAGACAAAACACTTTTTACTTTACCGCGTTTACCTTTATCTTTACCGGTTAACACGATAACTTCATCTTCTCGACGGATTTTCGCTGCCATTACCCGCTCCTTACAGTACTTCTGGTGCTAATGAAATGATCTTCATAAACTTCTCAGAACGAAGTTCACGAGTGACCGGTCCAAAAATACGCGTACCAATCGGTTGCTCACTGTTATTGTTTAAAATAACACAAGCATTGCGATCGAAACGAATGACAGATCCATCAGGACGACGAACACCTTTTCTAGTGCGCACGACAACAGCTTTAAGTACATCACCTTTTTTTACTTTACCACGTGGAATTGCTTCTTTAATGGTAACCTTGATGATATCACCAACCGCTGCATAACGACGGTGCGATCCACCGAGAACCTTGATACACATTACACTACGTGCGCCAGAGTTATCGGCAACATCTAGCCTAGTCTGTTCTTGGATCATTTTAATGCTCCGTATAAATAAATTATTGTCTAATCTACCTTCATCCACCTCAACTACCATGGATAAGAATAGACAACCAAAAACCCACATATGTGAGGGCGCATAGTATAACACCACTCAAATAAAATGGATAGCATAAAATAAACGGCTGCATTTAGCCGTTTATTATATTATGTACAGTTTTTAATCGATTAGATTAACTAACTGCTTTTTCTACGATTCGAACAAGAGTCCAAGATTTGGTTTTTGATAATGGACGACACTCTTTAATTTCTACAGTATCACCAATACCACACTCGTTGTTTTCATCATGTACATGCAATTTAGTCGTACGTTTAATGAACTTACCATATAACGGATGCTTCACTTTACGTTCAATAGCTACAGTAATAGATTTATCCATTTTGTCGCTAATAACACGACCTTGCTGAGTACGAATTTTTACTTCAGTAGTCATATTACGCACCCGCCTTTTCAGTTAATAACGTTTTAACTCGTGCAATATTACGACGCACTTGTTTTAACATATGAGTCTGTGCCAACTGACCTCCAGCTAATTGCATACGTAAGTTAAATTGCTCACGTAATAAATTAAGAAGTTCAGTATTTAACTCTTCAACGCTTTTTTCGCGTAGCTCTTTTGCTTTCATTTACATCACCGTCTTAATCACAAAGGTGGTTTTAATTGGCAGTTTTGCAGCTGCCAACGCAAATGCTTCACGAGCAACTTCTTCCGGTACTCCGTCCATTTCATAAAGGACTTTACCTGGTTGAATCTGAGCAACCCAGTATTCAACGTTACCCTTACCTTTACCCATACGCACTTCAAGTGGTTTTTCAGTAATTGGTTTATCAGGGAAAACTCGAATCCAGATTTTACCTTGACGCTTAACTGCACGAGTCATTGCACGACGTGCTGCTTCGATCTGGCGCGCAGTCAAACGACCACGACCCACAGCCTTAAGACCGAATGTACCGAAACTTACGTCAGTACTCACAGCTAGACCACGATTGCGGCCCTTGTGCACTTTACGGAATTTTGTACGCTTTGGTTGTAACATCAGCGACGCTCCTTATTGTTTTCGGCCTTTGCGCTGCTTTTTCGGTTGAGCAGCAGGTTGTTTTTCTGCTTGTTCAACGGCAGCCATACCACCAAGGATCTCACCTTTGAAGATCCACACTTTAACACCAATAATACCATAGGTAGTTAATGCTTCAGACACTCCGTAGTCGATGTCAGCTCGTAGTGTATGTAGAGGTACACGACCTTCACGATACCACTCTGAGCGAGCAATTTCAGCGCCGCCTAAACGACCACTTACTTCAACTTTGATACCTTTAGCACCCGCTTTCATTGCGTTTTGTACCGCACGTTTCATTGCACGACGGAACATAACACGGCGTTCTAACTGAGAAGTAATGCTGTCAGCAACTAATTTTGCATCAAGTTCAGGTTTACGAACTTCAGCAATATTAATTTGTACTGCAACATCACGTTTTTCTCTTTTGTCTTTATACTTATTGACAATAGAAGCTACGGCATTACGTAATTTTTCAACGTCCTCACCTTTTTTACCAATCACGATACCTGGACGAGCAGTGTGAATAGTAATGCGAACGTTAGTTTCTGCTGAACGGTCGATTACAATTTTAGAGATTGACGCTTGTGCTAATTCTTTATTTAAGAATTCACGCACTCTAAAATCACTTTCTAAATTATCAGCGAATGTCTTTGTACCCGAATACCATGTAGATGTCCAAGGCTTGACAATGCCTAATCGGATACCATTTGGATTTACTTTTTGACCCATTGCTATTCTCCAGCCTAGCGATCTGAGACGATCACGGTGATGTGACTCGTACGCTTCAAAATTCGATCTGCACGACCTTTCGCACGAGGCATAATACGCTTCATGGTTGGGCCTTCGTCTACGAAAATTTTCGCAACTTTTAGATCATCAATATCAGCACCATCGTTATGCTCTGCATTAGCAATAGCAGACTCTAATACTTTTTTAACAAGTACAGCCGCTTTTTTATTGGTGTACGTTAAAATATCAAGTGCCTGAGACACTTTTTTACCGCGAACAAGATCTGCAACTAAGCGAACTTTTTGTGCAGAAGAACGAGCGTGGCGGTACTTTGCAATTGTTTCCATCTCTTTCTCCTACTTATTTCTTCTTAGCTTTCTTATCCGCAGCGTGACCGCGATAAGTACGAGTCGGCGCGAATTCACCCAATTTATGACCAACCATTTCGTCGGTAACATAAACTGGAACGTGCTGACGACCATTATGGACAGCGATGGTCAAACCGATCATGTTAGGAAAGATCGTTGAACGACGGGACCAAGTACGAATTGGTTTCTTGTCCCCGCTTTCCACCGCTTTCTCTACCTTCTTCAGCAAGTGTAGGTCAATAAAAGGACCCTTCTTGAGAGAACGTGGCATAGCTAATCCTCTATATTAATTATTTCTTATTGCGACGGCGAACAATATACTTATCAGTACGTTTGTTGCTACGCGTTTTCAATCCTTTGGCTTTTTGACCCCATGGAGACACAGGATGTTTACCAAAGTTACGACCTTCACCACCACCATGTGGATGGTCTACCGGGTTCATTGCTGTACCACGAACAGTAGGACGAACACCACGCCAACGCGTTGCACCCGCTTTACCTAGTACGCGAAGCATATGTTCTGAATTACCGACTTCACCAATAGTGGCACGACAATCAGACAATACTTTACGCATTTCACCTGAACGTAGACGTAATGTTACATATGCACCATCACGCGCAACGATTTGAACATAGCTACCAGCTGAGCGAGCAAGTTGTCCGCCTTTACCTGGTTTCATTTCAATGTTATGCACGGTAGAACCGACTGGAATATTGCGCATTGGTAAACAGTTACCTGTTTTAATCGATGCATCAACACCAGATTGGATCTGATCACCTGCTTTTAAGCCTTTAGGCGCTAAAATATAACGACGTTCACCGTCTTTATATAAAACCAATGCAATATTTGCACTACGGTTTGGATCATATTCCAAACGTTCAACAACTGCTGGAATACCATCTTTGTTACGCTTAAAGTCAACAATACGATAATGTTGTTTATGACCACCACCGATATGACGGGTAGTGATACGACCATTATTATTGCGACCACCAGTTTTGCTTTTTGAATCAAGCAACGGTGCATAAGGCTTACCTTTATGCAACTCTGGGTTAACCACTTTAACAACGTGGCGACGACCCGGAGATGTAGGTTTACATTTAACAACTGCCATTGTTCTTACTCCTCCGAATTACTCAGCGACGCCAGCAAGGTCTAAGTTTTGACCTTCTGCTAAAGTTACGTAAGCTTTTTTCCAGTCGCTACGGCGACCAAGTTGTTGACCACGACGTTTTACTTTGCCTTTAACAACAAGTGTATTAACGTCATCTACTTTAACTTCAAATAGTTGTTCAACTGCGGCTTTAATCTCTCTCTTAGTAGCATCTTTAGCAACTTTCAATACTAATGTATTTGTTTTTTCCATTGAAATAGATGCTTTTTCAGAAACATGTGGTGCTCGCAGGACTTTAAGCAGACGCTCTTCACGAATCATGCTAACATCTCCTCTACTTGTTTAACGGCATCAACAGTGATAACCACTTTGTCAAATGCAATCAAACTAACTGGATCAATACCTGCCACATCACGCACATCAACTTTATGCAAGTTACGTGCTGCTAAGAAAAGATTCTCATCAACTTCAGTTGTAATGATAAGGACATCATTAAGATTCATATCATTTAATTTCTGAGTTAATAATTTAGTCTTAGGTGCTTCAACAGTAAATGTTTCAACCACAACTAAACGCTCTTGACGCACTAATTCAGAGAAAATACTCTTTAATGCACCACGATACATTTTACGGTTAACTTTTTGGCTATGATCTTGTGGTTTTGCTGCAAATGTTACACCACCACTACGCCAGATTGGGCTCTTAATAGAACCTGAACGAGCACGACCTGTGCCTTTTTGACGCCATGGTTTTTTGCCTGAACCAGCGATTTCTGCACGAGTTTTTTGTGCGCGTGAGCCTTGACGAGCAGCAGATGCATAAGCAACAACTACTTGGTGAACTAACGCTTCATTAAACTCACGTCCGAAGGTAGTTTCGGAAACAGAAAGCGCTTTCGCGTCTTTTACTACTAATTCCATCTCTATCTCCTCGACGTTAAGCCTTGATTGCCGGTTTAACAATTACGTCACTATTGATTGCGCCTGGAACTGCACCTTTAATTAATAAAAGGTTGCGTTCAGCATCAACACGTACAATATCTAAGTTTTGAACAGTTACACGTTCATTACCTAGGTGACCTGCCATTTTACGACCTTTGAACACTTTACCTGGAGTTTGGTTTTGACCGATAGAGCCATGACCACGGTGTGCCAAAGAGTTACCATGAGTTGCATCTTGAGTACGGAAGTTCCAACGTTTAGTTACGCCAGCAAAACCTTTACCTTTAGATGTTCCAGTAACATCAACTTTTTTAACGTCTGTGAAAATATCAACGTTAATACTTTGCCCTACAGTAAATTCGCCTTCTTCAAAACGGAATTCCCATAGACCACGACCAGCTTCAACGCCAGCCTTAGCAAAATGACCTGCTTCAGGTTTATTTACACGGCTTGCTTTTTTGCTGCCAGTAGTAACCTGAATAGCTTGATAACCATCGTTCTCTAAAGTTTTAACTTGAGTAACGCGGTTGCTTTGAACTTCAACTACGGTGACAGGAATAGAAACACCTTCTTCGGTGAAGATTCGTGTCATTCCTACTTTACGACCGATTAAACCAATCATTGTTTAGACCTCTCAATCATTCAGCTTAGGATTAACCTAAACTGATCTGCACATCAACACCGGCAGCAAGATCTAGGCGCATTAAAGCATCAACTGTTTTTTCAGTTGGCTCAACAATATCAACTAGACGTTTATGAGTACGAATCTCATATTGATCACGCGCGTCTTTATTAACGTGCGGAGAAATCAATACGGTGAAACGCTCTTTGCGTGTCGGTAATGGAATAGGACCACGAACTTGCGCACCAGTGCGCTTCGCAGTTTCTACAATTTCAGCAGTTGATTGATCAATCAAACGATGATCAAACGCTTTTAACCGGATACGGATTCTTTGGTTCGACATGAGACCAGAGCTCCACTATTTAAAAGTTATAACAAAAGACTACTCCTCTTACCCTGTTTCGATTGACAGGAGAGTGTAATCCGTTCTTTTCGTAACCCCCAGATCGGGAGTATTGTTGATATAATTCAATATTATTAAATAAGGATTATATCTTCATACGCATTTGCTTACATAAAGACAATAAACAAAGTGGCGGAATTATACCCCGTTGGTGTACCAACATCAAGTATTAATTATCATATAGATAGAAAAAATATGATCATTTATGGTTACCGAAAAGTTGAGGAACGGGCTTTTTGAGGAAATCACGTCGCCATAAAGGCGACTAATTAATGATCTTCTTTGGCGTGATTTAGGCTATATCTTGGAATTTCGACTTCAAGATCTTCATCGGCAACACGAGCCTGACAACTTAGTCGACTATGCGGTTCAACGCCCCACGCTTTATCTAACATATCATCTTCTTGTTCATCACTCTCTTCAAGTGAGTCAAAACCTTTACGGACAATACAATGGCAAGTTGAACAAGCACATGACATTTCACAAGCATGCTCAATTTCAATATCGTTACGTAAAGCGACTTCTAAAATAGATTCACCTTCTTGCGCTTCAACTGTTTTCCCTTCAGGGCAAAGTTCAGCATTTGGTAAAAAAGTAATTTTTGGCATAATAATCTCGTTAGTTAAATATCATCAACTTTATGACCGGTTAAAGCTTGACGAATGGATCTATCCATACGCTTAGCCGCAAAATCCTGCGTCACGTTATCAACAATTTTAATTTGCTTTTCAATTTCGTATATATCATCAGATTCGCTTACCGCTTGTAAACGATGTTTAGCATTTAAAATTTGATTAAGCTGATGCTCATTCAATAAGTCAGCATCTTTATCTAATGCATTTTGTAAACTCTCAAGGACTCTTGCTGCTTCAACTTTTTGTTCAGCAAGCATTCTAGTTTGCTTATCTTGTTGAGCGTAATTGATGGAATCTTGAATCATAGTTGCAATTTCTTTATCAGTTAGCCCATAAGATGGCTTAACTTGTATTGCAGCTTCAACGCCTGTTGATTTTTCCATTGCCGTTACGCTCAGCAATCCATCAGCATCCACTTGGAAAGTGACACGAATATGTGCGCCACCAGCAGGCATTGGCGGAATGCCACGTAAGATAAATTGCGCCAACGATCGACAATCGGCTACATTTTCACGTTCACCTTGTAAAACATGAATCATCATAGCGGTCTGACCATCTTTAAACGTTGTAAATTCTTGCGCCCTTGCACAAGGGATCGTACTATTACGAGGAATGATTTTTTCAACCAATTCGCCCATTGTTTCGATGCCTAAAGATAAGGGAATTACATCAAGCAACAACATATCGGAATCGGGTTTATTACCCACTAAAATATCCGCTTGAATGGCAGCCCCAATAGCGACTACTCTATCTGGATCGATAGAAGTTAAAGGTTTTGTTTTGAAATAATTACCGACCGATTCACGCACAAACGGAATTCGGGTAGATCCCCCCACCATGACCACTTCAACAATTTCATCGATATCAATATCAGCATCTTTTAATGCTCGCCGACAAACAGCTAAGGTTCGTTTAACTAGCGGTTCAATAAGTTGTTCAAATTGATGTCGGGTTATAGTTAAGACCTGATTATCAAATGTTATCGTGACAGAATCTTGATGGCTGAGTGCAATTTTAATGTCAACCGCTTGATGAATCATTCTCTGATTCAACTGTGCATCATGATGATCAATCAACCCTAATTCGTTTTTAATATACTCCGCAAGTAAACGATCGAAGTCATCACCACCAAGAGCAGAATCTCCCCCTGTTGATAGAACTTCAAAAACGCCTTTATGTAAACGCAGAATAGAGATATCAAAAGTTCCACCACCTAAATCATATACAGCAATGATGCCTTCTTTTCCAGAATCAAGGCCATAAGCGATAGCTGCAGCAGTAGGTTCATTCAACAAACGTAAAACGTGTAAACCAGCTAATTTAGCAGCATCTTTTGTTGCCTGTCGTTGAGCATCATCAAAATAGGCGGGAACGGTGATGACGACACCATCGATTTCACCATTTAAACTCGCTTTAGCCCGATCTGCTAGAGCAATCAAGATTTCAGCAGAGACTTGTATAGGATTAACTTGCTGATTCGGTAAATTTAGTAATGGCACACCATTTTCTGTCATGGATAATGGATAAGGGAAATGAGATGTGTCTATATCAGAAAGACGTCTTCCCATTAATCGCTTAACTGAACTTACTGTATTTTTTGGATCAGAAGTAGCACTGTTTTTAGCATTTTTACCAATTGTGATAATAGTATTATCATCATGATCAACACCATAATGTACAACTGAAGGCAATAAAAAATCGCCTTCTAAATCTGGCAGGACTTCAGATTTACCGCTTCGAACGGTTGCAACTAGTGAGTTGGTCGTACCCAAATCAATGCCAACCGCAATCCGACGTTGATGTGGTTCTGGTGTTTGACCTGGTTCACTAATTTGTAATAATGCCATTTAACTTATCTCTACTTGATGTGTTATTTGTCTTAAATTATAAAGCATATTGCTTTTCTTGTAACTTTTCGATCTGTTCTATTAATCGAGTAAGATAACGAATCTTGTAGATTTGATTTAGGGCGGATTGCCAATCTTGTTGCGATATATTATTCAACAATTGATTATAAATATCTTTTTTACGCCCTGATATTTCAGACTCAAAGCTATCTAATAGTTCAAAGTTTGACTGACTTTCAATATCATCTAGCTTTTCACGCAAAACAAATTGCTCCATTAAAAAATCTGCATCATGAATAATATGTTGTTCCGTTGCCACATTAAAGCCTTGCAAAGATAGGAAATATTCAGCTGCTTTTATAGGATTTTTTAATACTTGATAAGCATCATTAATCATGGCTGATTTCTGAATAATCGCCATTTTTTCACTATCCGATGCCGTTGCAAAATTATCAGGGTGATACTGTCTTTGTAATTGTTGATATTGTAATGTTAACTGCTGCGTATCGACAGGTAATTGAATAGGTAGATGAAATAACTCAAAATAATTATTCACGCTTGATGCCTCAGTTAAACATTAAAGCTTTCGCCACAACCACACTCATTATGCGCATTAGGATTATTGAATTTAAAACCTTCATTTAATCCTTCTTTAACAAAATCAAGTTCAGTGCCATCAATATAGACTAAGCTTTTTTTATCCACGATAACTTTGACATTTTTGTCTTCAAATACACTGTCATCGTCATTAATCGTATCAGCAAACTCTAAAACATAAGCCATACCCGAACAACCAGATGTTTTAACGCCTAATCTTAGACCGATTCCTTTTCCACGATTAGTTAAAAAAGCTTGAACACGATCAGCTGCACTAGTGGTTAATGTAATAGCCATTAACTTTGCCCTTTTTTAGTCTTATAGTCATCAATTGCCGCTTTGATTGCATCTTCAGCTAAAATTGAACAGTGAATTTTAACTGGCGGTAAAGCGAGTTCTTTAGCAATATCCGTATTTTTTATTGCTTGTGCTTCATCTAAAGATTTACCTTTAATCCATTCGGTAACTAACGAACTTGAAGCAATTGCGCTACCACAGCCATAAGTTTTAAATTTCGCATCTTCAATAATGCCATCATCATTCACTTTAATTTGAAGTCGCATGACATCGCCACAGGCTGGTGCACCAACCATACCACTACCAACATTCGGATCGTTTTGATCGAACGATCCGACATTGCGAGGGTTTTCGTAATGATCGACTACTTTTTCACTGTATGCCATAATTTACTCCTAATTTTAATGGGCTGACCATTTTATTTTTGATAAATCAACACCATCTTTAAACATTTCCCAAAGTGGAGATAAGTTTCTTAATTTATCAATAGAGTTTTTGATTAACTCAATAACATAATCCACTTCTTCTTCAGTACTAAATCGACCTAGTGAAAAACGGATTGAGCTATGTGCTAATTCATCATTAAGACCTAGTGCCCGCAATACATAAGAAGGTTCTAAACTCGCTGACGTACAGGCTGAGCCAGAAGATACAGCCAAATCTTTTAATGCCATCATTAACGATTCACCTTCAATATAAGCAAAACTGACATTTAAAATATTTGGTGCACTGTGTTCTAAAGATCCATTTAGATAAACTTCTTCTATATCTTTTAAACCGTTCCATAACCGATTTTTGAGTGCCAATAGACGTGGCATTTCAGTAGCCATTTCTTCTTTTGCTATCCGATATGCTTCACCCATACCAACAATTTGGTGCACAGGTAGCGTTCCAGAGCGCATACCTCGTTCATGACCACCACCATGCATTTGGGCTTCGATACGAACACGAGGTTTACGTCTTACATATAGCCCACCGATACCTTTTGGACCATAAATTTTATGACCTGAAAAAGACATCAAGTCTACTTTCAATTTGGTTACATCAATCGGTAATTTACCAACAGCTTGGGTTGCATCCACGTGAAAAACAATGCCTCTTTCACGACACATTTCACCAATTTTTTCGATATCTTGTATGACGCCTGTTTCATTATTAACGTGCATGATTGATACCACTGTCGTATCACTACGCATTGCCGCTGCAAGTTTGTTTAAATCTAATATTCCATCAGATTCAGGTGCTAAATACGTTACTTCATAACCTTCACGCTCAAGTTGGCGACAAGTATCAAGCACGGCTTTATGTTCAGTTTTACACGTAATAATATGTTTACCTTTAGCTTGATTAAAGTGTGCTGCACCTTTAATGGCTAAATTGTCCGCTTCAGTCGCGCCAGAAGTAAAAACGATTTCTCGTGAATCGGCACCAATAAGATCGGCTATTTGATTTCGTGCAATATCAACCGCTTCTTCAGCTTGCCAACCAAATTTATGTGAACGAGATGCGGGGTTACCGAAAATACCATCCAAGGTTAGATACTGCATCATTTTTTCAGCAACTCTAGGATCGACAGGCGTTGTTGCTGCATAATCCATATAAATAGGTAGTTTCATTAAATACTCCCAATGACAAAATCTGTGTGCAAATTTTATTGCTTAATTTATTGATATTAGATTGCTTTGTCGACTAGCCACTTCTTTAACTTCTTTATTATTGACTAATTCGCTTAAAGTGATACTTGTTAAAAACTCATCGATACGTTCACTTAGGTCATTCCACAACGTGTGAGTTAAACATCTCACGCCACCTTGACATCCATCATGACCATAACATTTTGTTGCGTGAACCGTTTCATCGACGGCTTTAACAATTGAACTAATCGCAATTTGATCCATGCTTCGACTAAGCACATAGCCACCACCCGGCCCCCGAACACTAGAGACCAAACCATGTTTACGTAAACGGGCAAATAGTTGTTCAAGATAGGAAAGTGAGATTTGTTGACGTTCTGAGATATCTGCAAGTGATACGGGCCCTAAACCAGAATGTAATGCAATATCCAACATTGCAGTTACTGCATATCTCCCTTTTGATGTCAATTTCATTATTTATTCCCCTTTATATATGGAAGGTATTTTATATATCCTTCAATTTTAGTCAAGTATTTAGTTGACTATTTTAGTGGGAATTAAACCTTAAGTTCTTTCATCGACGAACAATGGTGAAATATGCTAATCTAGTAAACTAATTTGATATAGGAGTTGAGCAATGAAATCACTATTAAAGTGTATTTTAATAATAGGATTACTCTTTACTAAAAGTGCAATCGCGGTTAATACGCAGCAAGATTTACGAGCTAATTACAAAAAATGGCTTAACTCATATCAATCACTCAATCTTAATGAACAAACCGCTCTTTTAAAAGAGCTAAAAGATTACCCACTGTATCCTTATGCTGCAGTACAATATTTTCAAACAAATATCAAAACGGTTTCCCCAGACATGGTGAGCAATTTTGTCACTCAGTATAGTAAATTTCCGTTAACAGCATCATTAAGTCAATCTTTCTTATCAGAATTGACCAATCGTCAAGATTGGGCTGCTATTGTTGACTTTCCTAAAGATAACTCAATTCAATCTAACTGCCGTTATCAATACGCTTTGTTACAACAGGGTAATCAATCTGTTATAGAGACAGTAGAATCATTGTGGCTAACAGGAAAAGAATTACCTTCTGCCTGTGATCCTCTTCTTAATGCATGGAAAGATGCTGGAAAACAAACAAACAATATCATTTTGTTACGAATTGAACTTGCCATAGAAGCGAATAATTTAAAATTAGCACGATATTTAATCAATTTATTAGATAATGACTATAAAACAACCAAAAGTAATTTATATGCTTTATTAGATAATCCGAAAAAATTAGAGGATTTCTCTAAAAATATCAAAACCAGCAATTTTACTAAAAAAATTGTATTGGCTTCTTTTCCTCGAGTAGTTAAAGCGGATATGAATTTTGCGCAAATACTATTGCCAAAACTGGTACAGCAGCAACATCTAAGCGAAACCGAACTCATTGCATTACAAAAAAATTTAGCAAACAGATTTTTCAGTGATTCTGCGACAAATGAGCAAATTAAATGGCGTGATGATTACATTTCCAAGTATCATGATACAACGTTAGTTGAAAAACGCATTCGTGTTGCGATTGATGAAAATAATTATAAAGATATTGCTTATTGGTTATCACAATTAACACCCGAAGATAAATTAAAAGAAGAATGGCAATATTGGCAAGCTCGCGTCTATTTAGACCAAAACAAAAAAAATGAAGCCAATACCATTTTGAAAAAATTATCGGCTAATCGTGGATTTTATGGCATGGTCAGCGCTCAATTGCTTAAGCAAAAATATTCTCTTAACAACCAATCCAGAAAAATTACACAAGCCGAGATAGCAAATTTAAAATCTAAGTATGATAATCAAACTGTTATAAAACGAATTAAAGAATTACGTTTCTGGAAGAAGTTAACAGAATCAACACGCGAATGGCGCTTTATGTTGAATAATCACGTTGAAAATAATGAATATTTAGATTTAGCTCAATATGCTTATTATAAAGGTTGGGGAGATCTTAGTATCCAAGCAACAATATCTGGAAAACTTTGGAATAATTGGACAGAGCGCTTACCTATTATGTATGAAGATATATATAAACAGGCATTAAAAGGTAAAGAGATATCTCTTTCTTATGCTCTGGCTATATCTCGTCAAGAGAGCGCTTTTGATGCCACGATACAATCACCAGCTGGGGCAAAAGGTTTAATGCAATTAATGCCTGCGACAGCAAAAGAGACAGCAAAAAAAGTTAGCTCAATTAGTTATACATTAACATCTCAGCTATCTGATCCCATGACAAACATAGAATTAGGGACATATTTTCTTAATAATGTTTATCAACAAAATGCTAAAAATCGTATTTTGGCGTCAGCAGCCTATAATGCTGGACCAAGTCGAGTTAAACGATGGTTGAATAATAGTGATGGTAAACTTGATGCAGTAGCTTTTATTGAAAGTATTCCTTTTACTGAAACACGTAATTATGTTAAAAATGTTTTAGTTTATGATTATATTTATCAAAATTTGTTAGGTCAAAAAAGGCATAATATTTTTACAACAAACGAATTTAACAGAACCTATTAATGGTGGGCATTATGAAAACTCAAGAATGGAAACAAACAGTTGAAATACTACACCAAGCATTTAATGATGGTTATTCACTGGATATATTTAAACTCCTGCTAACCGCAGATGAACGTGATGCTTTAATTACCCGAGTGAAAATAATTCACTCTTTACTTGATGGTTCAATAAATCAAAGACAGCTTAAAGAACAATTAGGTATTGGTATTGCCACTGTCACACGTGGATCAAACAGTTTGAAAGAAGCATCACCAGAATTTAGACAATGGTTAGAAAAAACATTGTTAAATTGATTATAATGCTAGGTTATTACAATTAGTCACAAGATTGATTACAGATAACAACTTAGAATTACTACGAATTTTTCTTTAGAAGAACTTCATTTTCTGTTGCAACTGGCACACAATAATCGCATTCCATACGTTGGATATCTTTTGCCGTTTCAACCGTATTTTTATCTCGATTATGATGGATTTCAATTAAACATCCGGCACGTAAATGAACTTTTAAAGCTGGCATCGCAGCTAAATGCACCTGAGAAATAAAATCTTTAAAGTTTTCTGGTGTGCCAATATATTTAAAACAAAGATACAGACCACCTTCGCTAACAAACTGTTCAATATACTCAAGATGATTATTTTGTTCTAACGCTATAGTATAAAGTAACTCTTGTTCATTAGCATTTTCTTTACTTTTCAAGATACGGTTAAAAGCATAAATTTTATCCGGCAGAATTTCATTTTTATGGGTATAACGAGAAAGATAATTGTGAAAAAATTGCCCTCGCAACTTATTTTCTTCCTCTAATAATTTACTTAAATTACAGTTATTTTTATAAGTAATACCCCAAAATGTCTGTTTTGGCATATTAACGAATTTGGGTTCGGGTAATGTAAGCTGAGTTTTATTAAGTTCAATTGCTGGCGTTAATCCTGTCGGATCCCAAAATTCAGCGCGTCGATAACTTGCTGGGGTTTCATTGAACTGTTTTTTAAAAGAACGGGTAAATGTTTGCTGAGAATCAAAACGATATTGCATGGCAATATCTAAAATCGGTTTACTGGTCATTCGTAAAGAAAGTGCAGCATAAGTTAACCTACGATGACGAATGTAAGTACCAAGTACCTGACCGGTTACTTCTTTAAACATACGTTGTAAATGCCACTTTGAATAACCTGATTTTTGAGCAACATGATCAATAGACAAAGGCTGCTCCAGATTTTTTTCAATCCAAACGATAAGATCTGAAATAATGCTGACTTGATTCATAAAACCCCATCATAAAGTGAACTGGCAGACATCATGCGATTATGACTTAATCTTAGCAATAAGCAAGATTTAAATCCAAATTATTTAGTTTTTCTTAACAAAAAGAGTGTGTTCCTGCTTGATGCTCAGTCACATCTTTAACGCCTGCTAATTCAGGAAATTCCATTAATAATTGTTTTTCAATTCCTTCTTTCAACGTATAATCAACCATTGAACAACCGTTACAGCCCCCCCCAAATTGAAGGACAACATAATTGTCTTCCGTTAGTTCAATTAAACTTACCATACCGCCATGACTAGCAAGTTGAGGATTAATTTGAGTTTGAATCGTATAATTGACGCGTTCAATTAAAGGTGCATCATCGCTGACTTTTCTCATTTTGGAATTTGGCGCTTTTAACGTCAATTGCGAACCCAATTCATCAGTAACATAATCGATAACGGTTTCTTCTAAAAATGGTGCACTCATTTCATCAATGTATACCGAAAAATCTGCAAACTTTTCTTCTATATCACTATCTTCTACAGTATCAGCAGGACAATAAGAAACACCACACTCTGCACTTGGCGTACCAGGATTCATGACAAAGACACGAATTTGTGTATCTTGTGGTTGATTGGCTAGTAGTTTTTTGAAATGTTGCTGAGCTGATTCAGAAATGGTAATAATAGACATAACCCCTCACTTTTGATGCAATTAGGTAATAAACTAGCTAATTGATTTGTTGTAATAGTTGACTAACTATGTTGGTTATTATAGGGACTGTTTACAATTTTACAATACTGTGCGACATAAACAAATCACTTGAATATTCATTGCCCCGCATTTTTTTAGCTGCTGACTAACAGCATTTATTGTGTTTCCCGTAGTGACAATATCATCAATAAGCATCACCGATTTTTGAGAAAGATTTTTTCGACATTCATAAAGTGTTTCTACATTTTGTTTACGTTCTTTTAATGAAAGCTTTTTCTGATCTATTGCTCGTTGATGTCGATAGAGTAAATGAGGATAAAAATCACAATTTAACCATTTCGCTATCACTTTTGCCAACAATTCTGCTTGATTAAATCCTCTTGACCAATAACGTATATGATGTAATGGAACGCAAGTGACTAAATCCGGTTTTATGATTTCATTTGCAAGTCGTTTTTTATACCATGTTAAAAACATTAATCTTGCCAGTGCCAATGTCAGTTCCGTTTTATGATAAAACTTTAATTGCTGAATTAATTTTTTTAACGGATTAATGTATTCGCTAGTCGCAATTAATGTATCCCAATAGGGTTTATTTTCAAGACAACGATAACAAATCTGAGTGGATAAAGAATGCGGTAAACTACATTGCGGACATACCTTGTTTAATTTCGGTATGTTTTTTGAACATTGATAACAAATTCCATGATGTGCCAAATATAATGGCATATTGCATAAGAAGCAACGCATAATTCTCCAACTTTAAAAATAATGTCATCCAAAAATTTAAAACAATCATTTAATAAAGGATAAAACGTCAATACTAAGAGTTTGTTTTCAGACCATCGCATATCGTTAAAAAAATACTTTTTTCAGCCATAAAAATAGTACTCAAATGCAAAAACTTACTTATAATATCTTGTTTAACATGTTGAAAAATATTAAATAAACAATAACTCGAACTATTTCACAAAATTTTTTTGTATTTTGCACAATTGTTATTTAAATAAATTTTATATTCGGTATAATCAACAAACAAATGGACTAAGGAACAAATATAATGAATAAAATCAGATCATTAATCATCACATTGTGCTTAATTTTACTTTCACCCATTGCATTAGCAGATACAAAAGTATTGTTGCAAACCAGTATGGGGGATATTGAAATTGAATTAGACAATGAGCATGCACCAATTACGACCAAAAACTTTCTTGATTATGTTAAAAGTGGTTTCTATGAAAACACCACTTTTCATCGTGTGATCCCTAATTTTATGATTCAAGGTGGTGGAGCAGACGGTGAATTAAAATTTAAAGAAACAAATGCCCCAATTAAAAACGAAGCAGATAATGGATTAAAAAATGTGCGTGGTACGATTGCAATGGCCAGAACCGGTGTCATCGATAGTGCAACGAGCCAATTTTTTATTAATGTTGTCGATAATCATTTTCTCAACCACGATCCATCCAAAGATTATGGTTACGCAGTATTTGGAAAAGTGATAAAAGGAATGGATGTTGTTGATAAAATTGTCAATGTGCCAACTAAACGGATGGGCCCACATCAAAATGTACCGATTGAGCCAATTTATATTAAAAAAGCAATTATCATAACAGAATAAATGATTTTATTTATTCTACTTCATTTATTCAAAAGAACTGTCTTAATGATTTAAGACAGTTCAGTTTTAACATATTTTAATTAGTTCTATTTGTTTTATATTATCGCAAGCTTTTATTATCACAAGCTTCATCTATGCCAAGACTACAGGCTTTCTTAAAGTACTTAATGGCTAACAGTCTATTTTTTTCTACTCCTTCACCATTGTAATACATGACACCTAAATTATTTAACGCTTCTGGCGAATCTTGCTCCGCTGCTTTCTTATACCAGAACACAGCTGTTTCTTTATTTTTTTCGACACCTTCCCCTTCATCATACATTATCGCTAAATTATATTGAGCATCAACTAAACCTTGTTCGGCAGCTTTTTTATACCAATAAACAGCCTTTTGATCATCTTCTTCAACACCTTCACCTTCATCATACATTAGTGCTAAATAATATTGTGCCTGATCATATCCTTGTTCTGCTGATTTAGTTACCCAATGTAATACCTTATCGAAATCTCCCTCAACGCCCAAACCTTCCTCATAAGCTTGAGCTAAATAAAATTGAGCTTTTTTATCACCTTGTTCGGCTTCTTTTTGGCAAGCATCAAAAGCTTTATCATACTCTTCTGAATTCCAATATTTCTCACACTCGCCAGCGTAGGTTGCATTTGAAAACAATACTGTTAACAAAATAAAAAATACTTTTTTCATACCTTTCCTTATATCTCTAAATTATAAACATTTGACAAATTTTAAACTCTGCCTATTGTAGGAAAAAAACTCAAATTAGCAATAACAAAAATTATTAAGAATTATTAAACTAATCGGTTTTAATAAATAGATATTACATCCCTTAACAATGAATCATGCTTTTTTTAATTTACTCAATAAGTGAGCAATAGTTCTGACCCCAACACCTGTTGCTCCCGTTGCCCATAATGCAGTTGCACTTTTACGGAAAGTAGCTGAGCAATCGATATGTAACCAGTTTTGCTGATAATTTTTAATAAAATGTGATAAAAATGCCGCTGCAGTACTTGCCCCTGCTGTATTAGGTAATCCAGAATTAGACATGTCTGCAAAGGATGAAGGAAATTGAGAGCGATGAAATTCGGCTAATGGTAAACGCCAAAATGCTTCATGTTCAATATCGCTACTTGCCAATAACAATTGAGCAAATTTATCATCAAATGAAAGTAGTGATTGATAATCATTACCCACCGCAATTTTTGCTGCACCCGTCAATGTTGCACAATCGATAATATAATGTGGTTTATCATTATCGGCACAAATTAACCCATCGGCTAACACTAAACGACCTTCAGCATCGGTATTATCAATTTCAACTGTTTTACCATTACGATAACAAATAATATCCCCTAGTTTAAAAGCGCTACCACTCACTAAGTTATCTGCACAACATAGATAAAGTTTAATACGGTGATTTATGCCTCGTGCAATAGCAAGCGCTAATGCACCAGCGACTAGCGCTGCTCCGCCCATATCTGAGCGCATCGACTCCATAAAACTACTTGGTTTTAAACTATAACCACCAGAATCAAATGTGATCCCTTTACCCACTAAACAAGCAGTAATCGGTGTTGTTGGATTTTTACCCGGATTATAATCAAGTTCAAGTAGCGCTGCCAGTCTATCTGAGCCTTTACCAACAGTATAGATCCCCATATAATCATGCTCTTTTAATGCTTCGCCTGAAATAATTTTGTATGTTACGTCTGTCGAATATTGACTGATGAGTTTGGCACTTTGCGTAGCTAATTCAAGTGGGCTCAATGTTTCCGCTTGCTGGTTAACAATATCTCGACACCAATCAATAATGGCCAGACGATGTGTTAATTCTGCTTTATCTTTGCTATCCAGCTTTGCCCAAGTGACTTTATTGTTGTTTTTTGCATTACGATAACCCAACCAAAAATGCCAACAAGCTTCTAAATCCCATCCTTGACCACTAAGTTTAACCGATTTAATACATTGATTATCGAGTTTACGCCCTGCACGTTGAATTGCCCCTAAACGATGCTCAGTTTTATAATGAATGGTAATTGATTCATCTGAAAAACTCAGTAGTGCATCTTTACCCCATTGCGAGGGTGCAGGTTTTTCAGAAAGTAAAATAGATAACATCGACATAAGCAGAACTCCAATTATTGATAAAAATAAAACAATGGCTTAATTCTAATCAGAAACATGCTAATATAGCAAGCAGGTTAAGAATAAATAAGGATTCGTTATGACATCTGCTGTACCAATAAAAAATGGAATTAATTTTCGTGATTTAGGTGGAATTAAAACACAAGATGGACGTCAAATACGTAAAGGAAAATTATATCGTGCAGGTGAATTTTCACGTATTAGCGAACAAGAAAAAGACTTCTTAGCGAATGAATTAAAATTACACTACATTTTAGACTATCGAGATCCGAACGAAATCAATCGCTATCCCGACAATTTATGGCGTAATGCCAACTATATTAATGTTCCGGCAAATCCATTAAGTGATGAAGTGACAGCCAGTTTAACCTCAGAAATTGAAGATGATATTTTTACCATTAAAAAAACGTCACCCTTTGATTTTATGATCAAACTTTATCAATTATTACCTTTCAATAATCCTGCTTATCAAAAACTCACTGACATTTTATTAAATGGTAATGGGCAGCCCTTAGTTCAGCATTGTGCTGTCGGCAAGGATAGAACGGGCATTGGTGTCGCTTTAACACTGTTTGCATTAGGCGTGAGTGAAGACGTTGTCATGCAAGACTATCTACTTACCGAACAATTATTAAAAGATTTTCGTGACACCATTCTTAACCAGAATAAAAACCAATTAACGGCAACCGAACTTGAAAATCAAAAAGTGATTTTTGCTGCTAAAGAAGCATACCTAACCGCCGCAATAACGGCAATTAAACAGCGTTATCAGACTATTGATAATTGGTTAGCTCAGGAATATCAATTAGATAATAACAAAAGAAAGGTACTTCAAGACCTTTATCTAATTTAGACAATATTAACGATATAGATAATTAATCTATACATAAATAATAATCACATCAACGAAGTTATCGATTGAAATGTGAAGTCATAAAATAGCAATGTGAGGAAATAAAAATGTTAACCGATCAAATGGTCAAAAAGCTTAATGAGCAATTAAATTTAGAGTTTTACTCTTCAAATCTGTACCTACAAATGAGTGCTTGGTGTGATGACCAAAATTTTCCATCTTTCGGAAAGTTTTTAAGAGATCATGCGGGTGAAGAACGCCAACATATGGAGCGTTTATTTGATTATGTTTTAGATTGTGGCTCCTTAGCTTTAATTGGCAAAATTGAAGCCCCTGAATCACAATATCCTTCTTTACTTGAATTATTTAAAGTGGCTTATCAGCACGAACTTAAAATTACCAAAGCAATTAATGCGCTAGTTGATTATGCGTTAACACAGAAAGATTTTTCGACATTTAACTTTTTACAATGGTATGTTTCTGAACAACATGAAGAAGAAAAACTCTTCAAAAGCATTGTCGATAAACTAGAATTAGTCGGTGAAAATAAGCGTGACCTATTCTTTATGGATAAAGATTTTAACAAAACGTTAAGTGAATCAGGTTTATTAACGACCAACGAATAATTAATACAACATGTTAATCTGCTACATTTTTTATGTGGCAGATTAGCGCCTTTAACGTTGTAAGATAAACCTTGTTATTGGCACACTACTATTGACCGCCAAATGGACATCATCAATATGCTGATATTGATAATAAAAATGACTTGCAAAAGGAGCATGAATCAATTGGTGATTAAGGTCAATTTTCACAGATTTCATTTGCCAAACACCTTTCGCATACAGCTTTAAAGCAGACTCTTTTAACGTCCATAATTGCCAAAAAGCCGATAATGTATCGGTTTGCGCTATCATCCATTGATATTCATCATCATCAAAAAAGTTTTCTGCTACTTTTAAATAGTGTTTACGCTGGCGAGCAAGTTCAATATCTAAACCTACTTTACCGTTTAAAGATATCGCGACAGCTACCCTATCTTGGCTATGGCTGATATTAAAATCAGGAAGAGTTCGATCTAAAAAACATGGGCGACTATTTTCACCGATTACGATTGTTGGCAAGGTAGAGCAATGGCAATAGTGATTAAGCAAATCTGCTAATATCGAGCGACAGATTAAAAACTGTTTTTTACGTTGCCCATTCATCTGATTGGCATCGTTGATAATTTGCTCTGATAACAACGCATAATTAATTGTCGCCGTATTTAAATTGGCAAGTTGGACGATTAGCATAATTGAAAAGCCAGTATTCATAAAAATTATTTTTTACTATTTTAACAGCATGCTATGCTAACTGTTATTAAAATTTCTCAGATAGCTAAGGATACATCATGTCATTACAAACCAAATTAGTGAATGCTGGTCGCAAAAAACGCTATACCCAAGGCGCTGTAAATTCGGTAATTCAGCGTGCTTCTTCATTAGTCTTCGACACTGTCACTGCCAAAAAAGAAGCAACAGAAAATCGAGCCAAAGGGGCACTATTCTATGGACGCCGAGGCACATTAACCCACTTTTCACTTCAGGATGCTATGATTGAAATTGAAGGCGGAGCCGGATGTTATCTTTATCCATGTGGTGCAGCTGCAATTGCTAATGCCATTTTAGCTTTTGTAAAAACCGGGGATCATATCCTTGTATCCGAAGCCAGCTACGAACCTACTCAAGAATTTTGTAATCATATTTTAAAGGATCTTGGCGTCGAAACCGATTACTTTTCACCTTTAGTTGGTCGCTATATCACTAACCATATTAAACCGAATACCAAAGTCGTATTTTTAGAATCGCCAAGCTCCATTACCATGGAAGTGCATGATGTACCGGCCATCGTTAAAGCGATTCGTCATGTAAATCCTGATATTATCATTATGATGGATACGACTTGGGCTGCTGGTGTATTATTTAAAGCCTTAGATCATGATATTGATATCTCAATTCAGGCAGGCACAAAATATTTAATTGGTCATTCTGATGCAATGTTAGGTACCGCGGTTGCTAATGAAAGATGCTGGGATAGACTACGAGAACGTTCTTATTTAATGGGACAAATGTGCGATGCCGATACGGCTTATATGGCAGCACGAGGGTTACGCACCTTAGCTATCAGATTAAAGCAACATCATGAAAGTGGATTAAAAATAGCAAAATGGTTGGCTAGTCACCCGCAAGTTGCAACAGTGAATCACCCAGCATTAGAAAGTTGCAAAGGACATGATTTTTTTAAGCGTGATTTTACGGGAGCAAGTGGACTATTTTCTTTTATACTTCATGATCGCCTAAGTGATGTTCAACTTTCCGATTTTCTGGATAATTTAACCCATTTTTCTATGGCTTATTCATGGGGCGGATTTGAGTCATTAATTTTAGCCAATCAACCGGAAGAACTAGCTAAAATTAGACCTGTTTCGGGTATTAGTTTTACAGGCACACTCATCCGATTACATATCGGTCTTGAAGACCCTGATGATTTAATTGCTGATCTTGCTGCTGGTTTAGAAAGAATCAATCAGCATAATCATAAAGCAAATGCACTACAAAGCTTAGTATAATCAGGAAAAACATGGATAACCAAAGTCAACTCATGATTGATCAAACCATCACACAGACCATTTCAACATGTTTAAAAAAACACCGTAAGCTATTGGTAGCTTATAGTGGCGGGGTTGATTCCACTGTATTGTTACATGCACTAGTCAAATTGAAACAACAAGCTGATTTAGCAGTACGAGCCATTTATATTCATCATGGTTTAAGTCAAAATGCAGATAATTGGGCAAGCCATTGCCAACAACAATGCCAACAATGGGAAATCCCTTTTATTATTGAAAAGGTTAAGCTTGATATCTCGGCAGGCAATATTGAAGAACAAGCTCGACATGCTCGTTATCAAGCGATTTATCATCATTTGAAAAGCGATGAAATGCTATGCACAGCACAACATCTTGATGACCAATGCGAAACGTTTTTGTTAGCTTTAAAAAGAGGAAGCGGTCCATCAGGGTTATCAGCCATGCCCGTTGAAAACCAACAACATCTTCGACCGTTACTCACTATTTCACGTAAACAAATAGAAGCGTATGCCAATTGGCATCAATTAACTTGGATAGAAGATGAAAGTAATCAAGATGACCATTATGATCGCAATTTTCTTAGATTAAATGTTTTGCCAATTATTGATCAACGTTGGCCTCAGTTTTCACAAATGGTTTCCCGAAGTGCATCGCTTTGCCAACAACAAGAAGCTTTAATTAACGAGCTGTTACTTAACGATTTTCATCAAGTATTAACCCAGCAAGGTCAGCTACGCTTGTCGCCATTACGCGATTATTCAGAATATAAACGCAATGCCATTTTACGCATGTGGCTACGACATCAACACGTTATGATGCCTAGCCAAAAACAACTAGCACTTATTTGGCAAACCGTTGTTCAAGCAAAGAACGATGCTAATCCGCAATTCGTTTTACACCATAAGCAAATTCGCCGTTATCAAAATTTACTTTATCTATTGCCATTCTATAAAGATACTGAACAACAAGTCATAAATTGGGATCTGACTTCGCCTTTAGTTTTACCTGATCATATCGGTGAGTTACATGCTCTTTATCAAGATGATTTAACGTGTCGTCTACCGAACAGAAACGAACATGTTACCGTACGCTTTCATGCTCAAGGACAACTTCAAATCGTTAATCGTCAAGGCTCAAGAGCAATCAAAAAACTATGGCAAGAACACCATATTCCACCTTGGATGCGAACACGCATCCCTTTGATATATTATAATGAACAACTTATTTGCGCTGTCGGTGTGTTTGTGACTGAGCAAGGAAAAGGATCACAAATTGATTTTCGTGTCACTTAGGAAATAAGCCACTTGCTCATTATCAATCAGCTATCAAATCATTAAGGGACACCATCCATTGCCCCTTAAGTTAAAGGTTAACAAGCTAATTTTATTTTGCTTCTGCTCTTGGCTTCCAGCGTTTTAGTAATAATGCATTAGTCACCACACTAACACTACTTAAAGCCATAGCAGCGCCAGCAATCATTGGGTTTAAAAAACCAAATGCCGCTAATGGAATACCAATTAAATTATAGAAAAACGCCCAAAATAAGTTTTGTTTGATCTTATTATATGTTCGACGAGAAATATCAATAGCATCAGCGATAAGGTATAAATTACCTCGCATTAAGGTAATACTTGCCGTATGCATTGCCACATCAGTACCTGTTCCCATGGCAATGCCGATATCAGCGGCCGCCAACGCTGGCGCATCATTAATGCCATCCCCTACCATTGCTACTTGATTATTGGTATTGGTATGGCTCTCTTTTTGCAATTGATAAATATAGTTGGCTTTATCTTGGGGTAACACTTCGGCTATCACTTTATCTAAATTTAATTGTTGACCCACATAATTTGCCGCTTGTTGATTATCACCAGTTAGCATGACAGTGTTAACATGCAATTGATGTAATGCATCAATTGCATTTCTCGCTTCAGGTTTAATCACATCAGCAAAGCCAAATAAAGCAAGTATCACGACACTATCTTCAGCTTGTTGTTTAGCCAAAAATGAAATAGTGTACCCTTTACTGGTTAGCTCATCTATTTTATCATCCATGTTTACAAAATAGGCGTTTAACGATTTCATCCAACGCAAACTTCCTAAATAGTATTCGGTATTATCAATCGTTGCCATGACGCCCGATCCTGTTACTGATGTGATATTTTTCGCATAATCATACTTTTTAGCTTTAGATAACATAGCTTTTGCTAATGGATGTTCACTACCAGCTTGCATCGATGCAGCAAGTGACAAAATCTGATCGGGTGTTTCAGTTCCAACGACATCGATTTCCACCAAGTCAGGTTTACCTTCTGTTAAGGTGCCTGTTTTATCAAATGCGACAGTGTTAACATTATGCAAGGTTTCTAAAGCTTCAGCATCTTTAATCAAAATACCTTGACGTGCAGCCACACCCGTGCCAACCATAATCGCTGTGGGTGTTGCCAATCCTAAAGCACATGGGCAAGCAATCACCAATACAGCAACGGCATGAAGTAATGCTTGTTGCCAATCATGATAAATAATTCCCCAAGCCAATAAGGTAATCAAAGCAATGATCAAAATGACTGGGACAAAAATTGCGCTGATACGATCGACAATTCGCTGAATAGGTGCTTTTTTAGCCTGTGCAGATTCGACCATTTCAATAATTTTAGACAGTTTTGAATCAGATTGGATAGCGGTAGTTTTGACGATTATCAGTCCTTCACCATTAATGGTGCCACCCGTGACCACATCATTAACAGTTTTATTAACTGGAAAACTTTCTCCGGTTAACATCGATTCATCACTACTGGATGTGCCTTCCATAATAATACCGTCAACTGGAATACGTTCACCGGGTTTAATCACGACAATATCGTTCACTTTAACTTGGCTAATCGGTAAACTAATTTCGTGATCCCCTTGTCTGACTAATGCGACTTCAGGTCTTAATGCTGAAAGTGCTTCGATCGCTTGTGTGGTTTGATGTTTCGCTCTTGACTCTAACCATTTACCCACTAAGATTAAAGTTATAATTACAACAGATGATTCGAAATAGAGATGATCATAATGCCCTGTAATTAATTGATATAACGATAAACCATAAGCCGCACTGGTACCTATAGCCACTAATAAATCCATATTACCAGTGAAAGCTTTTAAAGCACTAAAACCACTTCGGTAAAATTTAGCACCAAGACCGAATTGAACAATCGAAGCCAGAATAAGTTGTAACCATGCAGGCATCATTAAATGGAAACCAAATGGCTCGAGTAACATTGGTAAAACAAAAGGAAGAGCGAATAAAATGGACACCACAATCGGCCAAAGTGATGCTTGTTTTTCAGTATCTTTTGCATGTGTTTGCTGATCCGTCATTTTCACCGCATGATAACCTGCTTTATCTACCGCTGACATCAGTGTTGCTAAATTAACATTTGAATTTGCTTTAACGGTTGCTTTTTCAGTTGCTAGATTCACGCTAACATCAATTACTCCATCAACCTTTTTAATCGCCTTTTCAACACGACTAACGCATGATGCGCAGCTCATATCTTCAACATAAAAATTATATTCAACTGTTTTCATTTGACGCATCCTTTGGTGATAGGGTTGTTAAGATTAAAAAACGTTCTCAACAAATTTTTTTGATTACTTAACAAATATTTTAATACTAATTATTCGAATAACAAGAATGCACTTTTTTGATATATACTATCCAAAAAGATACTATTGAGGCATTAAGTGAAAAATCATTTAGTTAAAACCTATAACAACGAGCAAAGCTTGGAATCTGTTATTCACTGTCCGGTTGAAACAACAATCAATATGATTGGAGGTAAATATAAATCATTAATTTTATGGAAACTGATGACAAACAAAACATTAAGATTTTCTCAGTTACGAAAAGAGATTCCTTGCGCCACACCAAAAATGTTAACTCAGCAGTTACGTGAACTCGAATCCAATCAATTAATCAACCGAAAAGTGTTTCCTGTCGTCCCACCAAAAGTAGAATATTCCTTAACAGATTTTGGCAAAAGTATTAAACCTGTATTAGAAGCAATGTATCAATGGGGAAGCCATTGTTTAAATCGCCAAGGGCTGAATATCAATTGTACAATGGCAGCAATAGCTGACCATCCTAAACAATAATCACTTTAATACAAGATGCTTTGCATCAATTACTTTTTCTTAGTGATCAAAAAGACAAGCAATAAATAAGAGGAAACAGCGTTATTACAACGCTGTTCATAATAGAAATTAATTACGTAATTTTTCTGGCAAATCGTTTTGAGTAGACACTAATAAATCTTTCACAACTCGTGGATTACCAGCCACAACATTACCAGATACCATATAATTATTACCACCGGCAAAATCGGTAATGACACCACCAGCTTCACGTAAGATGAGTTCACCTGCCGCAATATCCCAAGGTTTTAAACCGATTTCGAAAAATCCATCTAAACGACCTGCTGCCACATAAGCCAAATCTAATGCTGCTGAACCAGTGCGACGAAAATCACCGCATTTAGTAAATAATTTTTGTAAAACTGCAAAATAGCTATCGCTATATTGTTTCGCTTTAAATGGAAATGCAGTTGCCAGTATACTTCCATTTAAATCTTTAGCATTGCTGACACGAATACGATAGCCATTTAGCTGAGCACCTTTACCACGTGCAGCAGTATACAATTCATTGCTCATTGGATTATAAACCACTGCCACTTCGGTTTTACCTTTGACTCGAGCAGCGATAGATACAGCAAAATGTGGGATATTCTTAATAAAATTGGTGGTACCATCAATTGGGTCGATTATCCACTGCGTATCGGCATCGCTACCTTTAGCAAGACCACTTTCTTCAGCGATAATAGTGTGATCTGGATACGCTTTTTTAATTGTTTCAATAATTAAAGCTTCAGCAGCACGATCTGCATTGGTTGCAAAATCGTTAGCACCTTTAGTATCAATTTCGATTGAACTAGGATTTTCATAAGCCTTAATGGCAACATTTCCTGCTTTGCGAGCAGCACGAATAGCAATATTAAGCATCGGATGCATAATTTTCTTCCAATTGATGATGTTAAAGAACGGGTTGTTTTGGCAAACCTAAAAAGTGATACCAAAATTTACGGCATAGTATAAAGGTTTTATAAGCTTATTGCCAGATTATGTTGGGAATGTCAGCGATATTATTGATTTTGAGAAAAATAACGCAACATCCCAAATTCACCGCATTAAATAATGTTTTGATACGTTAATAATTTATCAAAGAGACTAGCTGCTACATAAATAATTCCTATCAACATATTATTCACTTATCACTAACATTATTTTTGATTTTCACCGTATGCATTGCTAAATAATTTTCACATATTACAAACTTATTTAATAAAACTTTATTAAAAGACGATACTTATAAACCATTATCGATGTAATTTGATACAATATATTTGCTATAAATTGTTATAAATAGGAAAAAATGGATGAAGAAATTAATATTAATTTTATGCTTATTTTTTTCAGTAAACACCCCCATTTTCGCTGATGAAAATCAAGAACTTAATTATAAGGATGAGTACAGAAAAGCCACTATCCAAAATGATGCAGAAGCACAATTTCATGTAGGTTATATGTATGAAAAAGGCATTGAAGTTGAGCAAAGTTATACCAAAGCAGCTCAATGGTATGAAAAAGCCGTAAAACAAAATAATGAAAATGCCTCAGTTTATTTAGGTTCCTTATATTTGAATGGTTTAGGCGTCACTCAAAATTTAGATAAAGCAAAAAAACTGATTGAAAAAGGCGCATTGAACGGTAACAGTAGTGGCGAGTTTTATATGGGGCTTTTTTATGATTTAATTGCTCAAAAGCCAAAAGCAAAAGGAATCGAATCCAATTTAAAAAATGACGCAATCAATCAAAATTATATCATGGCTAGAAAGTGGTATGAAAAAGCATTAAAGCATGGAGAACCAGCTGCGGCCGGAAATCTTGGTGTTTTGTATGAAGCTGGAAGAGGTGTCAAACAAGATGACGTCAAAGCAAGAAAGTATTATGAACAAGCCGTAAAAGGAAATGCCATTGTTTCAAATAATAATTTGGCTAACTTTTATTATCTTGGAAAAGGTGGATTGAAACAAGATTACGTAAAAGGTAGAAAATTAGATGAAAAAGCAGCGAAAAAAGGTTACGTTGAGTCACAATTCAAATTAGGTTGGCTATATTTTAACGGAAACGGCGTTAAACAAGATTATCGGCAAGCCCAAAAATGGTTTGAACTGGCTGCTGAACAAAATCATGGTGAATCACAATACTATTTAGGACTTATTTATCAACAAGGACTGGGACGAGAAAAAGACATTAACACAGCTAAACATTATTTTAAGCTGTCTTGCCAAAATACTGGCGATGAAGACGCCTGCCAATTACAATAATCATACGTTGTATTGTTATTCAGTCGATAAAATCACCTTGATTTTTCTCTTCATCAGTCGTTATCGTTAAGGTGATTTTGTCCTATTTTAAGTACAAAATAAAAGAATATTTATCATGATTGACCAACTGCAATTTGTGAGCAATAGAGTTAGTATTCTGGCAATTTTCCTGACAGTTAGTTAATCTATTTAATCCACACTATTGTTACTTTTTTCATCGCATACTTGGCTTTCTAGTCGCTTTAAATTGGGAATTATTGCATAATACACGACGTATAAATTACCGAACTTAACTTAGGAATTATTATGGAACTTCTTTGTCCAGCAGGTTCATTGCCATCACTTAAAATAGCCATCGATAATGGTGCTGATGCCGTTTATATTGGTTTAAAAGATGATACCAATGCGCGTCATTTTGCTGGTTTAAATTTCAATGAGAAGCGATTAATTGAAGCCGCTGATTATGTACATAAACGTGGTAAAAAATTGCATATTGCGATAAATACTTTTGCACATCCTGAAAATTTTCAGCGTTGGCAACATGCGGTTGATACCGCGGCTAACATTGGTGCTGATGCCTTAATTATTGCGGATCTTGCTATGCTCGATTATGCAACCGAAAAGTACCCTAATCTTGAACGCCATGTTTCCGTTCAAGCCTCTTCAACCAATGAAGAGTCAATTAAGTTTTATTATAATAATTTTCAGGTTCATCGTATTGTATTGCCTCGTGTTCTGTCGATGCATCAAGTTAAACAGTTATCAAAAGTTTCTCCCGTCCCTTTAGAAGTTTTTGCCTTCGGTAGTTTATGTATAATGGCTGAAGGTCGTTGCTATTTATCGTCTTATTTAACAGGTGAATCACCTAATACGGTTGGGGCATGTTCTCCAGCTAAATTTGTGCGATGGGAAGAGACCGACAAAGGTCTTGAATCTCGTTTGAATAACGTATTGATTGATTGCCATAAAAAAGGTGAAAATGCCGGTTATCCAACCCTATGTAAAGGACGTTATTTTGTTGGTGAACAGCTTTATCATCCAATTGAAGAACCAACCAGTTTAAACACTATTGAGCTATTACCCGATCTGTTTGCTGCCAATATTGCATCGGTCAAAATTGAAGGGCGTCAACGCAGTCCAGCTTATGTTGAACAAGTAACCAAAGTATGGCGACAAGCAATTGACCGTTATAAAGCCAACCCACAATCATTTCACGCTGAGCAACATTGGATGGATACATTAGGCTCAGTGTCGGAAGGAACACAAACGACATTGGGTGCTTATCACCGTAAATGGCAATAATTGAGTATTTTAGACGCTAAATTCATATTATTAAAAAAGACACTTATTAAAAATAAAGTGGCATTACTTTAATTTATATTGTTGAATTTATTTAATAAAATATCATTTTAAATGATTTGATAAATGATCTAACATAAATCAATATAGTGAGCAAAATTATGAAATATGCATTAGGCCCAGTGCTTTATTATTGGCCTAAAACCGAAACAGAAACTTTTTATCATGCGGCAAAAGAAAGTGAAGCCGATATTATTTATATGGGCGAAACAGTTTGTACTAAACGCCGTGAAATGAAAGTCCCTAACTGGCTTGAATTAGCTAAAGAAGTCGCTAAATCAGGTAAACAAGTTGTGCTTTCAACGTTGGCTTTGCTTGAAGCTCCATCTGAATTAAATGAATTAAGATTACTCGTTAATAATGGCGATTTTTTAATTGAAGCCAATGATTTAGCTGCAATTAATATCGCTCAAGAAAATAAATTGCCTTTTGTTGCGGGCCCTGCGATTAATTGCTATAACGCTTACACATTAAAATTATTACAAAAACAAGGTATGGTACGTTGGTGCATGCCCGTTGAGCTTTCTCGGGATTGGTTAGCAAATGTACTAAATCAATTTGATAGTCTCAATATCGAGCGAAATTTTGATGTTGAAGTTTTCAGTTACGGTTACCTGCCGTTAGCCTATTCAGCTCGTTGTTTTACGGCACGTTCAGAAGATAAACCCAAAGATAAATGCGAAACATGTTGTATCAAATACCCTGTTGGGCGTGAAGTATTCTCACAAGAACAACAAAAAGTGTTTGTTTTAAATGGAATCCAAACACAAAGCGGTTATTGCTATAATTTGGGTAATCAACTCAAAGAGATGAAAGGGTTAGTTGATATTGTTCGTATTTCTCCACTTGGCTTGGAAACACTGGATATTGTGAAACAGTTTAGAGCGAACGAAGAAGGATTAAATCCGCTACATATAGAGCATAAACGAGACTGTAATGGGTATTGGAATGGGATTGCAGGACTTGAACTTAACCAGTAAAAAGTTTTCTCCTCAAATGTTTAGAGCAGAATTTCCTGCTCTGAACAATGAAAACGTGTATCTTGATTCAGCCGCAACATCACTCAAGCCCCAAGCGATGATCGATGCGACGCTGGAATATTATGCACACAATACTGCAACTGTTAAACGCAGTTTGTACCCTAATGCCTTACAAGTGACTGAAATAATAAATCAAGCTCGGCAAAATGTCGCTGATTGGATTAACGCTTCAACCAGCAGTGAAATTATTTGGACAAGTGGTACGACCGAATCCATTAATCTTATTGCACAAAGCTATGCTCGACCTTTGCTAAAAGCAGGTGATGAGATTATTGTCAGTGAATTAGAGCACCATAGCAATTTATTGCCATGGCTAATTGTTGCAGAGCAAACGGGCGCCAAAGTGATTAAATGGTCATCAGTTATTGATGATCTGACTTCACTTCTATCAGAACGCACAAAAATTGTCGCCATTACACAAATGTCCAATGTGACAGGATTTTGCCCGGATTTAGCAGCAATTAGCCAAATCGTTCACCAATATAATGCCATTTTAGTGGTGGATGGTGCTCAAGGTATTGTTCATCATCCCATTGATGTTGATAAACTTAATATTGATTTTTATGCATTTTCAGCGCATAAATTATATGGTCCTACAGGACTCGGTGTATTATATGGTAAACAAATTTTGCTTGAGACTATGCCCGTTTGGCATGGTGGAGGTAAAATGCTAAAAAGTGTCTCTTTCGATCACTTTATACCTGAGCAACATCCGTATAAATTTGAAGCAGGCACACCCAATATCGCCGGAATGCTAGGCTTTAATGCAACGTTTGAATGGCTAAAACGTTGGGATTTTAATCAAGCACAAGTATATTCCGAACAATTAGCCGATTATGCAAAATCACAACTTAGTAAACTAACCAATATTCAATTTTACAGTGTAAATAATAGTTCAATCATCACATTTAATATCCACAATATTCATCATAATGATATTGCTATCTTATTAAGTGAACAAAACATTGCAATACGCACTGGTGAACTTTGTGCTCAACCATTAATGCAAAAGCTAGGTTGCCAAGGTGTCATTCGTCTTTCATTGATGCCTTATAATAACAAACACGATATCGATCGTTTTATAAATGCATTACAACATGCAATACAAATCTTGGATTAATTGTATTATCACCAGCTTTTGTTAACTTTAAATATTTATCATTATGTAAACGACAAATAGGTCTATATTATGCTATCGCAGCAAACATTAACGGAATTATTATTGAAACAACAAAACTGGCAAGATCGTTATCGGCAAATCATTGCGTTATCAAAACAATTGCCTGACTTTCCAGCCGATTTAAAAACAGATAATAACCAAGTCAATGGTTGTGAAAATCGAGTTTGGCTTACTTTTCAAAAACAAGCTGATGATACTTTTATTTTTCAAGGTGATAGTGAGGGTCGAATTGTTAAAGGGTTACTCGCAATTTTACTTATCATTGCAAATCATAAAACAGCGAAGCAAATTCAGGCTATCGATTTTCAGTTTGAATTAAGTAAACTTAAAATTACCGACGAGCTTAGTCAATCTCGCCTAAAAGGATTAGATAAATTAATAGAGCGAATTCAATCAGTTAATTAGAATAATAAAAGGGCGAAATATCTTTCCGCCCTTTCATCGATTTCACTTTTTACTTATCTAAATAAGTAAAAAGTGTGATAACTTTTTTAACACCAGCTACTTTACTGGCAACAACTGCAGCAGCTTTACCCTCTTCAGGTTTGACAATACCAATTAAAAAGACTTCGCCATTTTCGGTAACGACTTTAATATTTCTGGCTTTTGTTGCCGAATTTAAGACTAATTGTGATTTAACTTTGGTTGTAATCCATGCGTCATTGGTAATGGTTCCTGCACCAACAGACTCACCGATACGAATTTGATTAAATACTTTTTTGACACCTTCAACTTCATGAGCAAGATTTTCGGCTTTCATACTCTGTTCATTATTTGCTTGTCCGGTTAAAAGAATATTACCGTCATAAGCACTCGTTGAAATACGTGAACCAATAAAAGCTGATGTATTTTCTTTTAATTTCATACCCATTCGTGAATTCAGCGTTGTATCATCAACTTGAGTCCCGGTTGTACGCGGATCTGAAGCAACTTTGGCTGTAGCCGTTGCACCGGCTCCAATTACCGCAGCAACACAGCCTTGTAACATCAATGAGCCAGACATTAATATTACCGTTAAGGCAATTTTTCTCATTATAACTCCTTCATTTATGGCTTAGTAATGTGTAACTTATGACAAAATAAATTGATTTTATTATGCCTTGCACAAAGTAATTTGCAAAACAATTTTACTGTTATTCATAATAATTATTGTTTATTTTTTTAAAAATAATAAACGAAAAACAGTAAAACAGACTGACGTCTATTTAAAAAATCTGTTATCTTTATACACTAAACTATGTATTGATATTTTATAGGCTAATATGGAACAGGATTATATTGATTGGCTATATGGTTTGTCAGCGCCAATGGTAATATTAAATAAAAGATATGGAGCAAGCTATACCTCACCTTTTTTTTATCCTAACGATGATTTTATAGATTTGAAAGAGAGTTGGGAAATAGATTCTCGGGAAACTTTACTTGATTGCGTTTTCACCATGATTGATGATGGACATGCACCATTATTATCTGAATTCTATTCTAAATATTCTCAATTGTCTGAATTTGATTGGCTCAGCTTTTATGAACGTCAAACTGATTATCATAAAGTGATACTTAAATTTGTTGAGCAAACATTTCCTATCTGTAATATTGCAGGAATTCGTAGTTGGGATTATGCTCGGATGGCCTATCTTCTACGACTTGGCACGACGAATAAATATGTCACTGAAGAAGAATGTTTATGGATTTTGCATAGAATTGGGTTACGTTCAACATACTTTTATCAATCTTGGCAACACTACCTTGTTAGTTGGTTTATTGGTTTACAATATTGGAATAATTTACAGATTAAAGACGATTTAGAAAAATTACGCTGTGAATTATCCCGTCCATCTAACGTCACATCCATGGCAAATTTATATGAAGACAAACAAGCACCCTTTAACCGGTTACCATGGTTTATTGATATTGAGAAATTTGAAAAGCCAGAATCATTAAGGGAGTATGATTGGTTATGAATGAACATATTTGGCAACTACTCGAAATAGAAAAAACGACGGATACTGTCGCAATACGTCAAGCCTATCGAGCCAAGTTACCCTTTTATCATCCCGAAACAGACCCGATTGGATTTAAAGCTTTACGTGAAGCTTATGAGTTTGCAATACAGTATGCACAGTCAACCGAACAAATGGATGGGCAATCACAACAAGAATCACAAGAGCAAGCAGTCACTCACCCCCTTACAGAAAAACAAATCAAAGAAAATGAAATTTATACTGCTTATCAAGCACTTTTGAACGATCCACAACGGTGTTTTAACGCCGATGAATGGCAAAAATTTATTAGTTCATTTTACGATTACCCAATGGCAATCATTGATTCGGTAAAATGGCGTCTATTAGAAATAAGTTATGAAGCAAGCAATGTATCAAACGCTTGTATCAAACTGTTAGCGGATAATTTGCGTTGGCGCCAACAACTGAAAATACAATCTCCCAATCAATCTGAAAGGTATGATATCTTTTTAAATCATATTGAGAGTGAAGATTTATTTGACTATACCCTGTTACCCCCCACAAACAGAGCTCTGCAAGATGCAACGATAAATTATATCGATTATACCAAATGGTTATTTTACGAACGTAGAAGTAGTGATCTTTATGACTTTTTATCACAAGATACCGTCATCTATTTACCCAATGATAAAAGCTTAATGCTTCAATTTGCTAATTGGCACTGCGTTGCAAGAATACCTAATCAAACCTTATTAGATTATGCGTTGAAATGCATCACTCAAGATGATCAAGATGAACATATCAATATCGAATGGAAATATATTGCAGCAATTCAATATACTATGCTTGATAAAAAACATGAGTCTTTACAGGCTTGGCTTGATCTTTATAACTCAGGTCATTATCAAGAAAAAGCAGCCAGTTGGATAGCGGGCTGGTGCTCACATTATGCTAGTGATTATTTTCCATTGTTAATTATCGCATTGAATAACTCTTATTGTATCGCTGCAGAAACATCAGAAACTTACCTTTACGCAGTTCCTCAGTTAACAGCAACAACGGTTGCACGACTAGCACAAATTGATCCTGATGAGTATTCCCCTGAAATTGCAAGTTTTATCAAATGGTCGTTAAATGTGAGTTGGAATTATCGTCAAATTCTTGCACTGTTGTTACTTGATGACGGTACTAATCGTTTATATCGCTTATATCGTCATGCCATTATGTTACGACATGGTAATCAAACTTTATTACAACAAATTATTGATGAACAGAGTAAAGATGACTTTGAGTATTTTATTCTACAAAATTTACAACGCCAAGCTCGGCAACATTTAACATGGCTTGAACAAATTCCACCCGTCAAAGAATTTAAAGCTTGGTTGTATGATAGTGATGAAAATACGCCCATTCCAGATAAATTTGATCCTAACTTGAATGGGTACGAACAATACTATGGTCGTTTATGGTTGGATAGATTCGATGCCATTCCGGAGCGTGCCAAAAAACATCTTGATAATTTCTCGCGTTATGCAAATATAGAGATGTTTGACTGGTTTATTTTCTTAGAATCTGAACATTATTACCAGTTTCCAACTCCACCTGATTCATCGTGTGATAAAAACGTTTATTGGGAGTGGTATCGTCAATTTATTTTGACGATGGCTATAATTAATCAACCCTACGAAACAGCAAAATATCTTCGAAAAGAAAATAATACGTTTAAATTAACCGATGATGATCAAATGCTTCCAGTGATTAATATTTTCAAATATGGAAACTGGCAAAATAAAACTGAGCTCTATAATTTAATGGATAATAATAGTGGGTTAATCAATAGTATTTTAATCAATTACCCAGATTCAATCGAATCTGATATAGACTATCCTGAAAAAATTGATTTAAAAGATATCGAAAATAAAATCGAACAATTGTGGCAAACCAAATTTGCCAATCAAAACCCTTATTATTTAATGATATTAAATGCCATTTTGTTATATAAACCTGAACAAAATCTGAAATTACAACAAACGTTAAATAAAATTGCAGGTGATAATGGTGATTTACAAAAAATCGCAAATTCGCTCGAAAAACAGTGGTTATTTCCATCTTCAGTAAATAAAGATAAATATCAACATAATGATCTAACGGCTAGAATAATATATCTTAAAGAATGTTTAGCCAACTACTGTGGTCTAATTGAAGAAGATGATATTGAGATGTTAGAAGGGCTAAAAAATCATTCAGACAATAATATGATATTACGCTTATGTGCCGCCTTACTTTTAGCTAGAAATCGTGAAAATCAAAAACAAGTTGATGCATTATCTCTACCTGAAAATAAATGGTGGCAATTTTGGCGTTTAAATGGACGAACAAATCGTAAAGGATTTTGTAAACAAATTTTTTATAGTCTGTTAATTATTGGTTTTTCTACCTTATTTCTTGATAGATATTTGTCCGAAGCATCAATATATAACGAAGTTTCAAAATTTGCTTATATGATTTCGGGAATAAATATTATTTTCGCATTAAAACGACGTGCAAATGATAATTATTTAGGTGAACCAAGTTACTTCATTATTTATACCCTATTTTTACTGATATTATTACCTTTCTGGAAACCTAGTTATAAAAAAAATAACCGATATGGACCGCCTGTGAAGGAATAGATAAACTAGTGTATAAACTTCCCCTTTTATATCAATAATAAAAGGGGAGAAGTTTATAAATACTACTTTGAATAATTATCTATCAAGATCTTTAAGTTCAGACTCAATATCACAACGAAACTCATTAATTTCATCTGGATTTTGACGATTTAATACATCAAGAAATGCTTCAAGATAAGATCCAATTAAATGACGTTCATCACCAAGTGATTGCGCCCATGCACGTTCCAATCTAGCTAATAATGTACGATTTTGCATTTGATCTCGGGGATGAATTTTCAGTGATTTTAAACGTTCATGACTTTCCTGTTTTTGTTGTTCTGTTAACCCTATCGGGCTATGATCGATTACCTTGCCGTGTTGCTTACCTGTTTCAAGTACCACAACATCGACCTCTAATAATCCATTTAAATCATAACTGAAACGAATATCAATCCCTTGTATTTTTTCCATAGGCGTTAAAGGAACTTCAAACTCATCAATTAACACATTGTTTTCAACACGTGGATTTTCGCCTTGATAAACGGCTATAGAAATCAATTTTTGTTGTGGACGACTAGTATAAAAAGTCTTCACTTTTGAAGTCGGTACAATTGTATTGCGTTCAATAATGGGGGAAAATAAGCCATGAACATTATCCGACGCACTTTCAATACCTAATGTGTAAGGACAAACATCGGTCAAAATAACTTCTTCCACATCTTTATTACGCAATCGACAAGCTGCTTGTACTGCAGCACCTTGTGCCACAATAGTGGTCGGATTAATATGGCGATAAGGTAATTTGCCAAATAATTTGGTAACCAGTTCACGCACAACGCCCAATTGAGACGAACCACCCACTAACACAATATGTTCTAGTTGATTCGGCTTCAACCGAGCGTCACTTAACGCTTGCTCGATCGGTGCTCGAAGGCGATTTAATAATGGCAACCAAATCATTTTAGCTCGATTTTCGTTAAGCTCAAATTGCCACTCTTTATCTTGCCAAAACCAAGTTAAGTGTTGCATCTGTTCGCCGTTTAACTTGCATTTTAACTGTTCAGCTAAATCAAGTAATCTGGCATAATCATCGGCTGAAACATCTTGCTGTTTAATATTCCATTCACTTAAGCAAGCTTTAACAATATCATGAGTAAAATCTTCTCCACCTAAATAATTATCGCCCGCCGAAGCATGGACTTCGATTATTGGCATAGAGTATTCAAGTACGGTGACATCAAATGTTCCCCCACCCAAATCAAAAACTAATGTATTACCGGATTGTTCATCATGCAAGCCATATGCCATGGACGCTGCAGTTGGTTCATTAATTAAACGTACCGCGTTTAAACCAGCAAGTTCAGCTGCAAAACGGGTTTGTTTGCGCTGCTCATCATTAAAATAAGCAGGGACAGAAATCACCACATCATGAATGTTTTGTTTTAGAAAAGCTTCAGCATCAGCTTTTAAAGATTTTAGGACAATTGCAGAAAGTTCTGTTGGCGTAAACTTCTTATCGCCTAATTCAAAAACTTTATTCGATCCTAAAAAACGTTTAAATGCTGATGCACTCTGATTGGGATGAGTTGTTAATCGTGATAACGCTGCTCGACCAACTAAAATGGAGCCATCTTCATCAATGCTTATTGCTGATGGTGTTACCACTTCTCCAATTGCGTTGGGAATCAGCGTCGGTTTACTATCTTGCCAAACACAAATTAAGCTGTTTGTTGTACCTAAATCAATACCTATTGGGGGATGCATAAATCGTCTATTCTCTTATGTACTTAAATATTATTAGTTATTAAAAAAATTTTTAACGCAGTATTATATACTGTATTACTACAGTAATGACAATTTTATTTGATTAAAATAATCAGTATACTTTATTGTATAAAATTGAAGTTTAGTAATATGATTTTTACCGTAATAATTAATTATTTTATTTCACCTCAGTAATTTGACTGACTAAAATCCCTTCTTTTAACTTTGTCGTGATACATTCACCCACTTTCACTTGTTGACTATTACAAATCACATCATCATGTTGGTTAGTGGTAATTGAATAACCCCGCTCTAACGTTGCCAGCGGACTTAAGTTATTAAGTTGTGAGGTTTGTAAAACAAATTGATGTTGCGACATTGCTAGTTTTTGTTTAATCATATTAATCAGTTGCTGTTGCTTTTGATATAATGTCTGACCATAAAACGTGATGTGATATTCTGGCGAAACACTCAATAACTTTCTATCTAATCGATTATATTGATTAGTAAGTTTAAGCAAATATTGTTGAATATTTTCATATAACGCATGTCGATAAGTAATGAGTCGATTTAATTGTTGAGATAGCTTTGCTTGGGGATGTTCCGCTTGAAGTCGATGAAACCATGTATTCAATATTTCGCGTTGTCTTGTTAAGTAATAATCCATCGCCATCGATAAATGTTGTTCTTGTATCAAAATTCGCCGAATCTGTTCTTTATTATCATGACTAACAAGCTCTGCGGCAGCGGAAGGCGTTGCTGCTCTCACATCAGCAACAAAATCAGCTATTGTGAAGTCAATTTCATGTCCAACTGCACTTACAATAGGTAGTTGACTAGCAAATATCGCTCTTGCAACCACTTCTTCATTGAATGACCAAAGATCTTCAAGCGATCCACCACCCCGCCCAACTATCAATACATCACACTCTTGACGTACATTTGCTATTTGGATCATCTTGGCAATTTGACCAGCAGCTTCTGTACCTTGAACTTGGGTCGGATAAATAATTACCTGTAAACTGGGATCTCGGCGTTTTAAAATCTGACAAATATCATGTAATGCTGCCCCAGTTGCTGAGGTGATGATACCGACAGTACGAATATTTTCCGGTAAACTTTTTTTATAGATAGGATCAAAGAGTCCTTCATCAGATAGTTTTTGTTTTAATTGCTCAAATTTTTGTTGCAGTAATCCTGCACCAGCCGGTTGCATTTTATCAATGACTAATTGGTATTCTCCACGAGCTTCGTACAATGTCACCATCGCTCTAACTAAAACTTGTTGCCCATTTTGTGGTGTAAACCCCGTTCGAAAATTACTATTTCGAAACATCGCACAACGCACTTGGGCAGCATCATCTTTAAGCGTAAAATACCAATGCCCTGAAGATGGACGAGAAAAATTCGAAATTTCGCCAACTAACCAAATTTGACCAATCGCATCAGAAAGTAGATCTTTGACCATTTGATTAAGATCTTTTACCGATAAAATCGAATTATTCAACATGTACTCATCCTTCTTAATGACACTAAAAATTTACGTTAAATCGAATTCTGCCCAAATTGGCGCATGATCAGATGGTTTGTCCATGGCTCGAATATCATAATCAATGCCAGTTTGTTGACAATAGGATAACAATTTTTGACTAGCTAAAATTAAATCGATGCGCAGTCCAGTAAAGGTATCAAAACCTTTAGATCGATAATCAAACCATGAATAGTCTTGTTCAGTTGGATGTGCATGACGGTAAGTATCGATAAAGCCTAGTGACATTAAATTATCCATCCATTCCCGCTCTTCGGGTAAAAATGAACATTTACCAGTTCGTAACCAACGTTTACGACTATCATCAGAAATACCAATATCTAAATCGGTTGGGCAAATATTCATATCTCCCATTATCAAGGATAACTGATTTCTCAATTGATGTTGCCGTAAATAATCAATCAAATCATGATAAAACTTACGTTTGGCAGGATATTTAACTTCATGATGCATACTTTCACCCTGCGGAAAATAGCCATTTATCACGGTTAAATTTCCTTGGTTGGTCGGTAACTCTGCCATAATTAAACGGCACTGAGCATCATCACTATCGGTTGGAAAGCCACACTGCACTGATATTGGTTTTTGTTTGGTTAATAACGCAACACCATAATGTCCTTTTTGACCATGATAATGTAAGTGATAACCAAATTGCGCTAACTCTTCGACAGGAAATTGATCATTATGAACTTTGGTTTCTTGTAAACCAATTATGTCGGGCTGATGTTTATCGATAATTGCGGCTAACTGATGAATGCGTGCACGCAGACTATTAATATTAAATGAGATAACTTTCATGATAAATTTATTATATTCGATTTGATGTTTAGATTTAACCATGCTATCAAAAATACGATATACTGTTAAGCTATTACAGTAAAAGCTACCATTTGTGATAAAGGAATCACCGAATATGTCCACGGAATTACTTGAACTACGCAATAAAATTGATGAGGTCGATAAATCAATTTTATCACTCATTACTCAGCGATTAGCCTTAGTCGCCGAAGTTGGCGAAGTAAAAAGCAAATATGGTATTCCAATTTATGATCCTAAGCGTGAAGCTGAGATGTTAGCGAAAAGACGGCAAGAAGCAGAAAATTTAGGTATTTCTCCAGCGCTAATCGAAGATATATTACGACGACTAATGCGAGAGTCTTATATTAGTGAAAACGACAAAGGTTTTAAAAAAGTTTACACAGGTAAAGGATCAATTGTCATTATCGGTGGTAATGGTCAAATGGGGCGGTTGTTTGCACAATTATTCACCCTATCTGGCTATGAAGTTAAAACATTAGGTTCCAAAACTATGCACCAAGCTTCGCAGGTAGTTGCCGATGCCGCTGCAGTCATTGTGACCGTACCAATTAATAAAACCTGTGAAATCATTCGACAATTACCGACTCTACCTAAAAATTGTATATTAACCGATTTCACTTCTATCAAAGTAAAACCGCTTCAAGCCATGTTAGAAAAACATCCTGGCCCTGTCGTTGGCTTACACCCTATGTTTGGTCCTGATGTACCTAATTTAGCAAAACAAATTATAGTGTATTGTGAAGGACGAGAGCCTGAAAAATACCAATGGCTTATTGATCAAATGCGCATTTGGGGTGCAAATTTATGTGCTATCAATGCCAAAGAGCATGACAAATGCATGTCATTTATTCAAGCATTACGCCATTTCACCTCTTTTTCTTATGGTGTTAATTTACAGCAAGAACATGTTGATTTAGAAAAACTAATCGCCCTTTCTTCTCCTATATATCGCCTTGAACTGATGATGGTTGGCAGATTATTTGCTCAAGATCCTGAACTTTATGCCGATATCATTATGGCATCAGATGATAATATCGAATTAATTAAACGCTATTATCAGCGCTTTGGACAGATGGTTGAATTGATTGAGCAACGCGATAAGGCAAAATTTGTTGAGAATTTTAATGAAGTCACCAAATGGTTTGGTAGCTATGCACAACGTTTTATCAAAGAAAGCCAAGTTTTATTAAAATTCGCTAATGATAATAGAGAATAATTTTATTATGCATAAATATAACATCCGACATCATTAATTATAATTAGCACAAAAATCTTATGTAATTATTTATCAATAAAATTATTATTAGAAATAAAATTTAGTATGAGGAAATAAAATGTCTAATCGAAAATATTTTGGTACTGATGGGATACGAGGTAAAGTTGGACAATATCCTATCACTCCCGATTTTGCTCTTAAATTAGGTTGGGCAGCTGGACGCATATTAGCTAAAGATGGTGTGAAAAAAGTCTTAATCGGAAAAGATACGCGTATATCAGGCTATATGCTTGAATCAGCACTTGAAGCTGGTTTTGCGTCTGCCGGTGTTGCTACTGCCTTTACCGGACCAATGCCAACGCCTGCTATCGCTTATTTAACTCGTACTTTTCGAGCTGATGCGGGTATTGTCATTTCTGCTTCACATAATCCTTTTTACGATAATGGTATTAAATTTTTTTCTACCGAAGGAAAAAAACTTGCTGATTCGATTGAATTAGAAATTGAAGCAGAATTAGAAAAAGATATAGATTGTGTCGAATCCAAACAATTAGGACGTGCTAGCCGTATTACTGATGCAGCAGGCCGTTATATCGAATTTTGTAAAAGCACCTTTGATCATGAGCTAAGTCTATCGGGTCTGAAAATTGTAGTCGATTGTGCGAATGGCGCAACCTATCATATTGCGCCAAAAGTATTGCGTGAGCTCGGCGCAAAAGTCATCAAAATTGGCTGTGAACCTGACGGCGTTAATATTAATGAAAATTGTGGTGCTACTGATGTTAGAGCATTGTCAAAACGAGTTATTGATGAACAAGCAGATTTAGGTTTTGCATTAGACGGGGATGGTGATCGCATTATAATGGTTGACCATGAAGGTCGAAAAATTGATGGCGATCAGATTATTTATATCATTGCTCGCGAAGCACTCAGACAAGGTCAACTAAAAGGTGGCGTTGTCGGTACATTAATGAGTAATATGGGACTGGAAATAGCACTTAAAAACCTTGGCATACCTTTTGCTCGTGCTAAAGTTGGTGACCGTTATGTTCTTGAAAAGCTTATTGAGAAGAAATGGCGTTTAGGGGCTGAAAACTCAGGTCATGTTTTGCTATTAGACAAAACAACAACTGGCGATGGCATTATTGCTGGTCTACAAGTTTTAAGTGCTATGGTTCGCAACGATATGTCTTTATCAGATTTATGTAGTGGCATGATAATGTTACCTCAAGTATTAATTAATGTTCACTATACCGAAAAAAGTGATCCATTAAAAAATTCAGCAGTAAAACTAGCAATAGAGCAAGTTGAAAAAGAACTAGATGGTAACGGGCGGGTATTAATTCGCAAATCTGGAACAGAACCTCTCATTAGAGTAATGGTTGAAGGCAGTGAAGAAGCCGAAGTACAAAAATTGGCAGAACGTATTGCACTAGCTGTTAAAGCTTAAAAATAATATTTTTTATATGTAATAATAAGTTTTTAATAAGTCAATACGTTTAATGAGTTTATTAAGCAAGCTCTGTTTATTTACAATTTTTTAGTAAAAAGTGTTGAATTTATTTATTTTGTTAATAATTTGTTGACTTTATATAGGTAATTGGGTTTAAAATACTAGCTTAGGGTTATTACAGCGATTGTCTATACCTTTTAATATAGATAAAACATTGTAATATTTTTTATTTTTAGGAATAAGTAAGAAGGTTATATGGCAGTTTCCTCTCCGGCTTCGCCACAGGCTTATATCAAGCACCATCTTGAAAACTTACAAGTAGGTTCAGGTTTTTGGACCTTTAATCTTGATTCATTGTTTTTTTCAATTTTTCTTGGTGTTATTTTCTTGTGGATTTTTCATCGTGTTGCCAAAAAAGCAACAAGTGGGGTACCAGGTAAATTACAATGTGCTGTCGAGATGATCTTTGAATTTGTTAATAATACTGTCAAAGACATGTTCACTGGTCAAAACAAGCTCATTGCACCGTTAGCATTAACGGTATTTATTTGGGTCTTTTTTATGAATCTCATGGATCTTATCCCGGTTGATTTCCTCCCTTACGCAGGACAATACTTAGGTTTATCTCATTTAAGAGTAGTGCCAACAGCAGATGTCAGCATTACTATGTCAATGGCTTTAGGCGTCTTTATTTTAATTATTTTCTATTCTATCAAGTACAAAGGAATTTCAGGGTTTATCAAAGATTACACCCTTCATCCTTTTAATCACTGGGCTTTTGCACCAATCAATTTAGTACTTGAACTTGTCGGTCTATTAGCTAAACCACTATCTTTAGGTCTACGACTTTTCGGCAATATGTATGCAGGTGAACTTATTTTCATCTTAATTGCGGCATTAATACCTTGGTGGTCACAATGGGTATTATCTTTACCGTGGGCCATTTTCCATATTTTAATTATTACGTTACAAGCTTTTATTTTTATGGTGTTGACGATCGTTTATTTAGCAATGGCATCGACAACGGAAGAACATTAATTTCAATATTTTTTATATTAAACTGGAGTATATAATGGAAATTTTATATGTAGCCGCAGGCATAATGATGGGATTAGCTGCTGTAGGAGGCGCAATTGGTATCGGTATACTAGGTGGTAAATTCTTAGAAGGTGCAGCACGTCAACCGGAATTAATCCCTATGTTACGAACTCAATTTTTCATTGTTATGGGGCTAGTGGATGCGATCCCAATGATTTGTGTGGGTATTGCGCTTTATATCATCTTTGCTGTAGCCGGCTAATAAAAATTTAAGAGGAATCGTCTCATGAATATGAACGCAACTCTCCTCGGCCAAGCAATTACATTTGTATTGTTTGTTTGGTTCTGTATGAAGTTTGTTTGGCCTCCTGTTATCGCTGCGATTGAAAAACGTCAAAAAGAGATAGCTGATGGACTTGCTTCAGCAGAAACAGCAAAAAAAGATTTGGAACTAGCCAAAGCAAATACATCTGACTTAATGCAACAGGCTAAGGTTGAGGCTAATGCAATTATAGAGCAAGCCAATAAACGCAAAGCAATTATTCTTGAAGAAGCACAACAAGAAGCAATTCGAGAAAAAGAACGAATTGTTGCGCAAGGATTTGCTGAAGTAGAGGCTGAACGTAAACGAGCTAAAGAAGAGCTTAAACAACAAGTCGCTACACTTGCTATTGCTGGTGCAGAAAAAATTATTGAACGCTCTGTTAATGAAGCCGCAAATAGCGACATCATTGATAAACTCGTAGCTGAATTATAAGGAGACTAGAGCAATGGCAGACTTAATTACAATTGCTCGCCCTTATGCTAAAGCTGCTTTCGAGTTTGCGATAGAAAAAAACAATATCGAATCATGGCATAAAATGCTAATGGTAACATCTCAAGTTAGTCAAAACGAACAAATACGTAGTATTTTGACATCTGACATGAAAGCCGATTCGGTTGCAAACTTACTCATCAATATCTGTCAAGATGTATTAGATGAGTTTAGTACTAATTTTATTAAGATTATGTCTGAAAACAAACGGTTATCACTTCTTCCCGAAGTGCTTACACTGTTTGAACAATATTGTTTAGAGAGAGAAGCGCAAGCTGATGTCGATGTCATTTCGGCACAAGCACTGTCTAACGAACAACTTGATAAGATTTCTATCGCTGTTGAAAAACGTTTATCACGAAAAGTAAAACTAAAATGTCATATTGATCCATCGCTCATTTCTGGTTTTATTATTCGTACGGGCGATATGGTTATTGATAGTAGTATCAGAGGGCGTTTAACAAGATTAAATGACGCTCTACAGTCTTAAGGGGACTGATAATGCAGCTAAATTCAACTGAAATAAGTGAACTAATTAAAGAGCGTATCGCTCAGTTCAATATTGTGAGTAACGCTCACAATGAAGGAACGATCATATCGGTAAGTGATGGTATCCTTCGAATCCACGGATTAACCGATGTCATGCAAGGTGAAATGATTTCACTACCCGGAAATCGTTACGCAATGGCGTTAAACCTTGAAAGAGATTCTGTCGGTGCAGTCGTTATGGGACCATACGAAGATCTATCCGAAGGGATGAAAGTACAATGTACTGGTCGTATTTTAGAAGTACCTGTCGGCGATGGTCTATTAGGTCGGGTTATTAATACCCTTGGTGAACCAATCGACGGTAAAGGTTCAATTCAAAATGATGGGTTTTCTCCTGTTGAAGTCGTCGCACCTGGTGTTATCGACCGTCAATCGGTTGACCAAGCATTACAAACCGGTTATAAAGCCGTTGACTCAATGATTCCTATCGGACGTGGTCAACGTGAACTTATCATCGGAGACCGACAAACCGGTAAAACCGCATTAGCAATCGACGCAATTATTAACCAACGTAACTCAGGTGTTAAATGTATCTATGTTGCCATTGGTCAAAAACAATCAACCATTGCCAATGTTGTACGTAAACTTGAAGAACATGGTGCACTAAAAAATACCATTGTTGTTGTTGCATCCGCTTCTGAATCAGCGGCATTACAATACTTAGCGCCGTACGCAGGTTGTGCAATGGGCGAGTACTTCCGTGATCGTGGTCAAGATGCATTAATTGTTTATGATGATTTATCTAAACAAGCGGTTGCTTACCGTCAAATTTCATTGTTACTTCGTCGTCCACCTGGACGTGAAGCTTATCCAGGTGATGTATTCTATTTACATTCTCGCCTACTTGAACGTGCAGCACGTGTTAACGAAGCGTATGTTGAAGAGTTCACCAAAGGTGAAGTGAAAGGTAAAACAGGTTCATTAACGGCTCTACCGATTATTGAAACCCAAGCTGGTGACGTTTCAGCGTTCGTACCAACTAACGTAATTTCAATTACTGATGGTCAGATATTCTTAGAAACCAGCTTGTTTAACTCTGGTATCCGTCCTGCGGTTAACCCGGGTATTTCGGTTTCTCGTGTAGGTGGTGCTGCACAAACTAAGATAATGAAAAAATTATCTGGTGGTATTCGTACAGCCCTTGCACAATATCGTGAATTAGCGGCGTTTTCTCAGTTTGCATCTGATTTAGATGAAGCAACAAGAAACCAATTAAGTCATGGTGAAAAAGTAACTGAATTATTGAAACAAAAGCAATACTCACCAATGACAGTTGCTGAACAATCAATTGTTCTTTATGCAGCAGAGCGTGGTTATCTTGAAGATGTTGAACTCGCTAAGGTTTTACCATTTGAAGCAGCACTACTTGCTTATGCGCATAGTCAATATGCTGATTTTGTTAAACAGATTGACGAGACAGGCAATTACAATGATGAGATTGAAAGTAAGTTAAAAGCAATGCTTGATAGCTTTAAATCAACTCAAACTTGGTAAGGGTGAGGTAACAAATGGCTAATGCAAAAGAGATCAGAACGAAAATTGCCAGTATCCAAAGTACGCAAAAGATCACAAAAGCAATGGAAATGGTTGCCAATTCCAAAATGCGTAAAACGCAAGATAGAATGGCATCTTCTCGTCCATATGCCGAAATGATTCGTGAAGTAATTGGACATTTAGCGTTAGCTCAAATAGGTGCCAAACATCCTTATTTAGAAGAAAGGGATGTAAAACGAGTTGGTTATCTTATTATTTCAACCGATCGTGGTTTATGTGGTGGTTTAAATATCAATCTTTTTAAAACTGTTGTTGCTGATATGTCAGCATGGCAGGAAAAAGGTGTAGAAGCAGATGTCGCATTAATTGGTTCACGAGGGGTTTCGTTTTTCTCATCAGTAAAAACAAATATTTTAACCCAAGTGACTAATTTAGGTGATGAACCAGAATTATCTGATCTGATAGGTCCAGTAAAAACGATGCTTGAGTCGTATGACAATGGGAAAATTGATAGATTATATATCGCAACGAATAGATTTATTAACACCATGTCGCAAAAACCGACTATTCAGCAATTATTACCATTACCGCATTCAGAAGATAAAAAACTCACTGCTTCAACATGGGATTATATTTATGAGCCTGATGCTAAATCGCTTTTAGATGTGATTTTACGTCGTTATATTGAATCACAGGTTTATCAAGCTGTGGTAGAAAATCTAGCGAGTGAACAAGCAGCAAGAATGGTGGCCATGAAAGCAGCAACCGATAATGGTGCAAATTTAATCAATGAATTACAGATTGTGTATAACAAAGCACGTCAAGGTGCGATTACCAATGAATTGATTGATATTGTATCGGGCGCAGCTGCTGTTTCAGGTTAATGCTAAATATATTGGCTTATAGTTAAGAAAAAGACGTAGAGGAATAAAAATGGCTACTGGAAAGATTGTCCAGATCATCGGTGCGGTGGTTGATGTCGAATTCCCAGAAGATGCAGTACCAAAGGTATATGATGCATTAGAAGTGGAAACTGGCGCCGAAAAATTAGTTCTGGAAGTTCAGCAACAATTAGGTGGTGGCGTTGTTTGTTGTATCGCAATGGGATCATCTGATGGTTTAAGACGTGGACTTAAAGTCGTCAACACAGGGCACGGCATTGAAGTACCGGTAGGTACTAAAACACTAGGTCGTATTATGAACGTACTTGGTGATCCTGTTGATAAAGCAGGTCCAATTGGCGAAGAAGAGCGCTGGGCTATTCACCGTGCAGCGCCAACCTATGAAGAACTGGCTAACTCAACTGAGTTACTTGAAACCGGTATTAAAGTTATCGACTTAATTTGTCCATTTGCAAAAGGGGGCAAAGTCGGTCTTTTCGGTGGTGCAGGTGTAGGTAAAACCGTTAACATGATGGAGTTAATCCGTAACATCGCTATCGAACATTCTGGATACTCTGTATTTACAGGTGTTGGTGAGCGTACTCGTGAGGGTAATGACTTTTATCATGAAATGAAAGAATCAAACGTACTTGATAAAGTATCGCTTGTTTATGGTCAGATGAATGAGCCACCTGGAAACCGTTTACGCGTAGCGTTGACAGGATTAACGATGGCTGAAAAATTCCGTGATGAAGGTAAAGACGTACTCTTATTTATCGATAATATTTATCGTTATACCTTAGCCGGAACAGAAGTATCGGCGCTATTGGGTCGTATGCCATCAGCAGTAGGTTATCAACCAACATTAGCCGAAGAAATGGGTATCCTTCAAGAACGTATTACATCGACTAAAACTGGTTCAATTACATCAATTCAAGCCGTATACGTACCAGCCGATGACTTGACAGACCCATCACCAGCGACAACCTTTGCTCACTTAGATGCAACAATCGTATTAAGTCGTCAAATCGCTTCATTAGGTATCTATCCTGCGGTTGATCCACTTGATTCAACCAGTCGTCAATTAGATCCATTGGTTGTTGGTCAAGAACACTATGATTGTGCACGAGGCGTGCAATCAATTTTACAACGCTATCAAGAATTAAAAGATATTATCGCTATTCTTGGTATGGATGAGTTATCAGAAGACGATAAATTGACCGTGGCTCGTGCACGTAAAATTCAACGTTTCTTATCTCAACCATTCTTCGTTGCCGAAGTGTTCACTGGTTCACCAGGTAAATATGTGCCATTAAAAGATACAATCAGTGCTTTTAAAGGTATCATGAACGGTGATTATGATCACATTCCTGAACAAGCATTCTATATGGTTGGTTCAATCGATGAAGCGATTGAAAAAGCGAAATCTCTGTAAGAGATTCATTGAACGGAGATAGTATTATGGCACTAACTTCCTATCAATTAGAAGTTGTTAGTGCTGAATCTCACCTATTTTCGGGTGATGTTCAGCGAATCAGAGTCACAGGTATTGAAGGTGAACTCGGTATTTACCCGGGTCATACGCCACTGCTTACTACCATTAAACCAGGTATGGTGGGTATTGTGAAACCCAATGGTGAAGAAGAATTTATCTACCTATCGGGTGGTATATTAGAAGTTCAACCCAATATAGTAACAATCTTAGCTGATACGGCTATTCGAGGCGAAGATTTAGATGAAGCCAGAGCACAAGAAGCTGTCAGACGTGCCCAAGAACATATTAATCACCCAAGTGATGATATGTCATTTGCACAAGCCTCTGCTGAATTGTCAAAAGCTTTAGCTAAAATGCGTGTTATCGAATTAACACGCCGTATTGGACAATAGTTTCGTTATTAAAATCAAAAAGATTACAAAAATTAATTTTGTAATCTTTTCTGCTTTTCCAATAGTCCTGTTCAGTACCCCAATAACGACAAGTCTTCATATTCACACTGTGAAGTAAAACCGTTTATTACTTTTATAATTGAATTAAATAATTAATTCATCTTTTTTTATATTGTTAAATTTTTATGTCGTAAATAAAAAAAATTAAAAATGAGAATACTGCTAAGCAAACTGCAAAATTTACTTTGAGTAAGATAAATTATGAACGTTTTGTGTGTGTTTTTCTTTGATGATCCCCATTACGTTTAAAATTATACAGCCCCAAAATCTGTTTTCTATGAAGATAGGCTACTAGATTTATTACTCACTATCAGCGATAATTTTGAATAATCTTTTCGAATTTAAAGCGACTATGTTTACCATTTATCATTCAAATCAAGTCGATCTGCTCAAATCATTGGTGAGTGAATTGATGCAAAGACAACCATTAGAAAATGTGTTCATGCCCGATATGGTGATCGTGCAAAGCCAAGGCATGGCGCAATGGTTGCAGATCGAGCTTGCAGATGCACTCGGTATTGTGGCAAACATTGCTTTTCCTTATCCAACTCAGTTTATCTGGCAAGTTTATCAAGCTTTATTACCCGATTCGCCTATTGAAAACAGTTTTAATCCTGAAGCCATGACTTGGCGTCTATTTTATTTGCTGCCTCAACTCATTGATAAGCAGGAATTTAGCGCACTCAAACATTATCTCAATATAGATAAAACAGAAAGAAAGTTATATCAACTGGCAACACGTATTGCTCGTTTATACGATCAGTACTTAGTTTATCGCCCCGACTGGCTAGCAAAATGGGAATCGAATAAAACCGTGGTCGAATTAAATCATCATCCCGATGAAATTTGGCAAGCGGAGCTGTGGAGACAATTAATAGCCATTAGTCAGCCGTATCACCGTGCAAATATCTACCAGCAAATGCTTGATATCCTACTGGATGACCATTTTGATAAAAAACGGTTAAATACGTTACCCGACCGTATTTTTATTTTTGGTATTACTTCCCTTCCACCCATTTATCTTTCGCTACTCTCAGCACTTGGAAAACATATCGATGTACATTTAATGTTTAACAATCCTTGCAAATGGTATTGGGGAGATATTGTCGAAAAACAGCTAACTGATATACAAAATACACCCGATAAAATTCCAAATCCACTCTTAACGTCATGGGGAAAACTAGGACGGGATTGTCTGTTTTTATTACAAGAATTCCAAAACAAACAAGATATTGATGCGTTTGCTGATTACGATCGCACTTGTTTATTACATGCTATTCAGCAAGATATACTGGAGCTATATCCGTCAGATAAAACTGCACTTCACATTAACTCAACCGATAAATCAATTTCGTTTCATGCATGCCATAGCGAACAGCGTGAGGTCGAAGTACTCTATGACTATTTACTATCTGTCTTTGATGCTGATCCAACCATAGAGTTACGTGATTGCATTGTGATGGTTTCAGATATTGATAAATACATCCCTTATATTCGTGCCGTTTTTGGTAATGCTGAAGGTCAACGTTATCTACCTTTCACTATTTCCGATCAGAAAGCTCGAAATATTGATCCCATTGTGCAAGCATTTTTTGCGATTTTAAATTTTCCTCAAAGTCGATTTACGGCAGAAGAGTTGTTTAATTTACTGGAGATACCAGCAATTTCGGAAAAATTTTCGATCAATGAATCACAATTAACGCTTTTAAGGACATGGATCATTGAATCGGGTATTCGTTTTGGTCTTGAAAATGCCCATAGTTGGTTATTTGGACTTGAACGTTTGTTGCTTGGTTATACGATGAGCAGTGAGCAAGGAAGCTGGCAGCAAATACTCCCGTATGATGGTGCGACTGGTTTGGATGCTGAACTTATTGGTCAATTAGCTGAATTTATTAGTATAGTCCGTAAATGGTCAACATTGTTAAGTCAAGCCAAACCTTTAGTTGAATGGCAAAGTTGTTGCCTTGAATTACTCAATGATTTTTTTATTAGTAATGAACAACGTGAATCTATTTTATTGATGATTCAAGACGAGTGGCAAAAACTGATTGATAGTGGATTGTTAGCAAATTTTGCGGATAACATATCGATGACTATTTTACATGATGCGATGCAATCACGTTTAGAACAAAATCATTTAGCTCATCGCTTTTTAGTGGGCAAAATCAATTTTTGTACTATGATGCCAATGCGTTCGATTCCCTTTAAAGTGGTATGTTTATTAGGCATGAACGATGGTGATTATCCTAGAACATCGCTACCGCTTGATTTTGATTTGATTGCTCAGTACCCAAGACGAGGGGATCGAAGTCGTCGCACAGATGATCGGTATCTCTTTTTAGAAGCAATTTTATCGGCTCAAAAACAACTCTACATGAGTTATATTGGACGAGAAATTAAAGATAATACTGAACGTTATCCGTCAGTATTAATTGATGAGTTATGGGATTATATCGTTCAATACTATGATAATACCAAAGATAGTACAAACGGTTTCGATAATTTACGTGTCTTCCATACGCGCACACCATTTAATCCTCAAAATTATTTAAATCCGCCTAAAAGCTATGCCAATGAATGGCTACCGGCAGCACAACAGCAAGGTGAAAGTCAATCCTTCATTAGTAATATTTCGGCGATGACGATTGATAACATTAGTCTTGATGAATTAAAACGATTCTATCAACACTCTATACGATTTTTTTTACAAAAACGATTCAATTTCTATATTAATTATCTTGATGATACTTTACCGGATGCTGAAAATTTTAATCTGGATAATTTTGAACGATACCAGCTTAATTTAAAAATTTTAAATCAATTGATTGATCACACTATCCAAGAATCAGATTTGTATCATCGATTAGCATTAACCGGCGAGTTACCAGACGGCGCCTTTGGTCAGATTATTTATGATGAACAAAATGAATCCATGCAATCGTTAGCGAATAAAATTTGCCAAGAACGCCTGATACAAACCGCCGAAGAGGTCAATTTAACCCTTTTTGCTAATGGACAACATTACATACTGCAAGGTTGGTTAACCCATGTTCAAGAGGATGGGATTTTAACATGGCGACCATCGAAACTTTCGATCCGTGATGGCATGACATTATGGATCGATCATCTTATTTATTGCATCTCCAATCCTGAAAACACGAATAGCTATAGTCGCATCTATGGTCGGGAAGAGAGTGAATGGCGTTTTGAATATTTAAACCCTGAGCAAGCACAAATTATTTTAACAACTTTAATCGAAGGCTATTTGCAAGGCATTAATCAACCTTTACTCTTCCCAATTCAAAGTGCGTGGAATTGGTTAGTATCCGCGTATAATTCTAAAACAAATGAGATTGAAATCAGTCAAAAAGCTATCAATCAACTTAAAAACACTTGGCAAGGAGGGGGATTCAATTCAGCAGAATGTGATAATTATTATGCCCGATTATATCCTGAATTAACCAATCCACTTATTGAGCAGATTATTTATTCGGCTCGACAATTTTTATTACCCATTTTATTACATCAAGAAAAGGTAAAATAGGAGGCATTATGTTTATTGATACACATTGTCATTTTGATTTTCCCATTTTTACCACAGATATCGCTGATTCTATCGACAAAATACAGCAAGCAAAAATTGATGCGCTCATTGTGCCAGCTGTCTCTGCGAATCATTTTCATACAATATTACACCTTGCCGAACAATATAATGAAGTTTATGCAGCGCTTGGTTTACATCCCATTTATCAACACACAGAATCAGATCTAGAAAAATTATCCGATATTATTAATAAAAACCCCCAAAAATTAGTAGCAATGGGCGAAATTGGTCTGGATAAATACAATCTTACCGTTGATTGGCAACAACAACTATTTTATTTTCGTTCCCAGCTTACCTTGGCTAAAAAATATGATTTACCCGTTTTGATTCATTCTCGTAAAACGCATGACATTATGTACCACGAACTTCATCAAGCAAATTTACCATGTCGAGGGGTCATACATGGATTTTCAGGCAGTTATCAACAAGCGATGCAATTTGTGAAACTCGGTTATTATATTGGTGTCGGAGGAGTAATAAGTTACGCACGCGCTAATAAAACTCGCCAAACCATTGCCCAACTGCCTTTAGAAAGTCTTGTACTTGAAACCGACGCCCCCGATATGCCATTAAGTGGTCGACAAGGTCAAATCAATCGCCCAGAATATCTAATTGAAATATTTCATGTTTTAAGTCAGTTACGCAAAGAACCCCAACCAGAAATACTTCGTACAATCTTATCTAATACCTTAACGCTATTTAGTCGAATCAATCAAAAAGCATTGAAGCATTGATTATAAATAGCTTTATAATTATATGTGGATTATCACCGTCAAACATTAGCGATACAAGGCAGTTTTTTTGACTGGTTAAAATCGATTTTTAGACTTTGCAATTGTGTCTCTTACCCGCTTAATTTCATTATGAATATTACACAATGCGTAATCGCTATCTATTACTTGCCAAGTATTGATAAGATAGACCAATCAAATCCAAACCGACAAGCATCACCAACTCACTGTAAAGAAAACTTAAATAAATTATGCTTTCTGGTTTATTTCATCGACGACAAAGTCGTTTCGAGGTAATATGAGATAAATTGTCTTCTATCATCTTATTGATAGCCTTAAAACTATCATCGCAACAATAATAGGTAATCACTATAATGAGCAATGATATTCAATTATCCCCTATGGTATATCGAATGTTGCCGTGGATTGCGGCAGTCGCATTTTTAATGCAATCACTCGATACATCAATTTTAAATACGGCACTCCCCTCGATTGCTAAAGATCTCCATGAATCCCCCTTAAATATGCAATCAGCGGTAATCTGTTATGCATTAACTTTAGCATTGTTTATTCCGATTAGTGGTTTATTATCCGATCGCTTTGGAACAAAAAATGTTTTTGTGACTGCCGTGTTTCTTTTTACAGCTGGATCGCTGTCTTGTGCCCTATCAAATACTCTTATTTTTATGGATATTTCAAGGGTTATACAAGGTATTGGCGGTTCAATGATGGTACCTGTTTCCAGATTAGTCTTAATTAAATCTTATCGACGTAATGAATTTTTATCAGCGCTAAATACCTCATCCATTTTAGGATTGGTAGGCCCTGTAATCGGCCCTGTTCTTGGCGGATATTTAGCTGAAATGATCAGTTGGCATTGGGTATTTTTAATCAATATCCCTGTTGGTATTGCCGGGATCATTATTGCTTGGAAATATATGCCAAACCTTAAAGGTGAACGCATCTATTTCGATTTTTGGGGCTTTGTTATTATTGCCATAACATTTATTAGTGCCACGTTAAGTTTGGAGCTGCTAAGTGAGGGACAAAGTAGTTATATTTCACTATTTTTGGCAATAATAAGTTTAATCTTTCTGTTTGGTTACCGATTCTACGCTCAAAAAGCAACTACCCCTCTATTCCCATTATCTTTATTTAGTATTCGCACTTTTAAAATCGGTATTATTGGTAATTTGATTAGTCGATTAGGTATTTCAGGCGTTCCTTTTTTAATTCCATTACTATTACAAGTTGGCTTTGGTTATTCAGCAATTGAAGCAGGAATGATATTAATTCCTATGGCGTTAGCTTCAATGGCAATTAAATCGTTTATTCCTACAATTTTAGCTAAATTAGGGTATCGAAACGTCTTGATTGGCAATACTATATTGGCTGGAACGTTCATTTTATTAATGTCACAATTAAGTTTATCCACCCCGATCATCCTGATGTGTCTATTACTTTTTTGCATTGGTTGTACCAATTCATTACAATTTACGGCAATGAACAGTATCACTTTAGCTGATTTACAAGGTGAAACAACCAGTAGTGGGAATAGTTTAATGGCGGTAAACCAACAACTTGCTATTAGCTTCGGTATCGCCTTAGGTGCTGTGCTTGTTAGGTTAGTCGGTGAGGAAACCGCTACCATTAAGTCTTTCCAAATTACTTTTATGATATTAGGAATTATCACAATACTTTCTAGCATTGTGTTTGCAGCTTTAAAAAAACAAGATGGGCAAAACTTAACCGCTCATCATCAAGAAACAAGGAGATAACAATATGTTTCAATACCAAATCATTCCGGTTACTGCTTTTCAGGAAAATTGTAGCATTATTTGGTGTGATGAAACAAAGGAAGCAGCCTTTATCGATCCAGGTGGTGAACCCGAATTACTCAAAAAAGCCGTGGAAAAACTGGGCGTGAATATTAAACAAATCCTATTAACGCATGGACATTTGGATCACGTTGGCGCGGCTGTAGAATTAGCAAAACATTATGATGTAAAAATCATCGGCTCAAATCAAGAAGATGAATTTTTATTTAGTGGATTACCTCAGCAATGTATTCAATTTGGTTTTCCTTATATTGAACCTTTTTTACCGGATCATTGGTTAAAAGAAGGAGATAAAATCAAAGTCGGCAATATTTCACTCGATGTACTTTATTGCCCAGGTCATACACCCGGTCATATCGTTTTTATTAATCATTCTGATAAAATCGCTTTTGTTGGTGATGTGTTATTTAACGGTAGTATAGGAAGAACAGATTTTCCGAGAGGCAATCATGCCGATTTGATTTCTTCAATTAAACATAAATTATTACCACTTGGTGATGATTTCGTTTTTGTTCCCGGACATGGCCCTATGTCTAGCTTTGGCCATGAGCGCATGAATAATCCTTTCTTAGTTTAATCAAAATATTGCGGTTGTTATCACATTCATTTTTCATAGAGTGTGATAACCCTCTCAAAAGTAAACCTTTCTATAAAAAATAAGTTTACATAATAAAACTTTGCTATATTATTAGCAAAATATTTACACATAAAAGCAAGGTATAATTATTATGAAACATCAAGTTACCCCATATTATCCAACCTTTATTACAACGCTATTTAAGCTATCCTCTTGGCAACGAAAACTCTTTGTAACAACAAGTGCGGCATTATTATTAGGACTAGCCGCTAACATTAGCATTCCAACTTATCCTGTTCCTTTTACTTTACAGTCTTTAGCAATACTCCTTATTGGTGCGTTTTTAGGACGTAAATTAGGTGCATTAGCGATAATTCAATATCTTTTTTTAGGTGCAATAGGATTACCATTGTTTGCCAACGGAAGTAGTGGCATGATAGCTTTACATTCCCCTTCTGCCGGTTATTTATATGGGGCGGTATTTAGTGCTTATTTAGCCGGCTTTGCCGCTGAAAAAGGTTATGATCGCCATTTTATTTTAGGATTAATCGCATTCGCTTGTGCACATTTATTAATCTTTGTATTTGGCGTTCTTTATCTTGCTGGTTATTTACATATTAACCTCATTGAAGCAATAAAACTCGGATATCTCCCTTTTGCAGGATTTGATGCACTTAAGTTTATCATAGCAACTTCAGTCATGTTCCTTTTATGGCGTTACCGTGCTAAAAATCACTGATTTAAAAAAAGGCGATATTATTTTCCAGTGTCTGAACGAGGTTAATGACTTTAATGATGCTGTCACCTGTTCTGGTGCAACACGTAACGTGGATGAGTTAACCAATAATATCAATCATGTAGGATTATATATTGGAAATAATATCGTTATTGAAGCAACGCCAAAATACGGGGTCATTAACCAAACACTGACGCATTTTATCAATGCAGCACAATTTAATATCATTGGTCGAATTGATAATTTAGGGTTGATTAAAAATGCTATTAAACGAGCTAAATCATGTATTGGTCTACCTTATAACCCTAGCTTTCGTCCAAATACAGCTGGACTTTATTGCAGTGAACTCATTACCTACGCTTTTCGAAATGAACACAATGAAAGTTATTTTGCTTTATATCCGATGAATTTTAGAGATTTAACGACCCATCAAGTTTTACCTTATTGGATCGATTATTATCATTCGCTAAAAGAGAAGATCCCAGAACAACAGCTTGGATCTCATCCTCAACAACTCTTAAGGCAAACGGAATTATTCAAGACAATCCTAACACTTGAATAAAATAAAGGGAGGTTATTAAAACGAAAAAGCATTTAATACAATTTAACTATTGACATAGCGCCATTTAATCTATAATATGCGCGCTACATTTCGGTTCCTCCATAGTTCAGTCGGTAGAACGGCGGACTGTTAATCCGTATGTCACTGGTTCAAGTCCAGTTGGAGGAGCCAACTTACCGAATTATTAAAACCTGCTTATAGCAGGTTTTTTTATTTCCGACAAATTACACTCCTTTTCAAATTTTAATATTGTGTTTAAAGTAAAATGGTTAATAATATTTTAAAAAAATTGTGACCCATAATACTTTTGATAACACTTTAAATGTTTAAAATTTATCTATAATGTTATTGTTAAATTAATAAGAAAGGAAATTTTTATCCATGCATATCCATTTTATTCTTCATGAAGAGTTTGAAGCACCAGGTGCTTATGAACAATGGGCTAAGTTACATCTTCATACGGTTACCTATTCAAGAGTTTATCTGGGCGAGCCACTTTCTGAAAGGATAGATAATATTGATTTTCTTATTATTATGGGCGGTCCACAATCCCCTGCTACAACGAAACAAGAGTGTGCCCATTTTGATTCATTAGCAGAGCAAACCTTCATTTTATCAGCAATTAAAGCGAATAAAATCGTGATTGGCGTTTGTCTTGGATCCCAATTAATTGGCGAAGCACTTGGTGCACATTTCGAGCATAGTCCTGAAAAAGAGATCGGTAAATTCCCCATTACCTTAACGGAAGCAGGCAAAAAAAATCCGCTTTTTTCTCATTTCGGCGATACGCTAGCAGTAGGTCACTGGCACAATGATATGCCAGGTTTAACGCAAAATGCGCAAATTATTGCTTATAGTGAAGGCTGTCCTCGGCAAATTATTGCTTATATCAAATTGGTTTATGGTTTCCAATGTCATATGGAGTTAACCCATGAGGTAGTTGAAAAGTTGATTGCCCATTCGCAAAATGACCTTAGTCAAGCGGCTAAATATCGTTTTGTTGATACAGAGGAAAAATTACGCCTACATGATTATAGTAAAATGAATTATAAACTCTTTGTTTTTTTGGATAAGCTAAGTCAATACTATCTGTCTGCTTCTACAAATTAAATTCTATTATCGTTCATGGTTGGTTGTTCGAAATTATGCAAAATATTAAAAGTAGACAACCCCGAAAAATGAAGTAAATTGAGGTTAAAATTAGATAAAGAGTATTTTATCTTAAAACGTAAAATTAACTGATGGAAAATCGTAAGTTTTTTAGAAGGTCTTTCTTTGCATAATGGTAAGATTGAGAAAGATATTGGTGGAGGGTTTTGTCAATTAGGCAATTTGATTTATTGATTATCCAATCATTAAATAGTTCTGAACTATTCAAATAATAGATTGTGAGATAAGCAATTTGACCGTATACTCTGTAAAATATAGCAATAACGAATATCTAATTTTTGAAAGGAGTATCTTCATGGCTTACACTCTTGCACCTCTACCTTATGCTTATGACGCATTAGAACCGTATATTGACTCGGAAACGATGCATCTTCATCATGACAAACATCACCAAACTTATGTCAATAATGCAAATGCGCTTTTAGAGACTTTACCGGCAGAACTTAAAGAATTATGTCCTGAAACTTTACTTAAAAATTTAGATAAAGTGCCAGCTGATAAACTAACAGGTATCAAAAACAATGTGGGTGGTCACGTTAATCACACCCTATTTTGGGAATTACTTAAAGTTGGTACCGAGCTTAAAGGTGAACTTAAAGCAGCTATTGAAAAAGATTTCGGTTCTGTAGACGCATTCAAAGAAAAATTTTCAAACGCAGCAGCTACTCGTTTTGGTTCTGGTTGGGCTTGGTTAGTGTTACAAAATGGTAAACTTGAAGTAGTTTCAACCGCAAACCAAGATTCTCCTGTCATGGGCGAAAAATTCTCAGGTGTTTCAGGTACGCCTATTTTAACATTAGATGTCTGGGAACACGCATATTACTTAAAATACCAAAATCGTCGTGTTGATTATATTGGTGCATTTTGGAATGTAATTAACTGGGATAAAGTTGCTGAGTTATACGCTCAAGCAAAAAAATAGCTGTTTTTAGTATAGTTACTCAATTATCAATGACGCTTAATGCGTCATTTTTATTTATTGGTATTAATTACCAATCATCGTATCTGCAAATTGGCAATTGCTAAATTATACTTAAATCCGCTACAATGGGCGATTAATTGAAAATCGCAAAACCGAACTAAATAATACATGTTTGAAATTAATCCGATAAAATCCAAAATAGCCGAACTTACCGAGCGCACTGATGTGATTCGGGGGTATCTTTGACTATGACTTAAAAAAAGAGCGACTTGAAGAAGTTAATGCCGAATTAGAACAATCTGAAGTCTGGGCAGATCCCGAAAAAGCACAAGCGTTAGGCAAAGAGCGGGTAACGCTTGATGAAATCATCAATACAATTGATTCTTTAACTCAAGGTCTTGACGATGTTGAAGGTTTGCTTGAACTTGCCATTGAAGCCGACGATCAAGATACGTTTGATGAAGCAAATCTAGAGCTTGAACAGTTAGAAAAAAAACTGGCTGGGCTAGAGTTTCGTCGAATGTTTTCAGGCGATTACGATAGCGCAGATTGTTATTTAGATATTCAGTCAGGTTCTGGGGGGACTGAAGCACAAGATTGGGCTGAAATGTTACTGCGAATGTATTTACGCTGGGCAGAATCTAAAGGCTTTACAACAGAAGTCATGGAAGTATCTGATGGTGATGTTGCAGGAATTAAATCGGCGACCATTAAAGTATCAGGCGACTATGCTTACGGTTGGTTACGTACCGAAACAGGCGTCCACCGTTTAGTACGAAAAAGTCCTTTTGATTCGGGTAATCGCCGTCATACATCATTTGCTTCTGTTTTTGTCTATCCAGAAATTGATGATAATATTGATATCGATATCAATCCTGCCGATCTTCGTATTGATGTATATCGGGCATCAGGTGCTGGTGGACAGCATGTCAATAAAACCGAATCTGCTGTTCGAATTACGCATATACCAACGGGAATTGTTACCCAGTGTCAAAATAATCGTTCTCAGCATAGTAATAAAGATCAAGCAATGAAACAGTTAAAAGCGAAACTGTATGAGCTTGAAATGCAGAAGAAAAATGCTGAAAAGCAACAGATGGAAGAGAACAAATCGGATATCGGTTGGGGTAGTCAAATCCGTTCTTATGTGCTTGATGATTCAAGAATCAAAGATTTGCGTACCGGCGTTGAAACACGCAACACTCAGGCCGTTTTAGACGGTGATTTAGATCAATTTATTGAAGAAAGCTTAAAAGCAGGTTTATAAACTGCTTGGTGATAAATAAAAGGTAAAATTATGTCAACACAGCAAGAGCAACAAAACCATATTGAAGAGTTAAATAGCGAGCTAACTATACGTCGTGAAAAACTAGCAAATATTCGCGAGCAAGGCATTGCTTTCCCAAATGACTTTCGTCGTGATGCTATTTCAAGTGATCTTCATAAATTGTATGACGATAAAACCAACGAAGAATTAATTGAGAATAAAATTACTGTCACTGTTGCCGGTCGAATGATGATGCGCCGTATAATGGGTAAAGCTTCTTTTGTCTCTTTACAAGACGTTGCTGGGCAAATTCAACTTTATGTAACGCGTGATGATCTTCCCGAAAATTACTACAACGAGCAATTTAAAAAATGGGATTTAGGGGATATTGTCGGTGCTAAAGGTTATTTATTTAAAACTAAAACTGGCGAACTTTCTATTCACTGTGAAGAAATTCGCTTATTAACTAAAGCACTTCGTCCATTACCGGATAAATTCCATGGTCTTGCAGATCAAGAAATGCGTTATCGTCAACGCTACTTGGATCTCATCACAAATGAAGAGTCGAGAAATACGTTTATCGCTCGTTCAAAAGTGGTAACTGAAATTCGCAATTTCATGCTTGAAAATCACTTTATGGAAGTTGAAACACCGATGATGCAAGTTATTCCTGGTGGGGCGTCAGCGAAACCTTTTATTACGCATCATAATGCCCTTGATTTAGATATGTACTTACGTATCGCACCAGAACTTTACTTAAAACGTCTGGTTGTCGGTGGTTTTGAACGTGTCTTTGAAATTAATCGTAACTTCCGTAATGAGGGGGTATCGCCAAGACATAATCCAGAATTTACCATGATGGAAATGTATATGGCGTATGCCGATTATAAAGATTTGATTGTGCTAACTGAAGCATTATTCCGCCGTCTGGCAATCGCTGTAACGGGTAATACCGTTGTTCAATATGGTGAACATACCTTCGATTTTGGTAAACCATTTATTAAAATGACTATGCGTGAAGCCATTTGTCATTATCGTCCAGAAACCAATAATGCTGATTTGGATGATTTTGATAAAGCATGTACTATTGCTAATGCAGTAGGTATTAAAGTTGAAAAAGGTTGGGGACTTGGTCGAGTTGTGACTGAAATTTTTGAAGAGGTTGCTGAAGCCAATCTGATTCAACCGACATTTATTACCGAATATCCTGCTGAAGTATCACCACTGGCTCGTCGAAACGATGAAAATCCATTTGTTACAGACCGATTCGAGTTCTTTATTGGTGGGCGTGAAATTGGCAATGGCTTCTCAGAACTTAACGATGCGGAAGACCAAGCTCAACGTTTTGCTGATCAAGTGTCACAAAAAGATGCCGGTGATGATGAAGCAATGTTCTATGATGAAGATTATATTACGGCTTTAGAACATGGCTTACCGCCGACAGCTGGATTAGGCATTGGTATTGACCGAACGGTGATGTTATTTACGAATAGTCATACTATTCGTGATGTCATTTTATTCCCAACCATGCGTCCAATAAAATAAGATACTCTACTATTGAAAACTCACTTATCTCAACAAATAAGTGAGTTTTTTATTGTAATGCAAATATCTTTTATACAACTAAAAATAATTCTAGTTTAGCTTTCCACCATACCAAAAATTCGTAAAATATTACATGTTTATCAATTGGTTAATAATTAAGTAAGCCATTACTGACTTTTCTATACAAACTGAATAATGTTTTTCATGCAGCTAAAAATGTAAGTTCATCTTAATCAAGCGTATTTCAACAATTCACCGTTTTTTAAATTGAATCAGTATAAAATAAAATACAGAAAAATAATGATATTTTCTTAAATTCTACAAAATTAAATAAGTTATTACTTACCAACCACAGAAATGGGACTCAACATAGTCATTCATCGTGATAAAATCAGGACTAAAAATTAAACTTTATTTAATGTAAAATTAGGATAAGTTTCTTATCCATTAAGAAAAACGACGAATAACATGTCATTAACTAGAGACTAAAAAAGTGAGTGTCTACTCACTTTTTATCGATAAATAAATGACATATTTTATGAAAATATCGCGCCCTTTCTTTAGTTTAATTTATCACCGTTAACGATTAATTCGTTAACCGTGATATCTATTATATCTTAATCAGTTTTTACTGTTTTGCTCGGATAAGGTAAGATTAAATTTAATAAAATAGCTAAAATGCCACATAAACTTATCCCTTGCAATGCGTAAGAACCAAAATCAAAAATCATCCCACCAATACCAAACACCAACACTAATGAAACAATACACATATTGCGCGAAACGGAAAGATCAACTTTATGTTTGATTAATATATTAATGCCAACGGATGCAATCGAACCAAATAAAAGCACCATAATTCCGCCCATAACAACAGTTGGGATAGTACTCAAAAATGCGCCAATTTTACCAATAAATGACATTAAAATCGCCCAAATTGCTGCCCATGTCATTACACGAGTTTTGAAGTTTCGTGTTAAGGTGACGGCCCCAATCACTTCTGCATAGGTGATACAAGGCGGGCCACCAAAAAAGCCTGCGGTCGAAGTTGCTAATCCATCCCCCAAAAGTGTGCGTTGTAATCCCGGTTCACGAGTATAATCTTTGCCAGTAACAGAACTAATCGCCATGATATCGCCAACGTGCTCAATCGTTGGTGCAATAACAATAGGTATCATATATAAAATAGCTTGCCAATGAAATTCAGGAAAAGTGAAATCCGGTATCTTAAACCATGGCGCATCAATAACCGGTTGAAAGTTGACAATACCCATTATCCAAGACATCACATAACCAACGACAATACCTGCAATAATTGGAACAAGTTTGAAAAATCCTTTTGCCCAAATTGCCACAATCAGCGTAGTCAATAATGAGGCCATTGAAATCATAATTAATTGATAATCCTTAACCTGAAGACCACTATCTTTACCCATTGCCATACCCACTGCGACAGGCGCAAGAGATAAACCAATGACCATAATAATAGGGCCAGTTACCACTGGCGGTAAAATACGATCAATAACATGTTTGCCATTTAGTTTGACTAATAAAGCAAAAAACATAAACACAAATCCTGCTGCAACCAATCCGCCCAGAGTTGCAGGAATCCCCCATTGAGCTACACCAAATGAGATCGGTGCAATAAAGGCAAATGAGGAAGCTAAAAATACCGGTACTTTACCTTTCGTAGTGAGTTGAAACAATAACGTTCCTATGCCCGCTGTAAACAATGCGACATTAGGATTTAAACCCGTTAATAGTGGCACTAACACTAACGCACCAAAAGCAACAAAGAGCATTTGTGCACCAGTAAAAATATCTTGCCAAGCAACTTTCTCCTGTGACGCTTTATATTTTTGTTTATCATTTATTTTATTTGACATGTTGATCATCTCCACTTCAACTTAATCTTTTAACCTCATTTTTTATGCATAAAAAAACCGGCTAAGCCGGTTTAAAAAAATGAAATTTTATTTAGTGCCGAATATCTTATCTCCAGCATCGCCAAGTCCTGGTAAAATGTAACCTTGTTCATTTAACCGTTCATCAATGGATGCTGTATAGAGTTCAACATCTGGATGGGCTTTTTCTAATGTTTTGATACCTTCAGGTGCAGCCACTAAAACTAATACTTTAATATTTTTACACCCTGCTTGTTTTAATAAATCAATCGTCGCCACCATTGAACCACCCGTTGCTAGCATAGGGTCAACAACCAAAGCCATTCGTTCCGCAATGTCCGACGTTAATTTTTGGAAATAAGGCACTGGCTCAAGGGTCTCTTCATTACGATAAAACCCAACGACGCTAATACGAGCACTAGGCACATGCTCAAGCACACCATCCATCATACCTAAACCGGCACGAAGGATTGGTACTACAGTTATTTTTTTACCTTTGATTTGCTCAATTTGAACGGGTCCACACCAACCTTCAATGGTCACTTTTTCAGTAGGTAAGTCAGCCGTGGCTTCATAAGTTAATAAACTACCAACTTCGCTGGCAAGCGCACGAAAGTCTTTAGTACTAATATCATGTTCGCGCATTAAACCGATTTTATGACGTACAAGAGGGTGTTTAACTTCAACTATTTTCATGGAGGGCCTCAGTGTTATTTTGCTGAAAGATTTTGGTCACTTTAAATAACCACTGAGGGGTGATTTTAACATAGATAGAAGCGAGAGAAAACTCAAATTAAATTGCTAAGTTTTATAAAACTAAAAAAGATAATAATATGTAAAAAGTATAAAATTGATGAAAAATTTGTTTTATGTAATTTTTTTGATTAGAATAACCAGCCGCCTTAGTAAGGTGGTTTTTAAATGTTAATTATAAAATTTTAAAGGAAATTAATAGGATGAACTGGTTTATTAATTGTTTAACAAAAGAAAATTATTTTAATTTTAATGGTCGAGCAAGGCGTCAAGAATATTGGATGTTTGCTTTAATATACTGCATCATAGTAGTAGCTGTTTCAATAGTTTCTGCATTGCTAAGTTTTATCTTTGCTCCATTAGGCTATATTGCATACATTGTTCAGTTAGCGTTATTACTACCATGTATATCAGTTGGTGTTCGCCGTTTACACGATACAGACAAACCAGGTTGGTGGCTTTTGGTTCCTGTCATGAATATAGTTTACTTAGCTACAGATTCAACACCTGGTAGCAACCAATATGGCGAAAATCCTAAAGGGATTCAGTAAGTTTTTTTATTCTCATCAGCTAACCTGATGAGAATATTAACAACACATTATCGTATTGACTATTTTTAGTTTAACTTCACTTCTAAATCGCTTTTAAAAAACCCAATAATTTATATAATTATGTCTAATTTCAAGGTAATTTAGGTTGCCAGTCAATAGCTGCTTTACCTTGTTGCACAATAAGATCATTAGCTTTGGAAAAATGTTTACAACCTAAAAATCCACGATGGGCTGATAAAGGTGAAGGATGCACAGAAGTTAATACATGATGCTTTTGCCGATTAATAAATTGCCCTTTTTTTTGCGCAGGTGATCCCCATAATAAAAACACCACTCCCTCAAGATGTTTGTCTATAGCCGCTATAACATTATCGGTAAAAGTCTCCCAACCTATTTTGGCATGTGAATGAGCTTGACCAGCTTCCACCGTTAATACTGTATTAAGCAAAAGTACCCCTTGAGTCGCCCAAGATGCTAAATAACCATGAGAAGGGATCTGAAAACTAGGAATATCGGTAGATAACTCTTTATAAATATTTAATAATGAAGGAGGAGGTTTAACTCCCGGTAACACGGAAAAGGAAAGTCCATGTGCTTGATTCGGTCCATGATAAGGATCTTGACCTAAAATGACAACTTTGATGTCATTAAAAGCAGTAAAACGAAATGCATTAAATACATCGTGTTGAGGAGGATAAATGATTTTACCGCTATTACGCTCAGCAGTAACAAATTGCATGATTTTTTGAAAATAGGGTTTGTCTTTTTCAGTACCAATAACATCATGCCATGTTAATTGTGTTGTCATAGTTTGTCCACGCCGTAAAATTACTTAATATATCTTGCTAAAAATTTCTCATTTTTACTCATCATAACCTATAGTGCTCTAAAAGTTAAATAAAAGGTACAGCTTATCGTATTAATAGCTTTTTTTGACTTTAATCAAATTATATAAGTGTTATATTAACCCTAATATTTTAGGGGCAATAACGCTCATAGGAGGTTTTAAAATGATTACAGGTATCCAAATTACTAAAGCTGACAACGCAGCACTTCTTAATTCTTTTTGGTTATTAGATGACTCGACTAATGAAGCGCGTTGTGTCGCAGCTAAATCAGTATATAAAGAAGATCAAGTTATTCCAACAGCTGAACTTGGTCAGTTTGAATATCGTGAAATTCCTTTAGATATTGCACCGACTATCAAAGTTGAAGGTGGACAACATTTAAATGTTAACGTACTTCGTCGTGAAACACTTGAAGATGCCGTACAACATCCAGAAAAATATCCACAATTAACTATTCGTGTTTCTGGTTATGCGGTACGTTTTAACTCATTAACAGCAGAACAACAACGCGACGTTATCGCTCGTACATTTACAACTAAAATGTAATTTTTGATAACACATTATACAAACCCAGTACTTACTGGGTTTATTTTTATCTGTTATTCATCAGCTCAATCAACCCAGCCTCAATCGTGTGATCAAGCTGGAACGAAACCACATTAAATATCTAGAAAGCATCTTATTTTGTCTTGCGATATACTGAGCAAGATAAATGGCTAATTCCTCATCTTTAACAAGCCACAACCTACTTCTAACAACTATTAACTATATTCTGGCAATGAATTCCGTTTTTATTAGTTTCTAAAGTTGCATTAATTGCATCTTCTAATTAATCAAATAGATCGATATATCAATAGATTTAATTCCTTTTTGAAGCATAGCTATTAATAGCATTTATACAGCTATACTAATAAATTTGAGAAGATATATCGCTTAAAAGAGCGAAAAGTGAGTAGATAATAAAGAGTATGTTTAAATATGATGGTAATAGCATCCAATAAAATCAAACCTAAGATAAAAGTATAAAAAAACGAGATTAGCAAAACTAATCTCGTTTATAGATAAATCCGTCTTTTTAACCAAAAAACTTCTTCACTTTATCAAAAAAGCTTTTTTCTTTTGGACTGTGCTTAGAGCTTTTATCGGCTTTAAAACTTTCACCTAACTCTTTAAGTAATTCCTTCTGTTTACTGGTTAAATTAACTGGTGTTTCAACAACCACATGGCAATAAAGATCACCAATTGAACTTCCACGTAACGATTTAACGCCTTTACCTCGTAAGCGGAACACTTTACCTGTTTGCGTTTCAGCAGGGATAGTTAAGCTTACTTTACCATTAAGTGTTGGTACTTCTACTTCTCCACCTAGCGATGCTAAAGCAATGTTAATTGGAATTTCACAATGTAAGTTAGTACCATCACGTTCAAAAATAGCATGTGGTTTAATTTGCATTTGAACATATAAATCACCAGCTGGTGCGCCATTTAAACCTGCTTCACCTTCACCGGAAAGTCGAATACGACTACCTGTATCAACGCCGGCAGGAATCGTTACAGAAAGGGTCTTAGTTTTCTGAACGCGTCCTTCACCATGACATTTTTTACATGGATTTTTTACTACTTTACCCCGACCATGACAGGTTGGACACTCTTGCTGCACAGCAAAGAAACCTTGTCGCATTTGTACAACACCTGCACCATGACAGGTTTCACACGTCATTACATCTGAGGCTTTTTCAGTTCCTTGTCCATGACAAACGTCACAAGTTACCCAAGTCGGTACTTTTATCTCTTTGCTGACGCCTGCAGCAGCTTCTTCCAGTGTTAACGAGATATTATATTGCAGATCCGCACCGCGTGAGGAAGTTTGACTACGTCCACGACCCCCACCAAAGAAATCACTAAAGATATCATCAAATGCAGAACCTCCGCCAAAACCACCGAAGCCACCAAAACCACCGCCGCCTGCGCCGCCATGCCCTTGTTCAAAGGCTGCATGACCATATTGATCATAAGCCGCTTTCTTCTGCGAATCGGTTAATACTTCATAAGCTTCCTTAACTTCTTTGAATTTCGCTTCTGCTTCAGCTTTATTATCCTGATTTTTATCAGGATGATATTTCATGGCTAGGCGTTTATAGGCTTTTTTTATCTCAGCTTCACTGGCACTTTTACTCACGCCTAATGTTTCATAATAATCTTTCTTCGCCATAATTAACCTTTATTTTTTATTGCATAAACAACTAAACGGGCTTGAGTTACCTCGCGCCCGTTTAATGTGTTACATGTCTAAAACTCGTTGAAATAACTCATTAAAAAACATTTTAGTTAACGATTATTTTTTATCATCATCAACTTCTTTGAAGTCAGCATCAACAACATCATCTTGTGCCGAAGCGCTACCATTATTTGCTTGACCTGCAGATTGATCTGCTTGAGCTTGTTGTTGAGCTAATTCAAGTAATTTTTTTGATGCTTCCATTAACACATTGATTTTAGCTTCAATTTCAGCTTTATCTTCACCACGAGCAGCATTTTCTAATGCAGTTACCGCATCTTCAATCGCTTTTTTATCATCAGCAGATAATTGATCGCCTGCATCAGTCACTTGTTTACGAGTTGAGTGAACAAGGTGATCTGCTTGGTTACGTACTTGTGCTAACTCTTCAAACTTACGGTCAGCTTCAGCATTCGCTTCCGCATCATTGACCATTTTTTGGATTTCTTCTTCACTTAAACCTGAAGAAGCTTTAATGGTAATGTTTTGTTCACGACCAGTATTTTTATCTTTTGCTGATACATGTAAGATACCATCGGCATCAATATCAAAGGTCACTTCAATTTGTGGCATACCACGTGGTGCAGCTTGAATACCATCAAGGTTAAATTGACCTAGTGATTTATTATCACCAGCACGTTTACGCTCACCTTGTAATACATGAATCGTTACCGCAGATTGGTTGTCTTCAGCCGTTGAGAACACTTGACTATGTTTAGTTGGAATAGTCGTATTTTTCTCAATTAAGGTAGTCATTACACCACCCATCGTTTCGATACCTAAAGACAATGGTGTAACGTCAAGTAATAATACATCTTTAACATCACCACCTAATACACCACCTTGTACCGCAGCACCTACTGCTACTGCTTCGTCAGGGTTAACGTCTTTACGTGGTTCTTTACCAAAGAAGTCTGCAACCGCTTTTTGAACCATTGGCATACGGGTTTGACCACCAACTAAAATTACATCTTTAATATCAGAAACAGTAAGACCTGCATCTTTTAATGCTGTTTTCACTGGTTCCATTGAGCGTTTAACTAAATCTTCGACTAAAGATTCAAGTTTAGCGCGTGTCACTTTGATATTTAAATGTTTAGGGCCTGATGCATCAGCTGTGATATAAGGTAAGTTGATATCCGTTTGTTGCGCTGATGACAATTCGATTTTTGCTTTCTCTGCAGCTTCTTTCAAACGTTGCATTGCAAGTGGATCATTTTTAAGATCGAAACCTTGTTCACGTTTAAACTCATCAACTAAATAGTTAATTAAACGAGAGTCAAAATCTTCACCACCTAAGTGAGTATCACCATTAGTTGCTAATACTTCGAATGTTTTTTCGCCATCGACATCATCAATTTCGATAATTGAAATATCAAATGTACCACCACCAAGGTCATAGACTGCAATTGTGCGGTTACCCACATCTTTATCTAAACCATAAGCAAGTGCAGCAGCTGTTGGTTCGTTAATAATACGTTTAACATCTAGACCAGCAATACGACCCGCATCTTTAGTTGCTTGACGTTGAGCATCATTAAAATAAGCTGGAACGGTAATAACCGCTTCTGTTACTGGCTCACCAAGATAATCTTCTGCAGTTTTCTTCATTTTCTTTAGTACTTCAGCAGAAATTTGTGGTGGCGCAATTTTTTGACCTTTTACATCTACCCACGCATCGCCGTTATCAGCTTTAACAATTTTATATGGCATAATACCCACATCACGTTGTACTTCAGCATCTTCATAACGACGACCAATTAAACGTTTAATGGCAAATAATGTATTTTGTGGATTTGTTACTGCCTGACGTTTTGCTGGTTGACCAACTAAAATTTCACCATCTTGTGTGTAAGCAATAATCGACGGGGTTGTACGGTCACCTTCAGCATTTTCTAAAACTTTAGCTTGACCATTATCCATTACTGCAACACATGAATTTGTTGTACCTAAATCGATACCAATAATTTTACCCATAATCTTTTCTCCTCAAAACCTGTATTTTATTTCTTATATATAAGACTGAAATTGTGATTTTCAAGTCTTTAATTTAGTCAAAGAAATGTTAGTGTTTCCACATAGATGGGAACATTATTATTAATATCAAGGGGGGGAATGAAAAATTATTTTTGCATAAATCTTGATTATAAAGTTTTCTACACTTATTATTGCCGCTCTTTTTTTATTAAGACACATTTTATAGGATCCTTATGGAACAAACTAAACTTGCAAATCCAGGTCCACTAGGACTAATGGGATTTGGTATGACAACCATTTTATTGAATATTCATAATGCGGGATTTTTCCCTGTGATGACAGCAATCGTATCTATGGGTATTTTTTATGGTGGACTAGCACAAGTGATCGCTGGAATTTTAGAATTTCGCAAAGGTAACACTTTTGGGACAACAGCGTTTACTTCATATGGTTTCTTTTGGATTGCGCTTGTTGGCATTTGGTATTTACCAACCTCACCAGCAACAGCACCAACCGATGCAACCTTTGTTGGTATCTTCCTCGCATTATGGGGGATTTTCACCGCATTCATGTTTATCGGTACGTTAAAAGGTAATCGAGTATTACAATTTGTTTTTGCTAGTTTAACTGTCCTATTTGCTTTATTAGCAATTGGTAATATTTCTGGTAATCACAGCATCATTCATATCGCAGGCTTTGAAGGGATTATTTGTGGTGCAAGTGCGATTTATTTAGCAATGGCTGAAGTACTTAACGAACAATACGGACGCACTATTTTACCAATTGGTGCACCTAAAGGCGCTGCTCACTAATTGTCGCTGTTATTAAAACAAGTGATGAGAGCAATAAAAAACGGGGTAATTTCCCCGTTTTTTTATATCAATGAATAACAACATTTAACGCTTATTTTTTATAAGCATCATTATGTACACCTACTGCCGCACGGCCTGATGGATCATTAAGATTTTTGAATGACTCATCCCATTCAATCGCTTTTGCCGTAGAACAAGCAACAGTTGGACCACCCGGCACACAATGTGCTGCACTTTCAACCGGGAATAGCTCGTCAAAAATTTCTCGGTACATGTAAGCTTCTTTCGACGTTGGCGTATTATAAGGGAAACGGAATTTTGCATTTTCCAATTGTTGATCCGTGATTTTGCTTTCTGCGATCTCTTTTAAAGTATCGATCCAACTATAACCAACACCATCAGAGAATTGCTCTTTTTGACGCCAAACCACAGACGCAGGTAAATAAGATTCAAATGCTTCACGAACAATGTGTTTTTCCATTTTTCCGTTACTACCACACATTTTATCTTTCGGATTAAGGCGCATTGCCACATCTAAGAATTTCTTATCAAGGAATGGAACACGAGCTTCAACGCCCCATGCCGCCATCGCTTTATTAGCACGTGCACAATCATACATGTGTAACGCGGCTAATTTTCGCACCGTTTCTTCATGGAACTCTTTAGCATTTGGCGCTTTATGGAAATAGAGGTAACCACCAAATACTTCGTCAGCACCTTCACCAGATAACACCATTTTAATACCCATTGCTTTAATTTTTCTTGCCATTAAATACATTGGCGTAGAAGCACGGATAGTTGTGACATCATAAGTTTCAATAAAATAAATGACATCACGGATGGCATCAATACCTTCTTGAATAGTAAAGTTAATTTCGTGGTGAACGGTACCAAGATGATCGGCAACCGCTTGTGCTGCTTTAAGATCTGGCGCACCTTTTAAACCCACTGCAAATGAATGCAATTGTGGCCACCAAGCTTCAGATTTTTCATGATCTTCAACACGACGCGCTGAGAATTTTTTAGTGATTGCCGAAATAACGGAAGAATCAAGCCCACCAGATAATAAAACGCCATAAGGCACATCTGACATAAGATGGCTTTTAACAGACTCTTCCAATGCTATACGAAGCGCATTAATGTCTGTTTTATTATCTTTGACATTTTCGTAATCCATCCAATCACGTTTATAGTAGGTTTTAATTTCACCTTCAGTGCTCGATAAATAGCATCCAGGAGGAAAAGCTTCAATCGTTTTACAAACGGGTACTAACGCTTTCATCTCAGAGGCGACATAGAATGTACCATTTTCGTCGTGACCCATATACATTGGGATAATACCAATGTGATCACGACCAATAAAGTAAGTACCTTTATTAATATCATAAAGAATAAAGGCAAACATACCTTGTAGTTCATCAAGACAATCAATTCCTTTTTCTTGATAGAGCGCTAAGATAACTTCACAGTCAGAACCTGTTTGGAATTCATAGCGATCTTTGTACTGATTTCGGAGTTCTTGATGATTATAAATTTCGCCATTCACCGCTAAAACGAGAGTTTTATCTTTATTATAAAGCGGTTGAGATCCTGTATTAACATCTACAATTGATAAACGTTCATGAGCAAGAATTGCTTTATCAGAAGCAAAAATACCAGACCAATCCGGCCCACGATGACGCTGTAGACTTGATAGTTCTAATGCTTTTGTTCGTAGTTGTTCCGGATCTGATTTAATATCAAGAATACCTAAAATCGAACACATTGATTTTCTCCACTTAAAATCGCAAACGCGATACTATTTGTACGTAAAAATAACTATATGAAAATTTGAAAAAATTTTTTTATTTTAAATTACTTTGCCCTTTATTCTTACCCAGCTTAAAGCGCAAATAATAAAGGTAGACAGCATACACACTATTTATAAACAATTAAAGTCCCAAGTCGTGATACTTTTCCTATCGTTGCAAAAAGAACTTAACGACTTTATAACATCATCACTTTCTTTTCCATTGACCTTGTTGTTTTATAAATTGTCCAGCAGGTGTTTTTTCCTGAGCTTTTGTTCCCGCTCTCACTTCAACTTCGTTCAAAGGAACGTTACTTTCAGCAGAAACTTTTTGATATTCTTGTTTACGCGCTTGATTAATGAGTTGCGCTATTTCACTTGCATTGCTTTCGTTTTTAACTACACCTAAATAACCATCCTCTTGTTCGCCCACTAAACCACTCGCTTTTGCTTGACTTAATGCGTTAATCGCTTGATCTAAATTTAATGCAAACACGGGTAAAGATAAAGCTGCTGTTAATAATGCAATCGTTAACTTTTTATAAATAGTCATAATAACCCCTTTAATAAATACTTTATATTTTATTAACGCCAAAGTGATTTACACTTTTAATTCACTTTTGACAACGCCAACCAAAATATAACCGTGAATCTTTAATAAATAATTAATATAAACCAGATTTATTAATTACATTGTCTAACGCTTTATCAACCTTTATGTTGATTTCATGGTCTATTTTAACATTTAGATTTATGTTTATTGGTTCATTGGGAGCCTGAACTCTAACCGTCGGTGAGCATCCCATTAATACGCTACTCACTACCATGACTGCAATCACATTCCGTATCATAAAAATAGCCTCTTTCATTTATCATGATTTTTTTTCAATCGTGCTTCAATTCGTTTACGAATCGGTTCACTAATTTGGTCTGATAAGAGTAAACTGGTCATTAATTTAGCGATATTTTCTTCAAGCGTGATATTTAAATTCACCGCTTTACCATTTTGCACATCTAAATTATTTCCTTGAATAGTCAGACCCAACTTAGCAATATCATTAGCGTAATCAACTTTACTCGATAGCTTAGTATAATGAAAATTTTTAAGAATATCAGTGAGTATTTTCATATTTGGATTATTTTTTACATAATCTTTTAGCGCTGAATTTTCAAACTGTAATTCACCCTGATTAGTTGAAACTAGTTGACCATTTTTAATTACCAACTTATATGATAGCTCATTGTTGTTTTTAACTTCGCTTAATGTAATTGGTAAGATGCCATCTATCGCCCCATTACCGGCAAGCCCTTCAACCGGATATTTGGCTAACACATCTTTTAACTGTATTTGTTTTAGTCTGACATTAATTTGTTGAGGCAATCTGGTTAAATTCAATTTTCCTTTATCAACAAACAGCTGACCAGAAAATAGCCTCGCTTGTAATTTTTTCCACGTAATGATGCCTCTTGTCGGAGCAGTTAAAGTTGATGAATAAGCGCCAGCAACATTAACTTTTTCAAAACCGATGCCAAGATTGATTTCTTGGATATGCAAATCAGATGTGGAAAGCGTAAAATTATTGTTGTTAACCGAAAGATTAATATTACCTGTTGCCGATTTAATCTCACTATTTTTATAAAGACCATTAAACTCACTAATCGTTAATTGACCTGTCGCTGAGGTTTGATTCAATTGAAATGGAAGCGGTGACTGAACTTGAAAGCGGATATTTCCTCTTAGATCATTAACAATGAAATCTTCCGAAACATTCGCTTTTTTTAAGCTAAATGACGCATTATCCAAATTGGTTAGTGTAAGCTGTTTTTGAGTTATCGATCCTTTAAACGGTAAGGATAAATCGCTATTTTGTATGCCAAATTGAGCTAATGAGGTCGTTAACATGCCATGTTGAATCTCAATACGGGAATCGGCTTCATTAAATTGTAAAACAGTCGATAACTTTGCAGCATATTGGGTATTGGTGGATAACTCAAGCTGTATAGCTTGTGGCTGTTTATTCATATCTAGCTTGATATCAAACAAAGGCACTTTGTTTTGATAAAATCGCAACGAATGAATATGAATAGCTTTAGGTAACCAATACAACATTGATGAAAAAGATGAGGTATCAAATTCAGATCGATCAAGATGATCAGCCTCACCATCAACTCCATGATCGCTAATATTCTCTACTTTAGCGTTAACGGGCTGCCAATAGATATCTACATTTTCTGCTGATAGATTTGACCACGAAACATGCAAATTTTTTGCCGTTAAGGATAATTGTGATTGCTGAGAAACGGTAAAAGTATCAAATGATAGCCCATCAAAACTAATATTGAAACCATGCCAATCTAAGGTTAACTGATTTTTTTGCTTAAAATACAACCAATATTGCCATCCAAACAGACCTAGCAATGAAATAATCAGCATAAAAATAAATGAAAACCAATAGCGTTTTTTCAAGCGAGCCATAAATAAACTCTCTACTTAGCAAGGTTTATTGCCGAGTGTTGCTCGGCAATGCAATAATATTACGCTGGTGACTGTTCTCGCTGTGCGATATAAGCTAATGCTTTATCAATTCTAGATAATGTTCGTTTTTTGCCAATGGCAAATACCGTTGCATCCACGGATGGCGATTGCCCAATTCCTGTTACTGCAACACGCAATGGCATCCCCACTTTACCCATTCCAACATCAAGTTCAATCGCCGTGGCTTCAATAGCATGATGAATTTTATCAATTTGCCAGTCAAAATCAGCAATTGCACCAATTTTAGCTTTGATGAGTTCTAACGGCTCTTTAGCTACGGGGCGCAAATGTTTTTTAGCGGCATCAGCATCAAAATCATCAAAATCTTGATAACAATAACGGCATGATTCCGCCATTTCTTTAAGTGTTTTACAACGTTCACCAAACAATTTAATAATTGTGATTAAATCTGGGCCTTGTGTTAAATCATAGCCTTGATGATTCATATGCCAAACTAAATGTTGAGCGACATAATCAGCATCTAAATGATTAATATAATGATGATTTAACCACAATAATTTTTCAGTATTAAAAGCACTAGCTGATTTGCTTACTGCATCTAATGTAAAATAACTAATCATTTCAGGCACGGAGAATATCTCTTGATCACCATGTGACCAGCCTAAGCGTACTAAATAATTGAGTAAAGCTTCCGGTAAGTAGCCATCATCACGGTATTGCATAACACTCACCGCACCATGACGTTTAGATAATTTTTGCCCGTCATCTCCTAAAATCATGGATACATGACCATATTCAGGAAGCGGTGCGCCTAATGCTTTGAGAATATTAATCTGACGAGGTGTATTATTGATATGATCTTCACCACGAATCACATGCGTAATTTCCATATCCCAATCATCCACCACAACACAAAAATTGTAAGTTGGTGAACCGTCTGTTCGTCGAATAATTAAATCATCAAGCTCTTTATTGGCAATCTCAATAGGACCACGAATTAAATCGTTAAATACGACAACACCATCAATCGGATTGGCAAAACGGACAACATGCGGTTCACTATGGTTATGTTGTTTTTGGACTTCATCACAACGACAATGACCATCATAACGGGCTTTTTCGCCCTTAGCCATTTGCTCTTCCCGTAATTTTTCAAGGCGTTCTTTTGAGCAATAGCAACGATAAGCTGTTCCTTTAGCGAGCATTTCATCAATCACTTGATTATAGCGATCAAAACGTTTAGTTTGGAAATAAGGACCTTCATCCCATGATAATTCTAACCAATTCATTCCCTCCATGATCGCTTCAATGGCTTCTGGCGTTGAACGCTCTAGATCAGTATCTTCAATACGCAAGACAAATGCACCTTGTGCATGACGGGTATAAAGCCAAGAATAGAGCGCAGTACGTGCTCCTCCAACATGTAAATAACCGGTTGGGCTTGGTGCAAAACGGGTTTTAATTTTCATGAAATAATCCTAATAATAATAAAAAAGAGCACGTAAACGAAAAAAGCGTTAACTGCGCTCTTTTATTCAATTCGGTTAACTAACTAACCAGAATAATAACATTTTGATATAAATTCAGTTTCGTTACTTATTCTAACACGCTAAAAGGTTTGAGCAATAGCCTATTCACGCCTTAAAATCGATCACAAATTTTCAAGATGTTTAAGCTTAAGCTTGCATTTAAATCTAAAACCGTAAACATCTTATAATTTACTAATGCTGATGAAAAATTAGTGTGCTTCATCCCAATTATCACCGACGCCAACATCGACTTTTAATGGCACAGATAATTGATAACAATTTTCCATAATGGATTTGATTTGCGCACTGTACTTATCAACCAATTCTTGTTTGACTTCAAACACTAATTCATCGTGTACTTGCATCACCATTCTAATATTGCCAGACGGTTGGTTGTTAATCCAATCACTCATTTTTATCATCGCAGTTTTAATAATATCCGCCGCTGTACCTTGCATTGGCGCATTAATTGCTGCTCGTTCGGCTCCTCGTTTTTCAATGCCGTTAGTCGAGGTGATTTTAGGCAGATATAAACGTCGACCAGATAAGGTTTCGACATAACCTTGCTGTGCTGCCAATTGACGCGTCTCTTCCATGTAAGTTTGTACCCCCGGATAACGTTCAAAATAGCGATCGATATAAAATTGCGCCTCTTTTCGAGGAATATTGATTTGTTTTGATAAACCAAAAGCACTCATTCCATAAATCAAACCAAAATTGACCGCTTTAGCGCGTCTACGTTCTTCCGACGTCACATCTGATTCAGGTTTACTTAACACTTCACTCGCCGTCACACGGTGGATATCTTTGTCATGGGCAAACGCGTTGAGTAAACTTTTATCTTGCGATAGATGTGCCATGATGCGTAATTCAATTTGTGAATAGTCAGCAGAAATAATCTTATACCCTTCTGGTGCAATAAATGCCTGGCGGATTCGACGCCCTTCTTCATTGCGTACCGGAATATTTTGCAAATTAGGATCATTGGAAGATAAACGTCCTGTTACTGTCCCAATTTGATTGTAATTTGTATGAATACGATGATCGATTGGACTAATCATTAAAGGTAATTTATCTGTATAGGTATTTTTAAGCTTGGCCAGTCCTCGATAAAATAGAATCATACGCGGTAATTCGTACTCATTAGCCAATTCACTCAACACATCTTCACTGGTTGACGGATCACCTTTTGGCGTCTTTTTCAATACGGGCAATTGATGCTTATCAAATAAAATTGCTTGAATCTGCTTTGGCGAAGCAGGATTAAATTTTTCACCAGCCAATGATTGAAGTTCGGCTTCCGTCGCCATTAACTGTTTGGCAAGTTCATGGGAATAATCATTTAACTGTTTAGCATCAACCAATACCCCTGTTCTTTCCATTTCAGCCAACACAATGGCTAAAGGCATTTCAATATCAGTAAACAGTTTAGTTAATTTTGAATCTTTTTCTAACTCTGGCCACAGTTTTTCATGTAATTGTAACGTGATATCTGCATCTTCTGCTGCGTATTGTGTCGTTTTTTCAACATCAATAGCATCAATGGTCACTTGTTTTTTATCCTGCTTGGTTAGCTCATTATAAGTGATGGTTTTATGATTCAAATAACGACTAGCCATGCTATCCATATCGTGTCTTTCTGTACTATTTAGCACATACGATTCAAGCATGGTATCAAAGGCAATACCTTGTACTTTAATACCATAGTTAGCCAGTACGCTGTAATCAAATTTAGCATTTTGCGCGATTTTTTTAATCTTCGGATTTTCTAGCACTGGCTTTAATTTCGCCAGCACGCTTTCAAGCGGTAACTGCTCGGGAACACCAAGATATTGATGAGCAAGTGGAATATAAGCAGCTTCATGCGGCGTGATACTGAGCGAAATCCCGACTAATTTAGCATGCACATGATCGACATTATCCGTTTCAGTATCGAAGGCAAATTGTTGACTTTGGGATAATTTGGTTACCCACTGATCTAATTGTTTATCAGTCAAAATGCATTGATAATCAGTCTGCTTATTTTTGGCGGATGAATGTTCTTGCGCCAATAACGGCATATTCTGGTTCACATTGACCGCTGATGCTTTTTGGTTTTTTAAAAAACTGCCCGATATCAACTCTTTTTGCCAACGATGAAAGCCATAATAGGCAAATAATTCGTTTAATGCATTAACATCCATATCGCTCGACATGAGCTGTTCATTAGTAAAATCTAATTGCACATCGGTTTTAATCGTTGCCAGCAAATAAGACAATTCGGCTTCTTTTTGATTATCAATCAATTTTTGTTTTAACGATTTTGCACCACGGATTGATAATTTTTCAATATCATCTAAGCGCTGATAGATATCTTTAACACTGCTAAATTCAGTTAATAAACTTTGGGCCGTCTTTTCACCTACTCCCGGAACCCCTGGGATATTGTCAGACGAATCGCCTCTTAATGCTAAATAATCAATAATCTTTTCGGGTGGCACACCAAATTTTTCCATCACGCCTTTCGGATCAAGCACCGTATTATTCATGGTATTAATCAGGGTAATTTTATCACTGACAAGCTGTGCCATATCTTTATCACCAGTACTGATTAAAACGTCCAGATTCTCTTTTTCAGCCTGCCTTGCCAGTGTACCAATCACATCATCCGCTTCCACACCTTCAATACAGAGTAAAGGTAGCCCCATAGCTTTTAAAATAGTGTGAATTGGTTCAATTTGCGGACGAAGATTTTCCGGCATTGCCTCACGTGTGGCTTTATACTCACTATAGATTTCGTTACGGAAAGAGCCGCCTTTAGCATCGAAAACAACAGCAATATGTGTCGGATTGTACTGATTAATCAGACTACGGATCATATTGATGACACCAAAAATAGCCCCTGTTGGCTCACCTTTGGCATTGGTTAACGGCGGACATGCAAAAAAAGCACGATAGAGATAAGAAGATCCATCAATCAGGATAATTGGTGTTTTATTTGGCATTAGTATTACCCAAAGGTTATTCGCTATAATGGTTAACAGTATACCCCAATTAACAACAATATTCTTATTATCTACAACAATAAAATGTAAAAATCTTTCATATTTACACAATGTTTTAATAGAAAGTTTTAACTTAAAAAACTGTATATTGCAAAATGAGTATTATATAATACTGTATCTTTTTTAACCTGAGTATACGATTAATGACACAGTTAAGTCTTGCTGCACAAAAAGTTAAAGATGCACTGGCAGCTAAAAATCTTGAAACCCCTTCTTGTCGTTTAGCAATGGATAATAGTGAGCGCAAGGCAAAAATCGAAGAACATTTTCGTGAGATCATGAAATTAATGGAGTTGGATCTTACTGATGACAGTCTTGCCGAAACACCACATCGTGTCTCTAAAATGTATGTTGATGAGATTTTTTCTGGGCTCTATTATGAAAATTTTCCCAAAATCACACTCATTGAAAATAAAATGCAAGTTGACGAGATGATTACCGTTCGTGATATTACCTTAACCAGTGTCTGCGAACACCATTTTGTCACCATTGACGGCAAAGCCACCGTCTCTTATATCCCTAAAGATAAAGTTATTGGCTTATCCAAAATTAATCGAATTGTTGAATTTTTTTCACAGCGACCACAAGTACAAGAAAGATTAACTCAACAAATACTTGTTGCCCTTCAAACCTTACTTGGCACGGTAAATGTGGCGGTCTCAATCGATGCGACTCACTATTGTGTGAAAGCCAGAGGCATTAAAGATTCAAGCAGTATGACAACCACGACCGCACTGGGTGGCGGATTTAAAACCAATCCAAGTACCAGACAAGAATTTTTAAGAGCATTACATCACTATTAATATAAGGATATTCAATGAAATTTTTATCACTCATTTTTATGATATTATTGATAACAGCATGCTCTGAACAGGAGTCTAAAAATTCTAATAATAACGATAAATTTATTGGTTTTTGGGTAGAAGGTGGTCCCGATTTTAAATATACTGCAACGTATGCCAATCTTGTTGAAATAAGTAAACAAGGGGATAATTACTTTATCAATGAAAACTATGTTTATGGTAATGATCAAACTATTGCGATGCGAAAAGTCACAAAACCCCAAGACAATTTCGATGGACTCGCTTATCCATCAGAAAGAAATTTTGGTTTAGAAAACAGAGTGACTTTCCATGGTGATAACTATTCAAAAATCGGTATATTTAATACAGTTTTCTTTCGAATTTCAAAAGAAGAAGCAGAACAAATTAAACGTGATGTAAAAGAGTGCGAAGAGATAGAAAAAAACCGTTTTTTTATTCCTAAAGCGCAACAAGCTGAATATAAAAAACGGGCAAATGAGCTGGCTTATTGTCGGATTTTTTGGTAACAATCAAAATTGACGTAAACCTAAATTCAGCGGATTTTTGTAACAATCTTATGGGAATTGAATATTTAACAATAATCAAAACCTAAAACTCAAATACAAAACAACCGAAAATCAGCTTTATATTACGTGCATCTTCAAGAAAGATTGGTATAATTCTCGGCTACTTGAGTTAAATTACACAGTTAAATAACACATTTTCATGAAGATCATTCGCGGTATTGCTAATTTAAAAAATCAATTTTCCCAGTGCGTACTGACATTGGGCAATTTTGATGGCGTACATTTAGGACATCAGCAATTAATTAACCATTTAATCACCCAAGGTAAAAAATTAAATCTACCAACCGTGGTTATGCTATTTGAACCGCAACCGTTAGAGTTTTTTTGTTCGGAAAATGCCCCTTCCCGATTAACCTCATTTCAAGAAAAAGTGATTTTTATTGAAAAACTCGGTATCGACTATATTATTGCTGTTCCGTTTACTCAAACCTTTGCCAAAATGTCTGCTGATGACTTTATTCAAGCGTGGTTGATAAATCAGTTACGGGCCAAATATATTATTATTGGTGATGATTTTCGGTTTGGGTTTGAACGTAAAGGGGATATTCATCTTCTTGAACATTATGCACAAAAAAATGATTTTACTGTCGAAAGCATGCCAACCTACGTTTGGAATCAGTTACGAATTAGTAGTACCGCGGTGCGTAAAGCTTTACTCAACAATGATTTTGAATTAGCTCGTTGCCTATTAGGTCGACCATATAGCATTCAAGGGCGTGTTATTCATGGCAATGCATTAGCAAGGCAATTAGGTTTTCCTACGGCAAATATTCAGCTACACCGCAAAAAACCAGCCTTACACGGTGTCTATTTAGTTAACGTCAAAAATTGTTGTAGCCAACAATCTTATTATGGCATTGCTAATATTGGTATAAGACCAACTATTCAAGGAAAAAAAGCCATTTTAGAAGTGAATCTATTTGACTTTTCGGGTGATATTTATGGACAATATTTAGACGTAACCTTCCTCGAAAAATTACGAGACGAGAAAAAATTTGACTCTATAACAGCGTTAAAAGAACAAATTACACAAGATGTTTGCACTGCGAAAAAGATCAGTGCACAATTAACCAATTAAGAAAGTAGTATCAACAAAATTAACTGGAATAAATCAGCATGACAGATTATAAAAATACATTGAATTTACCGGAAACTGGTTTCCCAATGCGAGGCGATCTTGCCAAACGTGAACCGGCGATGTTGCAAAACTGGTACGATAAAGAACTTTATCGCAAAATCCGCCAAGTAAAAAAAGGGAAAAAAGCCTTTATTTTGCATGATGGGCCTCCTTATGCAAACGGCAAACTTCATATTGGTCATGCAGTTAATAAAATTATCAAAGATATTATCATTAAATCAAAAGGTTTAAGCGGTTATGATTCCCCATATATTCCAGGGTGGGACTGTCATGGTCTGCCAATCGAACAAAAAGTTGAAGAACAAGTTGGCAAACCAGGCGTAAAAGTGACACCGGCTGAGTTTCGTCAAATTTGTCGTGACTATGCTGCTTCTCAAGTTGAACTACAAAAAGCTGATTTTATACGTATGGGTGTATTGGGTGATTGGCAAAATCCCTACCGCACAATGAATTACGATACGGAAGCGAATATTATTCGAGCGTTAGGCAAAGTCATCAAAAACGAGCATTTAGTCAAAGGGGCAAAACCTGTTTACTGGTGTACAGATTGTATGTCTTCGTTAGCAGAAGCAGAAGTAGAATATTATGATAAATCTTCACCCGCTATAGATGTAAAATTTAAAGCGGTGGATAACCAAGCTGTTGCGAGTAAATTTGGCGTTCATACCGATTTAACTATTTATGCCGTGATTTGGACGACAACACCTTGGACATTACCCGCTAGCCGAGGTATTGCCTTAAATGCTGAGTTTGAATATCAACTGGTACAAATAAACGATAAAGAATGCTTAATTTTAGCCACTGATCTGGTCGAATCCGTCATGAAACGTGCCGAAATTTCAGAATGGAAAATTCTTGGCAGCTGTAAAGGTGATGCGCTTGAGCTATTACGCTTTAAGCACCCTTTCCTTGATTTTGATGAACCCATTGTACTTGGTGAACACGTTACGGTTGATGCGGGTACCGGTGCGGTGCACACTGCGCCCGGTCATGGTGCGGAAGACTTTTTAGTTGGTCAAAAATATGGGCTTGAAGTTGCTAACCCTGTTGGTGGCAATGGGTGCTATTTACCGGGCACAGGTGCAGGTTTAGATGGCTTATTCGTATTTAAAGCGAATAAAGTTGTGATCGACATATTAAAAGACCACAATGCGCTACTTCATTTTGAAAATATTGAACATAGCTATCCATGTTGTTGGCGTCACAAAACACCCGTTATTTATCGTGCAACACCGCAATGGTTTATTAGCATGGATAAACAAGGTTTACGTGCCCAATCATTACAAGAAATTAAACAAGTTCGCTGGATTCCGGATTGGGGACAAGCACGAATTGAGACAATGGTTGCTAATCGCCCTGACTGGTGTATCTCTCGTCAACGCACATGGGGCGTACCGATGACGTTATTTGTCCATAAAGAGACCGAAGAGTTACACCCCGATACCCTAGCACTGGTTGAAAAAGTCGCTAAATTAGTTGAACAACACGGTATCCAAGCGTGGTGGGATGCAGATATCAAAGATTTGCTTGGCCCCGATGCAGACGATTATCGCAAAGTGCCAGATACCCTTGATGTCTGGTTTGATTCAGGATCAACTTTCTTTTCGGTAGTCGGTGTACGCCCTGAGTTTGAAGGGCACGAAGCTGACATGTATTTAGAAGGTTCAGATCAACATCGTGGTTGGTTTATGTCATCATTAATGCTATCAACAGCGATTGATAACAAAGCCCCTTATAAGCAAGTGTTAACGCATGGTTTTGTGGTTGACGGTCAAGGTCGAAAAATGTCTAAATCGTTAGGCAATATCGTTACCCCACAAGAAGTTATGGGTAAACTCGGAGCAGATATTCTACGTCTATGGATTGCTTCGACTGATTATTCGGGTGAAATGAGCTATTCTGACGAAATCATCAAACGTGCAGCGGATAGTTACCGTCGTATTCGTAATACAGCTCGCTTTTTACTGGCTAACTTAAACGGCTTTGATCCAGCTAAAGACATGATCAAACCTGAAGATATGGTGGTACTGGATCGCTGGGCGGTCAGCATGGCAAAAGAGGCACAAGATCAAATTATCCAAGCTTACGAAAGCTATGATTTCCATAAAGTCGTACAACGTATTATGCAATTCTGTTCAATTGAAATGGGATCATTCTATTTAGATATTATTAAAGATCGTCAGTACACTGCAAAAAGTGATAGCGTTGCTCGTCATAGTTGCCAAACTGCCTTATATCATATTGCTCAAGCAATGGTACGTTGGATAGCGCCGGTACTATCTTTTACCGCTGATGAAATTTGGCAATATTTACCTTCAGCCGAAAAATCAGAATTTGTATTTGAAGATGAATGGTATAACGAACTATTTAGTTTATCCGATAATGAAACATTAAATAGTGAGTATTGGGCGCAAATTCTAGCAATTCGTAGCGAAGTAAACAAAGTGCTAGAACAAGGTCGTAACGATAAAGTGATTGGTGGTTCTCTTGAAGCCGCTGTTACCCTTTATGCAGACGATCAGATTGCCACAGCACTCGCTAAATTAGAGAACGAATTACGCTTTGTACTACTCACGTCACAAGCCAGCGTGAAACCACTAGACAGTGCGCCACAACAGGCAGTACAAAGTGATATAGCCGGTCTTAAAATCGAGCTCACGAAAGCGCAAGGTGATAAGTGTCCTCGCTGTTGGCATTACACCATTGATAATGAACCAACAACACACTTATGTAAACGCTGTGAAGAAAACATTCATGGTAAGGGTGAAGTTAGACATTTCGCCTAGCAATAGAATGACAGATAAACACGGCTATAAGACAATAGCTTATAGCCACTTATTACATTAAGCGCCGACAACAGTCGGCGAAATATCATCATGAGCATGAACTTTATGAAAAAAGAGAATGGACTTTACTGGTTAATTATTAGCACAATTGTGTTCTTTGTTGATATTGCTAGTAAATTTTGGATCCTAAATAAATTCAACCTTTATGAATCAATCAACGTGTTACCTTTCTTCTCGATTACTTATGTACAAAATATTGGCGCTGCATTTAGTATTTTTGAAGGTCAACGTTGGATGCTTGCAGCCGTTGCTTTACTCATTAGTGGTGCCATTGTGTATATGCTTTATCGTAACAAACGACAGCAAAAATTAGAAAATTTTTCACTATCACTTATATTAGGTGGTGCATTAGGCAACCTATTTGACCGCCTTTATCATGGTTTTGTGGTTGATTTTCTAGATGTAAATTTCGGTAGCTGGCACTACCCAACCTTTAATATTGCTGATTGTGCGATTTGTATCGGTATTGGATTATTTATTCTAAGTAGTTATAAAAAACCCCAAAAGACCGAATAACATGCAAATTATTTTAGCTAACCCTCGAGGTTTTTGTGCTGGTGTTGATCGAGCTATCACGATCGTTGAACGCGCACTTGAACTCTTTGGTGCACCCGTTTATGTTCGCCATGAAGTGGTGCATAACCGCTATGTGGTTAACAACTTGAAAGAGCTAGGCGCAATTTTTATTGAACAAATTGACGAAGTCCCTGACGATAGTATTCTTATCTTTTCTGCGCATGGTGTATCTAAAGCGGTGCGTGAAGAAGCAAAAAAACGAAAACTTCGTATCTTTGATGCAACTTGCCCATTAGTGACTAAAGTTCATATGGAAGTGGCGAGATCCAGTTATCGTGGTGAAGAGGTGGTCTTAATCGGTCATGCCGGGCATATTGAAGTGGATGGTACATTAGGTCAATACAATAATCCTAATGGTGGTATTTATTTGATTGAATCGATAAATGATGTTCAAACATTACAAGTCAAAAACGAAGATCACCTATGCTTTACCACTCAAACAACATTATCAGTGGAAGATACGGCGGAAATCATTGCTGCCTTAAAAGTACGATTTCCTAAAATCCGTAGCCCGCGTAAAAATGATATTTGTTATGCCACAACCAATCGACAACAAGCCGTAAAACAACTTTCATCCCAAGCAGATGTGATACTTGTCGTCGGTTCAAAAAATTCATCCAATTCCAACCGATTAGCTGAACTTGCCAGACGCAACAGTAAAAATGCTTATTTGATCGATTATGCCACCGATATTGAACAAGAATGGTTAACTAATGCTCGCACGGTGGGCGTAACGGCAGGCGCATCTGCGCCCGATATTTTAGTGCAACAGGTTATTGAACATTTGAAAAGTTTGGGTTGCACATCACTGATCGAAACAGACGGAATTTTAGAAAATATTACCTTTGAAATTCCTAAAGAATTGCGTATTGAAGTAAAAGCAAACTAACGGGTTAATTTGTGTGTTTTAGTTGCTCAAATTTTGCCAATAGCTGATCATGGGTCTCGATATGCTCAGGATCAGCAATAATAGCATTTTGAATGGGGCAAACACGCTGACAAGTTGAATGATCATAATAACCGACACATTCAGTACATTTGTTGGGATCGATTTCATAAGTATCAAACCCCATAGAGATAGCCTCGTTAGGACATTCAGGCTCACACATATCACAATTAATACATTTACTGGTTATTTTTAATGCCATTGCTCAATTAACTTTATCATCTCCAAAAAATTTGCGCCATTATAGCGCAATCCTTCCTAATTTATAAAAAAGAATACAGCTATCATGTTCGTGATAGACCAAATAAGTTTGAATTTATTGAAATATTTCAATATAAATTAGATAATTTAGCCTGTATTATTTTCATAATAATTACAATTTATTAAGAATAGTTATCAATAACATTTATATTATTACGCTACAATGCTAAAACGATTAAAGAATAGAATAAAAGGATGAAAAGATATTGTTAAAGTTAATTAAATTCAAAAATATAGTGATTGCTATTTTTCTGTTTGTGCTTCTCTATATTATCAAGCTGATCGTTTTTCCGTCACAATCGCCAGTGAATTATATTACCTCACCCGTGACTAAAGTTAATATTGAAAAAACGGTACTGGCTGATGGAACAATTAGCGCCTTCAAGCAAGTCAGCGTGGGTGCGCAGGTTTCGGGTCAGATCAAAAAGTTATATGTTGAATTAGGTGATCAAGTTAAACAAGGAGACATGATTGCTGAAATTGATGACTTAAAACAAAGCAATGATTTGAAACAAGCCGAAGCTTCGCTTAGTAGCCTTGAAGCACAACGTAAATCAAAACAAGCCAACTTAATTAATTACCAACTGACTTATAATCGCCAATTAAAACTCGTCAATAAAGGTGTCGGCGTTCAATCCGATTTAGATTCAGCCAAAGCCGATCTCGATGCAATCAAAGCCGATATCGCTGCCTTAGATGCAAATATCATCAGTGCACAAGTCGCTGTTGATACAGCCAAAGTGAATCTTGGTTATACCAAAATACGATCACCTATTGATGGCGTAATTGTCGCTATACCCGTTGATCAAGGTCAAACCGTTAACTCTGTGCAAAGTGCACCAACCATTGTGAAAGTTGCACAATTGGATAAGATGACCGTTGAAGCACAAATTTCGGAAGCGGATGTCATTAATGTAAAAAAAGGAATGCCCGTCTATTTCACCATATTAGGCGAACCTAATAGACGTTTTGACGGTTTAACATTACGCGCCATTGAACCTGCGCCAGATTCGATTAATACGGAAAGTTCATCAAGTTTAAGTTCTTCGTCATCCACCACCAAAACAGCAATTTACTATAATGGATTATTCGATGTTGATAATCCTGATCATATTTTACGAATTTCGATGACAGCCCAAGTTTATATTGTTTTATCTGAAGCAAAAGATGTATTGGCAATCCCATCTCAAGCAATCCAAAAAAATTTGGCAGATAATAAAGCAATTGTCTATGTACTTAACCAACAAAATAATGCTGAAGAACGAGAAGTCAGTTTAGGTATCAATAATAATATTAATGTGGAAATCAAATCCGGACTTAAAGAAGGGGAAGTCGTCATTATTGGTAGTGACAATGGCGCATTATTCAATCCTAATGGACGCACGCCGAGGATAAGATTCTGATATGACAAACACTAATAATCCGCTGATCAAACTTGAAAACATTGTTCGTGAATTTCCAGCTGGCGATTCAACCATACAAGTGCTTAAAAGCATCAATCTAACGATTAATGCTGGCGAAATGGTTGCCATTATTGGTGCGTCTGGTTCGGGCAAATCAACATTAATGAATATTTTAGGTTGTTTAGATAAACCAAGCTCTGGTGTCTATACCATTGGAGGACGAACCACCAATCAATTATCACCTGATGAATTAGCTGAATTACGTCGTGAACACTTTGGTTTTATCTTTCAACGTTATCATTTGCTAAACGCCTTAACGGCACAAGGTAATGTTGAAATCCCAGCTATTTATGCCGGAATCACCAATGAACAACGGAAAAAACGAGCTATTGAAATATTAACCCGTTTAGGGCTTGAAGATAAGATTAATAATAAACCCAGTCAATTATCTGGCGGTCAACAACAGCGTGTCAGTATTGCTCGAGCCTTAATAAACGGCGGACAAGTTATTTTAGCAGATGAACCGACCGGCGCACTTGACCGTAAAAGAGGATTAGAAGTCATGGCTATCTTGCGAGAACTTCATAAACAAGGGCATACCGTCATTATTGTGACACATGATAGCAATATTGCCCAAAGTGCAGAACGGATTATTGAAATCAGTGACGGAAATATTATCTCTGACTCAATCAATCCTAACTATCACGCAGAAGAAGAGGATCATCGCCAAGTCAAACAGATCGAAACGACTAAAACCCAAGACAACTTTCAAGCTAAGTATAATCGTTTTCGAGATGCCTTTAATATGGCAATATTGTCGATGCTTTCTCAACGATTACGAACTTTTCTTACCATGCTTGGTATTATCATTGGTATTGCCTCGGTGGTTTCAATGGTTGCCTTAGGCGAAGGCACAAAACAAAAAATATTATCGAATATAAATTCGTTAGGGACAAGCACACTCGAAATCTATCCCGGAAGCGGATTTGGGGATCGCAACGCAGATAAAATTACCACCTTACGCTCATCCGACGCCGACTTTTTAGCAAAACAAAGTTTTGTACATAGCACGACCCCAAATCTGGCAACATCAGTCTATTTTCGGGTTAAAAATTTGGCTGTAACGGGGACAGTAAATGGTGTAGGAGAGCAATTTTTTGCCGTTCGTGGCTATAACATTACCCAAGGTATTGCGTTTGATCAGGCCAGTGTTGCTTCGTCAGCACAAGATGCCGTTATCGATGAAAATACCGTTAAACAGCTATTTAAGAATGAAAATCCAATCGGCAAAATTCTGATGGTGGGTCAATTACCGGTACGAATAATTGGTGTTGCCACAAAACAACAACAAGGTTTTGGTAATAATGAAAGCCTTAACATCTGGCTTCCTTACACCACAGTCATTAATCGCATGGTAGGACAAACCTCGTTAAGAAGTATTACGGTTAGGGTCAATGATAATGTTGATTTATCGATTGCTGAACAAGCGATTAATAAAATCATGATACAACGTCATGGTGTTAAAGACTTTTTTATTTTTAATTCAGATAGCATTCGTGAAACCGTTAACTCCTCAGCTTGGGTATTAACATTATTAATTTCAACCATTGCATTTATCTCACTGTTAGTGGGGGGGATTGGTGTTATGAATATCATGCTAGTATCCGTCACAGAAAGAACCCGAGAGATTGGCGTACGCATGGCAGTTGGTGCACGTTCAAGTGATATACTGCAACAGTTTTTAATCGAAGCGGTATTAGTATGTCTTATCGGTGGTACATTAGGCATCTTATTATCATTTGTGGTTGGTGGGATTTTCAATTATGTTGTCACATCCTTTGCGATGCGTTTTTCTATCATTTCAATTATCGCTGCCTTTAGTTGTTCAAGTGTCATTGGCATAATTTTTGGTTATTTTCCAGCTAAACGAGCCGCCAAACTTGATCCGATTTATGCTTTAGAACGAGAATAACGTTTTTAAAACCTCACCTAAAATTAAAATCCCTCTGCAATCATGATATTGCAAAGGGATTTAAAATAACAACCTTAAAAATTGTCATCATGTTACATTCAAATAATATGACAATTTATCGCACTCAAAACAGATGTTTTAATCAATGACACTCGCTTAATTTTCGGTTTTCGGATCTAAGTCAACTAAGAACGAAGTCACTCTTAAATAATCATTAATAAATGCTTGTTCATCAGATATATTAAGTCCTTTGGAATTGACATAAAACTTGCGATTAACGATAACAGAAGGTATTGAGTTTGGTTTCAATTCTTTAATGGCATCGGTTTGTTGTGCCATAAAAGCTTTAACTAAAAAATTGTCTTTCGTTTCATCAAACGTTTTACTATCCACACCTAACGTTAAAAATACCGCTTTGATGTCTTCAGCAGTTTTTATGCTACGCTCTTCTTGTATTGCTTGATAAAAAGCGTCTGAAGCTTTATCTTGAATACCAAGTACATTAGCTATCGCCCATGCTTGAGCAAGTTCCTTGGCAAGTGGCCCAAAATCCTCTAAATGATAACGTTTAAATTTTACCCCTTCTGGTAAATCCTTGCTGATAAGTTGTGCACCATGATATTTTGTTTCAAATCGGTAGCAACTAGGACAATTAAATGAAAAAAACTCAATCACTTCTTTGTCTGGTGATGGATTAGTCGGTAGTACAACATACTGAACACCTTTTTCAATCGGTGCTAATGGTGCCGTAATAGTCGGTGTTTGATCTTCCTTAGAGTCAATACTTGCGGGGGCTTGCTCTGCAAAACTATTTACCGAAAAAAGTAATACTCCCAAAGCAATAAACGTCTTTTTCATTAGTCAATTCTCCTTATTATTTAATAATGCCACGCGCTTTTAACAAGGCACTTTTAAAATCATCTTCATAATCTTTTTTCAGACCGGGGATAGCTTCATTTTTATCAGCGTCACGCATTTTTAAATGATAAATCAGAACCTCATCACTTAACTCTTTTAAGTCGCCTTCAAAACCTGCTTCTTGCCCTAATTGTGCAAGAAATTGTAACAGATTCAGATCTGAGTCTTTTTCCCAGGCTGCCTGTAATAACTCCATTAATTCATCAATACGATGACATTTCATAATTCATACCTTTTTGTATACTTCAAATTAATTGAAGATGATGAGATAAAATTAATGTTAAATATTTAACGCTATAAATTCTGTCACAGAAACATAAACAATAGTAGCGATTCTTTTTACTAAATACAAACGACACGTTAAAAGTCATGGGTATCGACTTATCTTTCAATACAATTTAATGTCTATGAAATAATTGTGATAAGTCTATTTTCCCTTATAACTTAAATTAATTTTGCTATATAGTAATGCTATTTAGATTTTTCGCAATGTGAAACAGAGACATTTTATGGGCAAACTACCTATTACAACAATTATCTTAGCTGGCGGAAAAAGTACCCGAATGAATGGTAACGATAAAGGATTATTACAGCTAAATGGTAAACCACTTTATCAACATGTCATTGATCGTATTGAATCACAAACAGATTTCATCATGATTAACTGTAATCGCAATCTGAATCAATATCAAAAGGCAGGCTATCCTACCTTCATTGATGATTTAGCGGGTTATCATGGCCCCCTTTCCGGCATTTACAGTGGGTTATTACGTAGCACTACCGACTGGAACTTATTTGTCAGTTGTGATACGCCTTTTTTGCCTGACGATTTAATCTTTCGTTTAACCCAACACACCACGACACATTACGCTATTTATCCCTTTGACGGGCGGTATCATCATCCAACCATTTTATTGATTCATAAAACCATAATTACCCCACTTAAAGCTTATTTGGCACAAGGTGAGCGTAAATTGATGTTATTTTTACAACAAATCAATGCTTATGCTGTCGATTTTAGTGATAAACCATCATGTTTTATCAATATTAATACCCCTGAGATACTTGAGCAACTCACTCAATCAAAAAAATAAATCTCTTATTTCTAGATTAAACTGCTATTTATTCCATTTTGTTAGGTGTTTAGCAAAATCGTCTATTTCAACATCCTGTGTTGCCCAAGAAGTACAAAAACGTAACCCGATATGCGCCTCATCAATTGCCCCAAGATTATCGACCGAATAATGTGCAAGGATTTTCTTGGCTAATCGTTTTGGCACACTAACAAATAATTGATTGCTTTGTGGTTTACTTAAGAATGAAAATCCAGCATTTTCAAACAGTGTTTGCAGTTTATCTGCCATATAATTACTATGCTTACCCAGTTTGATATACAAGTTGTTTTGCATCAACGCATTCATTTGTACTGCAACAATCCAACTTTTAGCTAAAATTGCGCCTTTTTGCTTCATACTAAATCGAAAATCTTGGTTAATCGTCAGGTTATTAAACACCAATGCTTCACCCGCAAATGCCCCTACTTTCGTGCCACCTATATAAAAAACATCGGTATATTTAGCTAAATCCGGAAAGGTTAGATCATTATCTTTTGCGGCTAATGCCATTGCCAGACGTGCACCATCTAAATACAGATAAAGTTGATTATTTTGACAAAATTGATATAGCTTTTTAAGCTCTTGCTTACTATAAATAGTACCAAGTTCGGTGGTGTTTGAAATATACACTAATTTAGGTTGTACCATATGTTCATCATGATGATGTGCCAAAACGGGTTTTAGCAATTCAGGCGTCAATTTTCCATCTTGGCTTTTCACCGTTAATACTTTATGTCCTGTTGCTTCAATCGCCCCTGTTTCATGCACATTAATATGTCCACTTTCGGTCGCAATAACCGCTTGATAAGGTTTTAAAATATGTGAAATAACTGTTAAATTCGTGATAGTTCCACCTGGCATAAAATGTATATCTGCATTCGGCGATTTTAGACGCTTTTTGATATTTTCTTTAGCTTGATGACAGCACTCATCTAAACCATAGCCACTTAACTTTTTATTGGTCGTTTCAACAAAGCTTTTTAACAAGCTTGGATGCACTGTTTGGTTATAATCATTCAAAAAATCATACATATCATTACCTTTATTCCGCCTTCATTTTTTAATATGATGTTATATTAATCGCATCTTCAATATAACACGATAAAGCAGAGAGTCTATGAACAATACAAAAATGATTGGAATTAGTGGCTATAGTGGCAGTGGTAAAACGACCCTACTCAAAAAAATAATTCCTTTATTGGTCGAACAGGGTCTTCGCATTGGCTCGTTAAAACATGCGCATCATAATATTGAACTGGATATTCCCGGTAAAGATAGTTATGAACTGCGAAAAGCCGGTTCTTTACAAACCATTATTGCTTGTGATAACCGCTATGCATTTATTGAAGAGACCCCAAACAATCCTGTCGATTTATCGACACTGATTAACCAATTTAGCCATGTCGATATCGTTTTGATTGAAGGATTTAAAGAAGAAAAAATACCTAAAATTATTTGTCATCGGCATACAAATCAATCTGAATTGTATATTGACGAATATACCCTTGCCATCGCCAGTGATGAGCCATTAGAGAGTCATCTACCTGTATTTGATATCAATCAAGCCGATCCAATTGTTGAATTTATAAAAGGATATTTATCATTGCCATAACAGTTTAAATAAAAGATAAAAAATGTATTAATCTATCTTTTGAACAAACCGAAACAAAAAAGGGAAATACTCGATTTCCCTTTTATCTCAGCATAATCGCTTATTTATTTCGCAACAATCACCATTGCCGGACGAATTAAACGACCATTTAAGGTATAACCTTTTTGAATGGTATTGACGATTTGACCTGATTGATGATCTGGTGATTCAACCATGCTAATCGCTTGGTGAACATCAGGATTTAATTGTGAATCTACTGTGTTAATCACTTCAATCCCAAACTTTTTGACGGTATCTAAAAATGATTTTAAGGTAAGCTCTAATCCTTCAACAGTTGCTTGATGTTCAGGATTATTTTTATCGGTAGATTCTAGAGCTCGCTCTAAATTATCGATAACTGGCAACAGTTCATTCGAAAATTTTTCTAACGCAAATTTTCGTGCTTTATCAACGTCTTGTTCAACACGTTTACGAACATTATCAATCTCAGCACGGGCACGAATCATCGCCTCACTCTCATTTTTTTTCGCAATTTGTAATGCCTGTTCTAATTCAGCAATACGTGCATCTTTCGCTTTTAGTTGCTCCTCGTAATTCGGTTCAGCTGGTGCTTCTGATTCTTTTGGTTCTTCTACCGCTACATCAATGTTAGGTTCATTTTCTGACATGTTCTTGTCTTGCTCTGTCATAAGGTACTCCAAATATAGTCGAAAACTTAGTGAATTAAGGTTATTATGGGGACGATTTTTGTTATTGCAAGGTTATCTCTATAGGTTAATATATATTTTTTTATTTTTAATTAAAAAAATCAATGATACTTAAATAAAAAAATGACAAGGATATTTTATGGGTGCACCATTTAAATGTATTGGTTTAGTTGGCATTCCACGCAAATTAGACGCTATCGAAACCCACAGAGTGCTTTATGATTGGTTAATCAAATTAGGTATTCGTGTTTTAGTTGAAGACCGATTAGCGGAATTTATTAAATTTCCAGCCAATGTCTATGCCAATTTGGATACGATTGGAGAACAAGCTGATCTGGCCATTGTTGTTGGTGGCGATGGCAATATGTTGCGTTCGGCTCGCTATTTATCACACTATAAAATTAGAGTAATCGGTGTGAATCGGGGTAATTTGGGCTTTTTAACCGACATTTCGCATGAGCAAGTCGTGGAACAGTTAAGTCCAGTTATTGCCGGAGAATATGACGATGACCCTCGCTTTTTACTTGAAGTTTCAATTTATGATAATGGCAATCTCATCAATTCCGGTTTTGCCGTTAATGAAATTGTCGTTACGCCCAACACGGTTGCGCATATGATTGATTACGATGTGTATATCAATGAACGCAATGCATTCTCACAGCGTGCGGATGGTTTAATTATTGCAACCCCAACCGGCTCTACCGCCTACTCCTTGTCTGCTGGTGGACCAATTTTAGCGCCTCACTTAGATGCACTCATTATTACACCAATGTTTCCACACTCATTGGCGGTAAGACCATTAGTCATCAAAAGTGATAACCCTATCCATCTTAAGTTTCCAACCACTGCATTAGATTTGAATATTGCTTGCGATAGCCAAATTATTTTACCGGTCAAACCAAGCTATGATGTTATTATTCGACGTTCTGGATATGAATTTAATTTAATTCATTCTAAAGATTATGATTATTTTAATAACCTTTCCAGTAAATTGGGTTGGTCACAAAAAATGTATTAAATCATTTAGCTAACCACTTTTAGACAGAAAATCATTATCGATTATGGCTCGCAGGTAATCATTTTAACCTGCGAGCATACCAAGAAGGTAAAAATGCTGTTATTTTAAATCAGCAGGGAATCACATAAGCCAACACATAAACAGTCAGGGATGAAAAAATCGCTGCAATCACATCATCCACCATAATACCAAAACCACCGGGCACACGCTTATCAAACCAACGAATAGGCCAAGGTTTTGCCATATCAAATACTCGAAAAGCAACAAAAGCAATCGCAATCCATAGTAGTGAATATTGTGGGATAAAAAATAGCGTTATCCACATACCAACAAATTCATCCCAAACGATATGCCCTGAGTCATGTGTATGCGTATCGTCTGATGTCTTTTGACAAAGAAAACAGCCAAACATAAATGTCACAATAATAAAAATCCAATATAAAATCGGTTGTAAATCTTTAAATAACAACCACAGCGGAATCGCCATTAATGACCCCATTGTGCCAGGCATAATCGGCGATAAGCCACTTCCTAATCCCACCGCTAAAAAATGGATCGGATTAGTAAGTTTCAAGTGTTTTTTAAAATCTTTATTACGTGCTTGTTTTGTCATGTTTGCTTTTAAATTTGATAAAATGATGCCGACTTAACGTCGGCAAACATAGCAAAATGCTGATAGTTAATTAGCATTTTTATTGATGAGTATTATATTATTCGTCTTTGGTTAACGTTGCAACCACTACGGCTTTAATGGTATGTAAACGATTTTCTGCTTCATCAAAAACAATACTGTGTCGAGATTCAAATACATCGTTAGTCACTTCTAAACCATCTGTTAAACCATATTGCGCTGCCATTTGCTTGCCGACGGTGGTATTCATATCGTGAAAAGCGGGCAAACAGTGCATAAATTTCACATCGGGATTATGAGTAAGATTAATCACATTTTGATTAATTTGATAAGGCGCTAACAGTTTGACCCGTTCATCCCAAACGTCTTTAGGTTCTCCCATGGAAACCCACACATCGGTATAAAGAAAATCAACCCCGTTAACGCCATCAGCAACATCTTCTGTTAAAAGGATTTTAGCGCCTGTCGTTTTTGCTATATCTTGGCACTGTTCGACCAGTTCCGATTCGGGTTGGCACGCTTTAGGCGCCACTAAACGAATCTCCATACCCATTAAAGCTGCGCCTTCCATCAACGAATTCCCCATATTATTACGCGCATCACCTAGATAGGCGAATTTGACACTGCTTAATCCCCGATTGCCGATATGTTCTTTCATGGTCATAAAGTCAGCTAAAATCTGTGTAGGGTGTGCCTCGGTGGTTAATCCATTCCACACAGGGACACCGGCATACTTCGCTAAAGTTTCGACAATATCTTGTCCATAACCTCGATACTCAATACCGTCATACATCCGACCTAATACACGGGCAGTATCTGCAATAGATTCTTTATGGCCTATTTGGCTCCCACTTGGACCTAAATAGGTCACTTGGGCACCCTGATCAAATGCGCCCACTTCAAAAGCACAGCGCGTACGGGTTGAGTCTTTTTCGAAAATTAAGGCAATATTTTTACCCACCAGATGTTTTTTTTCAGTGCCTTGTTGCTTAGCGTGCTTTAATTGAATAGAAAGATCGATTAATTGATTAATTTCGCTTGGGGTGAAATCGAGTAAACGTAAAAAGTGGCGCTGATAAAAACCGTGCATGACAAGCTCCTAATCGAGATTATTATTCACGCCATTCTATTTGAATAATTATTCACTTTCAAGCTAAACATAATAATATCTTTGATAATTTATGTGATTCGTTACAAGTCTCAAAAATGAGACATTATTATTCAATTAATTTTAATAATATTGCTTTTTTTGTATAAAAAAGTGTAATAAAATGGCTAAATATTATCTTATCAAGATTAATAGAAATGAATTTTTATTCATATATAATGATTTTTTATTCTTAAAGGTCTTTTTAATCATGCAAACTTATGCCCTCCTTATATTACAAGACGGTTCACAATTTATCGGTACATCTATCGGCGCTGAAGGTCAAACTGTTGGCGAAGTTGTTTTTAATACCTCAATGACTGGCTATCAAGAAATATTGACCGATCCCTCTTACTGTGAACAATTAGTTACTTTAACTTATCCACATATTGGTAATGTGGGCACTAATGCTGCAGATGCTGAATCAAATCAAGTTTACGCAAAAGGACTTATTATTCGTGATTTGCCACTATTAGCTAGTAATTATCGCTGTGAAAAAGATCTCTCCAGTTATCTAAAACAACACAATGTTGTTGCTATTGCCGATATTGATACCCGCCGTTTAACCCGTATTTTACGTGAAAAAGGCGCACAACATGGCGTTATTGTAACGGGCAAAGATAAACAGACTTTACTCGAAAATGCAGAAGCAACCAAACAAATAGCTCTCAATTTTAAAGGATTAACCGGAATTGATTTAGCTAAAGAAGTAACGTGTGCTAAAAGTTATTGTTGGACGCAAGGCATTTGGACAAGACAAAATGAGCATCCAACACCAAAACCTGAAAGTGCTTTACCCTATCATGTTGTTGCCTATGATTTTGGTGTTAAACAAACTATTTTACGAATGTTAGTTGAACGGGGTTGCAAATTAACCATTGTGCCGGCTAAAACGAGTGCCGAACAAGTTTTAGCATTACATCCTGATGGTATCTTTTTATCTAATGGGCCTGGTGATCCAGCACCGTGTACGTATGCCATAGATGCCATTAAGCAGTTTTTAACCACCAATATTCCGATATTTGGCATCTGTCTTGGACATCAGCTGTTAGCGCTAGCATGTGGTACGAAAACCATAAAAATGAAATTTGGTCACCATGGTGGAAATCATCCGGTTAAAGATCTTGAGCATGATCGTGTCATGATTACCGCGCAAAATCATGGTTTTGCCGTTGATGAACACAGTTTACCGGCTCACTTACGTGTTACGCATCAATCCTTATTCGACGGCTCATTACAAGGTATTCATCATAATCAAAAACCTGCTTTTAGTTTTCAAGGACATCCCGAAGCCAGTCCTGGGCCACATGATGCCGCCCCGCTTTTTGATCACTTTATAGAATTAATTAAATTTTACCAGCAGGAGCAATAACATGGCTAAGCGAACAGACATCAACACTATTTTAATTATTGGCGCAGGCCCGATTGTTATTGGTCAAGCATGTGAATTTGATTATTCAGGCGCACAAGCCTGCAAAGCACTACGTGAAGAAGGCTATCGGGTTATTTTAGTGAATTCTAATCCTGCCACCATTATGACCGATCCTGAACTGGCAGATGCAACCTACGTTGAACCTATTCATTGGACAACGGTGAGCAAAATTATCGAACAAGAAAAACCCGATGCGATTTTACCCACAATGGGAGGACAAACTGCCCTTAACTGCGCTCTGGAACTTGAAAAACGCGGTATTTTAAAACAATTTAATGTTGAGATGATCGGTGCCACCGCTGACGCCATTGATAAAGCCGAAGATCGCAAACGTTTTGATCAAGCCATGAAAAAAATTGGTCTTGATACGGCTCGTTCGGGTATTGCCCATTCACTGACAGAAGCTTATACCGTACTTGAACAAGTGGGCTTTCCTTGCATTATTCGTCCTTCATTTACGATGGGCGGTACCGGTGGTGGAATTGCTTATAATACTCAAGAATTTGATGAAATTTGTACTCGAGGATTAGATTTATCACCAACGAAAGAACTACTGATTGATGAGTCATTGATCGGTTGGAAAGAGTACGAAATGGAAGTTGTGCGAGATAAAAATGATAACTGCATCATTGTCTGTTCAATTGAAAATGTTGACCCTATGGGCATTCATACCGGCGATTCCATTACTGTTGCCCCAGCTCAAACCTTGACTGATAAAGAATATCAAATCATGCGTAATGCCTCGATAGCAGTACTTCGTGAAATTGGGGTAGAAACAGGTGGATCAAATGTTCAATTTTCGGTCGATCCCAAAACAGGACGCTTGATTGTCATTGAAATGAATCCACGGGTATCACGCTCATCCGCATTAGCGTCAAAAGCAACTGGTTTCCCTATCGCTAAAATCGCCGCCAAACTGGCAGTCGGTTATACTCTTGATGAACTCGCCAATGATATTACAGGCGGTAGAACACCGGCATCATTTGAACCTTCGATCGATTATGTCGTTACTAAAATTCCACGTTTTAACTTTGAAAAATTTGCCGGTTGTAATGATCGCTTAACCACACAAATGAAATCAGTAGGCGAAGTAATGGCGATTGGGCGTACTTTTCAAGAATCATTACAAAAAGCACTACGAGGACTTGAAGTCGGTGCGTGTGGTTTTGATCCGAAAATTGACAATTATGATGATGAAAAAAACCTCAACAAAATACGTTATGAACTACAAGAAGCTGGGGCTGAACGAATTTGGTATATTGCGGATGCTTTTCGAGCCGGTTTCAGTTTAGACGACGTTTTCACATTAACCAATATTGATCGCTGGTTTCTTGTGCAGATTGAAGAACTTATCAGCCTTGAAAACCAACTAAAATCGCAATCATTAGCTAGCCTTAATTCAGAATCATTATGGCAACTTAAGCGTAAAGGTTTTTCAGATTTACGAATCGCTAAACTGCTGAATGTTAAAGAGCAAGACGTTCGTGATCGACGAAACCAATACCATATTCATCCGGTTTATAAACGGGTTGATACTTGTGCAGCAGAATTCTCAACCGATACGGCTTATCTTTACTCAACCTATGAACAAGAGTGCGAAGCCAAACCACAATTCATTCGCCCTAAGATTATGATATTAGGCGGTGGACCGAATCGGATTGGGCAAGGTATTGAATTTGATTACTGTTGCGTGCATGCAGCGCTGGCATTACGTGAAGATGGTTACGAAACCATTATGGTTAACTGTAATCCTGAAACGGTATCAACTGATTATGATATATCAGATCGACTCTATTTCGAGCCTGTCACATTGGAAGATGTGCTAGAAATTGCCTACGTTGAAAAGCCAAACGGTGTAATCGTCCAATACGGTGGACAAACACCGCTTAAATTGGCTCGAGCACTGGAAGCAACAGGATTACCAATTATTGGTACTTCACCTGATGCAATCGATCAGGCTGAAGATCGTCAACGCTTTCAAGCCATTGTTGAAAAATTAAAGTTGAAACAGCCGGTTAATGCTACTGTAACTGATATTGAAGAAGCCGTCATTAAAGCCGAACAGATTGGCTATCCATTAGTGGTCAGACCCTCTTACGTGCTTGGCGGTCGGGCAATGGAGATTGTTTATAATGAATCCGATTTAAGGCGATATTTTAAAACCGCTATCAGCGAATCTAACAACGCTCCTGTATTGCTTGATCACTTTCTAGATGACGCAATTGAAGTTGATATTGATGTGATTGCCGACGGCGAACAAATTATGATCGGCGGCATTATGGAGCACATTGAGCAAGCAGGTATTCACTCAGGCGATTCCGCTTGTTCATTACCCACTTATACATTAAGTCCGGACATTTTAGACAAATTGCGCAAGCAAGCTAAACAATTAGCGTTAGAACTTAATGTTAAAGGTTTGATGAACGGTCAATTTGCGATTAAAAATAATGATATTTATCTGATCGAAATCAATCCTCGTGCAGCCCGAACAGTACCATTTGTATCGAAAGCTACCGGTTTGCCTTTAGCAAAAATCGCAGCTAGAGTAATGACAGGACAATCACTTGCGCAACAAAACATGATCAGTGAGCTTATTCCACCTTATTACTCAGTAAAAGAAGTGGTTTTACCATTTAATAAATTCAGTGGTGTTGACCCAATTTTAGGGCCAGAAATGCGATCCACTGGTGAAGTAATGGGAATCGGTAAAACCTTTGCCGAAGCTTTTGCTAAAGCACAGCTGGGTAGCTTATCGAATATGAAAAAATCGGGGAAAGCGCTTTTATCAGTTCGTGATCAGGACAAAACTCGCTTGTTAGCGATCGCTAAACGACTCATTGCGCATGGGTTTAGTATTGATGCGACTTTTGGCACCGCTAAGGCATTACAACAAGCTGGCATACCATGCCAAATAGTCAAAAAAGAAAACGAAGGACGCCCGAATATTCATGACCATATTAAAAATGGCGAATATAGCTATATTCTTAATACTACATCAGGGCGAGCAGCCATTGAAGCATCGAAAATTCTGCGTCGTAGTGCAATACAGTACAAAGTTCACTATGATACAACGATGAACGCCGCTTACGCCACAACGGTTGCATTAGACTGCGATCCAGCACAATATGTTGTTTCATTGCAAACACTTTACGCATAAATATTGGGTAAAAAGTAAGCCTGTAAAATAAATAGTGGCTAACAGATGTGCTGAGAACAAGAACCTTAATACTATTAAAATATAGTATTAAGGATATTTTTAAATGGTAGCGTTAATTTAATCTTTCCACATAAACATGAACCATGATATTGATTAGACATTTTTTTCCTTTCTTTCTTGAATAAATAACAATTACTCTAATATGAAATAAATAGCAGCCTAGCTTTTAATCAAAAAACAAAGTGATTTTTATCTAAAAAATTTAAGAAAAGGCGTACATTTTAGTAAAGAAAGTGTCTATTTATAGATAATGTGTTCAAAAATGGGGCAGTTACGCCAAAAAGGTATTGCTTTATTATTTTATTACTATAATATTGCTCACCTCTTTGACGCGGGGTGGAGCAGCTTGGTAGCTCGTCGGGCTCATAACCCGAAGGTCGTTGGTTCAAATCCAGCCCCCGCAACCAACTCTTCAAGATTTCAGCTTTTTCTATTAGTTACACATTATGCCGATTTAGGTACTGCAAGTAACGTTGATACTGCCTCACTGATTCTTCTGGCAATATAGCTATTATTCATCGTATACAAATGGATACCATCAACATCTTGTGAAACAAGATCAACAATCTGATCAATAGCATAAGCAATCCCTGCATCACGGAATGCATCAGGATGATGTTCATACTTTTCCATCATCTGTTTAAACTTCTTCGGAAGATTAACCCCACACATCGATACCATGCGCTCAATTTGGTTTTTATTCGTCACCGGCATAATACCTGCTTCTATCGGTACGTTAATTCCCATATCATGTGCTTTATCTAAAAAAGTATAAAAATAGTCATTATCAAAAAAGAGCTGTGATATAAGTTGATCCGTTCCGGCATTGACCTTTTCTTTTAAATGTATCAAATCTTGTTTTAGGGTTGAGGTTTCAAGATGCCCTTCCGGATAACAAGCACCTATTACATTAAAATCCCCATTTTCTTTAATATATGAGACCAATTCACTGGCATAACGAAAATCATCTTTAGGCGCAATATTAGGATTAATATCGCCTCGTAAGGCAAGCACATTATCAATACCAGCACATTTAAGATCATGAAGAATTTTTTGCATTTCTGCTTTATCAAAATTAATACCAGGTAAATGGGCAACACTCTCAATGCCATAAGTGTGTTTGACCGAGTGGGCAATATCAATAGTGGTTTGACCATTCAAACTGCCACCAGCCCCATAAGTTACGCTGATAAAATCAGGCTTAAAATAGCCAAGTTCACGTAATGTGCTATAGATAGTCTCTAAAGGCGACGTTTTTTTAGGTGGAAACACTTCAAAAGAGAACACCGTTTTTTTATTAAAAAGTAAATTTGTTTTCATTTGTTTCATCCATTCGTGTGCCAACGATTGTCCTTACTGACATTTCCGCCGCTCAAAATCGGCGGCGGAATAATAAGGCTTAACAACGTTATTTAGCGTCAAAAAAGCTTATCAATTGAGTGTTTTTCGAACTTCTAATGTTGCTTGAACTAAATGTTCTAAGCTTTCAACAACTTCTTTTTCGCCACGCGTTTTTAAACCACAATCTGGATTAATCCATAATTTTTGCTTTTCAATTTTAGCCAGTAACTTCTCAATCGTGGCTTTAATTTCGGCAACCGGTGGGACACGAGGTGAATGGATATCATAAACACCTGGCCCAACTTCTGTTTTAAAATGATTAGCTTTAAGTACGTCAATCAATTGCAGATTTGAACGAGAAGCTTCAAACGAAATCACATCAGCATCCATTGCATCAATATCTTTGATGATGTCAGCAAATTCGCTGTAACACATATGCGTATGAATTTGTGTATCAGCTTGTACTTTGCTGTGAACTAATCTAAATGCTGGAATAGCCCAATCTAAATATTCACTATTCCAATCCGCTTTACGTAGTGGTAATTTCTCTTTTAGCGCCGCCTCATCAATTTGGATAACTTTAATACCCGCCGCTTCAAGATCTAACACTTCATCACTGATAGCTAAACCAATTTGGAAGACTGATTCTTTTTGTGAAATATCTTCACGAGGGAACGACCAGTTAAGGATCGTGACTGGGCCAGTTAACATGCCTTTAACAGGTTTATCAGTGAGGCTTTGTGCGTATTGTGAATACTCAACAGTAATGGGTTTAGAGCGTGAAATATCACCCCAAACAATAGGTGGTTTAACACAACGAGTACCGTATGATTGCACCCATGCTTTTTCAGTAAAGACAAAACCATTTAAGCTTTCGCCAAAATACTCGACCATATCATTACGTTCAAATTCACCATGAACTAACACATCAATACCAATCTTTTCTTGGAGCTTAATGCATTCTGCAATTTTTTGCTTATTAAACTCGGTATATTCATTCAAACAAATTTCACCTTTTTTAAATTTTGCTCGATTTAAACGAACATCAGGAGTTTGTGGAAATGAACCAATCGTTGTTGTTGGTAGAAGTGGCAAATTGAAGGCTTTTTTCTGCGTCGCTTCACGGACTGAAAACGCTGGCAAACGGGTAAAATCGGATTCTTTTAATGCAGCGACTTTCTGACGTACTGCTTGATTGGCGCCTTCACGTTCACGCGTAAATAACGTTTGATTAGCTTTATACGCTGCATGATTTTCAGGTTGAGACTCGTTAACTAAAAGCCCAAGTTCAGCAAGTTCTTGAAGTTTTTCTTGGGCAAAAGCAAAATAAGCACGTTGTTGAATCGTTAACTTTGTTTCATTTTGCAATGTGTAAGGCACATGGAGTAAAGAACATGACGTATTGATCACCACTTTACCCGCTTTTTGTTTAATTTTAGTCACTAATGCCAATGTTTTTTGATAATTATTTTTCCAAATATTTTTACCATTAACCACACCAGCAAATAACACTTTATCAGACGGGAATCCATGATTTTCAAGTAATGCTAATGATTGCTTGCCTTCAACAAAATCCAGTCCAATACCATCAAATGGTAGCGCCACCAATTCTTTGTAGCAATCACGAACATCACCAAAATAGGTTTGTAACACGACTTTAGTTGTCCCTTTAACCGATAAGATCGCCTGATAAAGTTCAGTAAATAAAGCAATATCATCTTTATTTAAATCAGTCACCAAAATTGGTTCATCAATTTGAATCCACTGTGCGCCAAGTGTCGTAAATTTTTGAATGATGTCTTGATAAGCTTTAATAATATCAGCTTTAAAATCAACCAGTTTTTTATTTCCTAAATACTGTGCAAGTTTGAAAAATGTTAACGCACCAATAACAACCGGTTTAGTTTGTATACCAAGTGCTTTCGCTTCTTGATATTCATCAAAAGGCTTTGTGCCAGCTAATTTAATCTGTACTGAATCTTCAATTTCAGGTACTAAGTAGTGATAGTTGGTGTTAAACCACTTTTTCATTGCCAATGCACGAACATCACCTTTTTCACCTTGATAACCCCGTGCCATTGCAAAATAACGATCCAATTCCGGTAAACTTAAATCTTGGTAACGTTTTGGAATAACATTGAGCAAACAAGCGGTATCTAATACTGCATCATAAAACGAAAAATCATTTGAGGAGATAAAAGCAATGTTATGTGATGCTTGTTGTTGCAAATGCTCAGCACGTAATGCTTTAGCGTCATTTAATAATTCAGTCTGGCTTTTATTGCCTTTAAAATAAGCTTCGGTAGCAAATTTAAGTTCACGAAGCTTACCAACACGAGGATATCCAATTACAGCAGTATTCATTTTTTGTTTTCCTTTCATCACATTTCTTAAGTAGCAAAAAAGATAACAAAAAAAACTGTTATTGAATAATTCTAGTTTTTTATTGATTGATATAGTTTTTTTCTATATCTAAACATCAAAAAAAATCCCTCTAACGTTATATTGTCAGAAGGATTTTAGTTAATTTTTTAGTAAAATTGACTATTTACGCCATTCACCACGAATAGGTCTTGAAAAATAAGCAAGTACGGCAATCATACAAATTTCAATCGACACACCCCAGTAGATATGTCCTAAAAATTCACTCCAAAGTTCATAACCATTTAAATTCCATAACCAACCTACTGTACCCTCCGGATCATAAGCAGGATGACGGAAACCAAGTAGTGGAATTAAAAAGCCATGCATGGTAACGGTAATGATAATGCCGTAGAATGCACCATACCATAATCGGATTTTATTCCAAAAGTAGGCAATAAACACATAGACAAAAGCAAATGCAAAACTAAATAGCCAGTGATAAAGTGTCACTGCACCTGAAACGATAGCCGTTTGATAAGCATAATCAAGCGAGTGAGAATTAATACCTAACCAACCAAGCCATGCATCAATATGTGCTGCAGGAGGAGAAACTTCACCGGGTACACGTGGAGGCATGTTGACTTCTGAGCCCCATTTAACTAACGCACTAATGAATCCACCAATCAGAGTTGTCCAAATAATAATTTGACGATTTGTTTTATTTCCAAACATGTTAAATGTCCTTAATTATTGTTAAAATTTTCCAAATTATATTGCATAATAATTTAGGTTGAAAGAGGGTATAATAAGATTAATTCACAAGAAAATCTATTATAATAATTGGTAAAACTTGATCTAAAACTCATTTTACAAAGAAAAATATTCAATTTTTTCATATTTCATCGTAAATTCACGGGATTTTCGTTATTTAACTTTTATAAAAAACAAATAACAGTGGATATTCAAATCATCAATAAACACGAGTTTTCTCACAAAACACCATTAAACTGTATTTATTTACAGTGTTTTTGTTGCTATACTGCTCATATTATCACTAGCCTTACTGATTAATTTTTTATGATAACTCAACTTACTATCAATAATTTTGCTATCGTCGATCACCTGTTAGTTGACTTTACAACCGGGATGACTGCTATAACCGGTGAAACCGGAGCAGGGAAATCGATCGCGATCGATGCTTTAGGGCTCTGTTTAGGCAATCGTTCCGATGCTTCATCTATCCGTTTAGGTGCTGAACGTGTCGATATTTCAGCCTGCTTTGTGCTTGATGACACACCAGCCGCCTTTTCTTGGCTAACCGAAAATCAGCTAGACGAAGGTAATGAATGTATATTACGACGAGTTATCAATCAAGATGGACGTTCAAAAGCCTTTATTAATGGTCGTGCTGTGCCCATATCCCAACTCAAAGATTTAGGGCAAATGTTAATCCAAATTCATGGACAACATGAACCCCAACGTCTTTTACGAGGTGAATATCAGCAGTTATTACTTAATCATTATATGAATGAGCCATCACTGCTCAATCAAATGCAACAAGCTTATAAGCAATGGAAAGTAGCACGCCAGACTTATGAACAGTATCAAGCATCACGACAAGAACGAGAAGCACATGTTCAGTTATTACAATATCAACTTAAAGAGCTAAATGAATTTTCACCTATTGAAGGGGAATACCAACAAATTGATGAAGAATACAAACGTTTATCGAATAGTGAACAGTTAATTCAGCTTAGCCAACAATCGGTGATGCTTTTAGATGAAGCTGATGAATACAATGTCAGTAATCTACTTGGTAGTGTTAAAAACAGTGTGCAGGAGTTATCCGAACTCGATCCAAATTTAAGTAACGTGTTTAACATGCTGGAAGAAGCCGCTATCCAGATCAAAGAAGCCAGTTATGAACTGCGCCATTACAGCGAAAGTTTAGAGCTTGATCCAGCGCGTGTCATGCAACTTGAACAACGGCTATCAAAGCAAATAGCGCTTGCCCGTAAACACCATGTTGCACCAGAGGCACTTCCTGAATTGCATCAGAATTTGCTTACCGAATTCAAACAGATTAATCAACAAGATGAACAAAGTGAACAACTAAAGGCAGATATTACCAAATATCATCAATTTGCACTTGAAATTGCCCAAAAATTACATCAAAAACGCTTAACGAGCAGTAAAGCATTAGCTAAAAAAGTCACGGCTATTATGCATGAATTATCTATGCCTAATGGACAATTTAGCATTGATATAACCTTTGATGAAACGCGTTTAAATGAAGACGGCGCCGATCAAGTTACTTTTTTAGTTACCACCAATGTCGGACAGCATGCCTTGCCCCTTGCCAAAGTGGCATCTGGCGGTGAATTATCACGTATTGCGCTAGCAATACAGGTTTTGACGGCTCAAAAAATGGATACACCGGCATTGATATTTGATGAAATCGATGTAGGCATTAGCGGCCCTACAGCTTCTAAAGTTGGGCAATTATTAAGACAGCTTGGACAATCTACCCAAGTTATTACCGTTACTCACTTACCACAAGTTGCGGGACAAGCTAATCAACACTACTTTGTCAGTAAGCAAACTAACAGCAAACAGACATCAACTGATATGCAAAAATTAGACAATAATGGACGTTTAAATGAATTAGCCCGACTTTTAGGCGGAGATAAAATTACTGATGCAACGTTAGCCAATGCGAAAGAGTTACTTATTATCTAAATGAATTGTGGTAATATAGTGATTTTGATTTGAAGGTGAAGGAAACTTGATCATGAATCTTTCTGGTAAACATATTTTATTAGGAATTACAGGAGGCATAGCTGCTTATAAATGCCCTGATCTTGTTCGCCATTTAAAAAAAGCGGGAGCGGACGTAAGAGTAATCGTCACTGACTCGGCTAGCCATTTTGTCACAACAATGACGTTACAAGCCGTTTCAGGTAATCCTGTTTCAACTGATTTATTTGATCCTTCTGCTGAACTCTCTATGAGCCATATTGAACTGGCAAAATGGGCGGATTTAGTATTAATCGCCCCTGCAACAGCGAATATTATTGCTAAAATAGCCAATGGCATTGCCGATGACCTGTTATCAACGGTTTGTTTAGCAACATCAGCAAATATTGCGTTAGCACCAGCCATGAATCAACAGATGTATAAAGCAGCAGCAACCCAACATAATCTATCTGTACTAAGTAACCGAAATACATTCATTTTAGGTCCCGACGATGGTTTTCAAGCTTGCGGTGATTACGGCCCAGGACGAATGGTTGAACCTCAAGCAATTGTCGATCAAATTGAACGTTGTTTTTCAACTTCATCTGCATTATCAGGCATATCGCTAACCATCACGGCTGGCCCAACGATTGAAGAGTTAGATCCTGTTCGATATATTAGTAACTATAGTTCAGGAAAGATGGGATTTGCTATTGCTAAAGTAGCCGCCGAAATGGGTGCAAAGGTAACCCTAATAAGTGGTCCGGTAAATTTAGATACGCCTAAAAATGTGAATCGAATTGATGTAAAAAGTGCAAATGAGATGTATTACGAAGCGTTAAAATTTGCTAAACAATCCTCTATTTTTATTGGGTGTGCCGCCGTTGCCGACTATCGAGCTGAAACTATCGCCGAAAATAAAATTAAAAAGGCAGATAATAGTAATGAATTAATGATTAAGTTAGTCAAAAATCCTGACATTATTGCGCATATTGCAGCGTTAAAAGAACAACGCCCTTTTGTGGTTGGTTTTGCGGCTGAAACTGAAAATGTTAAAAATTATGCCTTAAAAAAATTAACGGCTAAAAACCTAGATTTGATTTGCGCTAATGATGTTTCTGATAAAAAAATTGGCTTTAATTCTGAGCAAAATGCATTAACACTTTATTGGCAAAATGGTGAACAAACATTACCATTAAGTAGTAAACAACAATTAGCAACACAGTTACTTGAAGTTGTTATAACACGATATAAAGCGAGTCATGATGAAAAGAAAAATTGATATTAAAATATTAGATAAACGTTTAGGTAATGATTTTCCGCTTCCAACCTATGCAACCGAAGGATCGGCTGGCATTGATCTACGAGCAATGTTTGATAAAACAACCGAGATAAAACCCGGTGAAACCATTTTAACGCCAACAGGTTTATCCATGCATATTGCAGATCCGACTTTAGCGGCATTAGTTTTACCTCGATCAGGGTTAGGATCTAAAAATGGGATTGTACTTGGTAATTTAGTGGGTCTCATCGATTCAGATTACCAAGGTCAGTTATTTGTACCGGTATGGAACCGTAGTCAAACTCCATTTGTGATTGAAGCAGGTGATCGCATTGCCCAGTTAATTATTGTTCCTGTCATACAAGCAGAATTTAATATTGTTGATGAATTTACAGCGTCAGCGCGCGGCGAAGGTGGATTTGGGCATTCGGGTAAAAAATGATTGTGAGCAGCAAAAATAAAAATAGGAAAGAAGATATACTGCAAGCTTTAGCCACCATGCTTGAATCTAATGAAGGTACCCAACGCATTACTACAGCAAAGTTAGCAGCAAGTGTTGGTGTATCAGAAGCTGCACTTTATCGACATTTTCCGAGTAAAACTAAAATGTTTGAAAGTTTAATTGTCTACATTGAAGATATTTTACTTTCTCGCATTAATGTCATTATGCAAGATGAGCTAAATACCTTTGTCCGTTTACAGTTAATTCTCGCATTAATATTGGGTTTTTCTGAAAAAAATCCCGGATTAACCAGAATCATGACTGGGCATGCCTTAATGTTTGAACAAGAGCAACTTCAAGAACGTATTAGTCAGCTGTTTGAACGAATTGAAACTCAAATTAAGCAAGTATTACGTGAACGAAAAATTCGTGAAGGCGTTGCATTTACCACCGATGAACGAATTTTATCCAGCCAATTATTAGCTTTTTGTGAAGGGATGATGGTTCGCTATTCTCGTTCCGGCTTTAAATATTTACCAACCACCAATTTTGATACACGTTGGGCGTTATTAGCGAAACAATTAATTTAAACATATAAAATAATCTTTAACTAACTGCTCTATAATCTTTATTGAGGATAATATATGGATTTTGAAAATATTTTAAAGCAGATAGTCACACTTATTGATAAATATGACGGCGTAGTAATTGGTTATATTCTTCATTTCTGCTTTGCTATTATCATTTTTATCATTGGTCGAATTATTGCCAAGTTCATTAGCCGTCAGCTAAAACGCATATTAACCATTCGCCAAGTTGATCCTACCGTTGTAAAATTTGTTAGTGCTTTATCTTATTACGCCATTATCATAATGACATTAGTTGCCGTATTAGGGCAATTAGGTGTACAAACTGCATCAATTGTTGCTGTCATTGGTGCTGCCGGTTTAGCGGTCGGTTTAGCATTACAAGGTTCATTATCGAATTTCGCTGCCGGAGTAATTTTGATCATTTTCCGTCCGTTTAAAGTCGGCGAGACAGTGGTGATTAACAATCAAAGAGGAGTAATTGATTCAATTCAAATTTTCTCAACCTCAATTGTCACACCGACTAATGAAGTGGTTGTCATCCCGAATGGGCAAGTGGTAAGTGCCAATATTATTAATTATAGTCGTTTACCTGAAAGACGTTTAGATCTAGTGATTAATGTTGGTTATAACTCCGATATCCAGAAAGTTTATCAGGTACTTAATCAAGCGGTTAATCAAACCAGCAATATATTAACCACTAAAAAACCAATTATTCGTTTAGATGTACTTGATGCATCATCAATGAATTTTAATGTTTTAGTTTGGACACTAAACGAAAATTATGGCGCTTTAAAAGCAGAGTTACTCGAAAATATCAAAAACGCATTAACTGAGAATAATATTAATATTCCTTATCCAACAATGGATGTCAATGTCACCGCCAACCACTAATGAGTGAGTTGTGTTTTTACTTCCGTCGATCAACGTCGACGGAAATTGAAACAACCTCTTTTTCATATAAAATATCCTGATTCATATTTAAGGCTGGTTTTTCACAGTCAGGACATCCAACCACTTTCGCTGGCACACCAGCAACCGTTGTATGCTCAGGAACAGGCTCTAACACGACCGAACCAGCACCAATTTTTGCCCCTTTTCCGATTTCAATATTGCCTAATATCGTAGAGTGAGCCCCTATCATTACCCCTTCACGAATTTTAGGATGCCGATCACCATTTTCTTTACCTGTACCACCTAAGGTCACAGATTGCAAAATCGATACATCATTTTCAATAACGACCGTTTCACCAATTACAATACCGGTTGCATGGTCAAACATTACACCACAGCCAATTTGGGCTGCTGGATGAATATCAACACCAAAAACAATGGCGATTTGACTTTGTAAAAAAATAGCCAGCGACTTACGATCTTGTTTCCAAAGCCAATGGGCAATTCGATAAGCCTGTAACGATAAAAAGCCTTTGTAATAAAGTAACGGGGTCGAATAGTAGTTTGTTGCTGGATCGCGGACATAAACCGCTAAGATATCTGTCACGGCTGATTGAATAATCGTGGTATCTGCCTCATAAGCTTGCCTGGCAATTTCACGAATTTCAATTGCCGGCATTACTTGGGTAACAAGTTTATTCGCTAAAATATAACTTAATGCACTACCCAAGTTTTTATGATTGAGTAAAGTTGCATGGAAATAACTCGCTAACATTGGCTCACTTTCAACTAATTGAGAAGCTTCCTGCCGAATGGTGTGCCATAACATATCTGCTTCAACCACTTTTTTCGTAATGTTCACAATGACGACCTATAAATATTAATCACAATAGTCAACATTGTTTCGCAAACTTATCAAGTAAGCAAGTGTTGTATTTTATTATCATCATTTAAATAGCAAAATGGAAACAATCTGCTTCCATTTTTTTGACGATTTTTACGATGATAATGAAGATTTCAGCTTAGCTTTTTTTTCATCACACAAGGTGAATATAGCAATGACCAAAATCAATAGAACAATACCGGCAAGGGCATAAAATGTGGTTGAATATCCGGTAGTATCAAATAGTTTTCCGACTAACCATGAAAGCACAATAACCCCAATATTTGATGAGATATTAAAGCCAACTAAATATAATGTCGAAGACAATCTTTCATCAAAATTCGCAACAACATATTTAAATACGGCTAAAATAAATAACGGGGTTTCAATAGCATGAAAAAGTTTCACTAATGAAATCAAATACACATTATCTAATGTTGCTGATAATGCAATTCGGCAAATCATCACTAACGCCGCCACTAATAACGCTCTTTTAGCGCCAATTTTATAAATAATGTATGGGGCTAAAATCATACAGATAGCTTCTAAAAAAACTTGGAAAGAGTTCAAATAACCATATACTTTGTAACCCCATTCTTGTTGAGTAAAAAAAGTGGTATAGAAATTAGGAAATAATTGCTGATCGTAAATGGTATAAAAACTATTGGTTCCAATAATAAAGAAAACAAATAACCAAAACTTTTTCATGCCAAATAAGGACACTATTTCACTCATCGTTGGAATAGTTGATGTTTTTTCAACAACAAGATTTTTATCATTTCCCGATGAGGACTCCGAATAATGTTTAGGTTTAAATAGGATATTAATGGTAAAAAAGATTGCGGCAACAGCCGATGCCATCCAAAAGTTAATATGCGGGTTTATACCAAATAAAATACCGGCAACAAAGGTTGCTGCGGCATAACCAAATGATCCCCAAAAACGAGCAGGACCAAATTCAAAACCAAATAATCGACTTATTCGCTCAATAAAAGAATCAACTAAAGCACATCCAGAGATAAACCCAGCGCTTAATACCGGCGCACCAATGCAAGCACCAAGAATAAAATCGTGTCTTAATAATGGTTCATAGACATAAATCATAAATGGACCAATCAGCAACATCATAATACTTTGAAACGTAATAACTGCTTTACCGATTTGTAATTTATCTTGAATAATGCCATAAAAGATCATAAAAAACATAGCGGCGGCAGAGTTGGCTGCGTAAACAATTCCTAACTGCTCGCCCGATAATCCAATTGTACTTTTAAGCCATATGGCGTAAAAAGACCACCAAAGAGACCATGCTGCATAAAAGGTTATAAGATAACCTGATGAGAACCAATAATTTTTATTTTCTACCGTTTCTATCGTTTTCATATTTTAGTACTCTTATATTATGGAAGTTTAACGTTAACATGTTAATGTTAACATTATTGTCATAAATGAAACTAAATAGATAGAATCAGATATCATAAATGTTACATTCCTCACACTTTTTATCATTTTTATTTGTGGTATCATCACATTAAGTAATTACTAATTATTCACCTTTTTAATGCTGAGCAAAAGGATTTAACTATGGCTTCACTTAAGGATGTCGCAAAGTTAGCATCGGTTTCATTGATGACTGTTTCGCGTGCAATCAATAATCCTGAAAAATTAAATAAAGAAACATATAAACGGGTAAAAAAAGCAATTGAACAACTCAATTATGTTCCCGATTTATCTGCACGAAAAATACGTGGTGATCATTCTGGTCCACATGCTATCGGTGTCTTAGCATTAGAAACCGCCACGACACCGTTTTCAGTTGAACTGCTACAAGCTATTGAACGAACAGCCCAGCAACATGGCTGGAATACGTTTATTGTCAATTTATTTGACGATAAAGACGCGAATCATGCCATTAACACGCTATTGTCTTATCGCCCTAATGGCATTATTTACACCACCATGGGACTAAGAAAAGTTGAGCTTCCTGAAAGATTACTTGGTAAAAATGTGGTGCTCGCCAACTGTATTAGTGATTCCGAACAATTAGCTTGTTATATTCCTGATGACTACTCTGGTCAATACCAAGCAATGCAGCAAGTCATTAATAAAGGTTATCAAAAACCGCTTTGTATCTATTTATCCGAACATACTTTAGCCGGTAGCATTAGACGTCAGGCAGCAGAACAAGCTTGGCTTGATGCAGGTAAAAATTTAGATGACCTAATTAGTTATCATACATCCACATCTCAAGGTAATCTTGCGCAAGAATATATGATGACAGTTGAAATATTAAAACACCACTGTGTTAGAAAACCTGAATTTGATGTATTAATTTGTGGTAATGATCGGATCGCTTTTGTTGCTTATCAATATTTATTAAGTAATGGTTTCCATATTCCTAACGATGTTGCTATTTTAGGCTATGATAATATGGTGGGTACTGGCGAGCTTTTTTATCCCCCTTTAACGACGGTACAGCTTCCCCATTATGAAATAGGCGAACAAGCAGCTTTACATATCATCACAGGTCAAACCCAAAAAACAGTAACACAAGTTGCTTCAGCATTTTTACAACGCCAATCTTTATAGACACAGTGACAAACCCACCAGACGAGATGGTGGGTTAATGACTCATGATTGATAGATTGATTTTAATTGCCAGCTTTCTAATTTAATGATTTTAGCCTGCCCATTTTCTGCAAATAAATTCACCTTTCTTGTCGCAGGTAATTTAGGGTAAATACGGCTAGACAAGCTATATAAATCCTTATTCACAAAAACTTCTACGGATGATGCATCAACATAAATATGTAAGCTTAACTTATCGGTTTTTGGTAATGGTACACTACGGTAACCTTTAAGCTCTAAACCAGAAAGACTTCTATCAAGTACAATGCGATTAGATTGTAAATCAATAAATAACAACGTTGCTTGTTTACCATCTTCAGTTGCTGCCAGTTGCAAGCCAAAACGTTCTGCATTACTTTCAGAGAGATCAATTTCGACATTAAGTTCACAACTAATTGATTCAATCGACGTATTTTTCAATTCACTACTCAACAATATATTGGTTAATGATTGAGGTTTTTCACGTAATACTTCAAGTTCTTTAATCGGTCTGTTGCGAACATTATTGTCTGCATCTAAGATCAATTCACGGGGTAAGGTAAATGCCCCCATCCATTTATCTTTTTTGCTCGGCATGACTGATTCCCACATATCCATCCAAGCAAAAATAATTCGGCGTCCATCTGCTGCAAGAAACGATTGAGGGGCATAAAAATCATGACCAAAATCCATTTCTTGAAAAGATTTAATAACAGAAAATTTTTGTCCTGGTTGCCAATCACCAACAATATAACCTGATTGAAACCGATTACGATATTGGTAACCTTTAGCTTTCATACCTTGCGGAGAAAACATTAAAATCCATTTGTCACCTAACGGAAAAAAATCAGGGCATTCAAGCATATAAACATCAGGATCGATATCACTTATCACAACATGATCAAATTGCCATTTTTTAAGATCTTGTGAGCGATACAGTAAAACTTTGCCCACATCGTTGCGATCTCGCTGGCCGACAACCATCCACCATATCCCATCTTGTTGCCAAACCTTAGGATCGCGAAAATGCATGATGCCATCTTCTGGCGTTAAAATCGTTCCCTGTTTTTCAAAATGAATACCGTCTTTACTGATAGCAAGGCATTGGGTTTGCCGAATTTGCTCATCGTTACCTTGACCATTTAACCAAATATGCCCCGTATAAATTAAATATAATTCGCCATCTTTTTCGACTGCCGAACCGGAAAAACAGCCACTTTTATCAAACTCTTGATCGGGTGCAATGGCTATGGGTAATCTTCGCCATGTCACTAAATCATCACTAACAGCGTGCCCCCAATGCATCGGTCCCCAGTTTTCATCATAAGGATGATGTTGATAAAAGGCATGATACTGCCCTTTAAAGTAAATCAAACCATTTGGATCGTTCATCCATCCCGATTGTGGTGCTAAATGAAAATGTGGGTAATACTGTTTATTCATGATCGTTTCTAATTGCAAAACAGCTTGATTTGCTTTATCAATAGCAGTAGACATAAAATCCCCTTTGTTCATCCGATATCAGATTTATCTGATTATATGGTATATTAATTTAATTGTTAACGTTAACTATAGATAAATTAAGCGATAAAATATGTGATGAAAGTCACACATTTTTAACGTTAACAATGAATTTTTTTTGAAATGATTTAGTCTATGGCGAATGACTAATTATTAAACTTGGTTTAATCTGTATGTAGCAGACGATATCAATAAGAAATATCGTCAACCTATTTACAGACCTTAAACCCTATTAACCATATATTTTATCGAGTAATCAAATGAATAATACTAAAGTCTGGTCTCTTGGCGATGCGGTTATTGATTTATTGCCATTTGGCGAAATGAATTATCAAGCTTGTGCAGGGGGTGCACCTGCAAATGTTGCTATTGGCGTGGCTAAGTTAGGTCTTCCTTCGGCGTTTATCGGCCGCGTCGGTAATGATCCGTTTGGTCACTTTATGGAAAAAACATTCAAAGAATATCATGTTGACTGCCAAAGCCTTGAAAAAGATGATCTTCATCGAACCAGTACTGTCGTTGTCGATTTAGGTAAAAACGGCGAACGCAGCTTTACTTTTTTAGTCTCGCCGTCAGCCGATCAATTCCTTTCAAAACAAGCAATACCCCATTTTAATCAAGACATTTTACATTTTTGTTCTTTGGCATTAGTTGGACAAACTTGTCGACAAACACTTAAAACCGCTATTGAAGATCTGACCGCTAAAAATGGGTTAATTAGTTTTGACATTAATTTACGGGAGCAAATGTGGAAAGATAAAGACGAAATGCGCACCATTATTACGCAGTTTTGTCACGATGCAGATATTCTTAAACTGTCTGATGAAGAGCTGTTTTGGTTGACAGAAAGTCAAGATTGGCATGAAGCATTAAATAAACTTCAGCAGCACTATAATGCTCCACTAAAATTGGTGACCAAAGGTCGAGATGGCAGTATTGTCGTATGGCAAGGTAAAACCTTTTCGTTTGATTCCTACCATGTGAATAGTGTTGACACAACAGGGGCTGGCGATGCTTTTGTCGCAGGTTTGTTAAGTAGCATTGCGTCATCGGGAATGCCAGAAGATAAACTCATGCTAGAAAGCATGATGACCATTGCCAGTGCCTGTGGTGCTTTAGCCACAACTCAAAAAGGAGCTTTAACGGCACTGCCGGACAGCGCATTTTTACAATCATTTATTAGCGATAATCCCGCATTAACCGCTAAACAAATGGCGTAATGCAATGACAGAAAAAGAAAAAATGTTAGCTGGGTTATTGTATGATCCTGGTATCCATTTACTGGCTAACGATCGGCTTTATGCTCAAGATCTCTGCTTTCAAATCAATCAATTATCCCCCCTTGCCGAAAAACAGCGATATCAGCTGTTTCAAACGCTACTGGGAAAAACAGGAGAGCAGTTTACGATAATGCCGGGATTCCAATGTGATTACGGTTATAATATTGAAATTGGTGAAAACTTTTTCGCCAATTTTAATTGCATCATGCTTGATGCGGCTAAAATTACATTTGGTGATAATGTGCTTGTTGCACCTAATTGCGGCTTTTACACTTCAGGGCATCCACTGGATAGCCAAACACGATGCCGTGGTCTTGAGTTTGCAAAACCAATTACTATTGGTCACAACGTTTGGATTGGCGGTAATGTAATTATACTGCCAAATGTAACTATCGGTGATAATACCGTTATCGCAGCCGGAAGCATTGTTGATCGTGATATCCCTTCAAATGTGGTCGCCATGGGCGCACCCTGTCGAGAGTATAAAACGCTTTAATTCACCTTAACTGACTGTGCTCTAGCCCATGTATCGATAGCCACAACGTCCTCAATAGTGGTTGGTTCAGGTAAAACAAGTTTATCTAATGTTGCCGATACGTGTTTGGCAATATCCATAAAACCAATTTTATTTTGCAAAAATGCTTCAACCGCCACTTCGTTGGCCGCATTAAGGGTCGTGGTTGCAGCTTGCCCTCGACAAGAAGCCTCAATGGCTAATTTTAAGCAAGGATAACGATTAAAATCAGGTGTATTAAACGTCAGTGATGACATCTGAGTAAAATCTAAATCAGGCACACCAGATGTGATACGTAATGGATAAGACATAGAATAAGCGATCGGTGTCCGCATATCAGGCACACCTAATTGAGCAATAACACTGCCATCTTGATAACGAACCATTGAATGAATAATTGATTGTGGATGGACAATGATTTCCATTTGCTCCGCACTGGCATTAAATAACCAACGTGCTTCAATATATTCTAAACCTTTATTCATCATCGTAGCGGAATCAACGGAAATCTTTTTTCCCATTGACCAATTAGGATGAGCAATCGCTTGTGCAGGTGACACCGAAGATAATTGATTGACTGCCCAATCTCGAAAAGGCCCCCCAGAGCCGGTTAACACAATTTTGGTCACACCATGATCAACCAAATTAGCAAACCCGAGATCATGCTGAACGGCGGTAGGCAGACTTTGAAAAATCGCATTATGTTCACTATCAACCGGTAACAGTTCAGCGCCATATTGCTTTACGGCTTGCATAAACAGATGTCCACAAGTAACCAAAGACTCTTTGTTAGCCAGTAAAATACGTTTTCCTTTTTCAATTGCAGCAAGCGTCGGTTTTAATCCTGCTGCGCCCACAATGGCAGCCATGACTTGGTGAACTTCGGGCAACTGTGCTAAATCACAAATAGCTTGTTCACCACTTAATACTTCAATATCCAATTTTAGATCAACAAGATTTGCTTTAAGCTGTTGTGCAGCTTGTTCACTTGCCATTGCCACATAATGGGGTTTAAATTCTTGGCATTGTTCAGTCATTTTTTTTACATTACTGCCACCCACTAGCACATAAGCATTAAATAATGTTGGATTTTGCCGAATGACCGCCAAAGTGCTACAGCCTATTGATCCTGTTGAACCTAAAATTGCGATGTTTTTCATAATTAATAAATTAAACCAATGTTATTTTCTTTAAAATATGAAACATATTCTAAATCAGGTACTTTATCTGTCATTACCAAATTAAATTCATCAAGGTTACAAATAAAAGCTGGCTTAACTTGGTTAAACTTAGTGTGATCGACAATTAATATATTTTGATTAGATTTTTTCATGGCTTTATGTTTCATATTTAACTCATCAAAATGGTAACAAGTGGTACCTTGAGTTAAATCGATACCCGCTGCCGAAATAAAGGCTTTATTTGGACAAATAACATCGAGCTGATTATTTGAACAAATACTGGTAAAAATTGCATTATTAAGTTGATAATGCCCACCACATAAAATGATTTTACACTTTGGCTTTTTTTGTAATGCCAGAAAGGAATTGAGCGAGTAGCAGATGGCAGTGAAAGAAATATCATCACTAATTTCATCAATGATAAATTGCATAGTCGTACCACAATCAAAAAAAATTGTATCGTTTTCATCAACAAATTGACTAACCAACTTACCAATATAACGTTTTTCAATTACTTGCTTATCTTGCTGATCAGACACAAAATATTGCGATATGGTATGACGTGCCTGATTAACCACATAACCGCCTAAAACAGCCAAACATGAGGAGTGATTATTAAGATCACGACGAATTGTCATTTCAGAAACACCAAGCATTTGTGCTGCTTGTTTTAAATGAATTTTATCGATTATTTTTAATTGTTCAATAAGTGCATTGACTCTTTTTTTGGGTTGTGTTTCCATTGCTATTCCATCTATAGCCATAAGCTACTGTATCAGTAGCTTATGAAGGATGAATTAATAACCGCTAGAGGAAGTTTTATCGCCTGATACAATCGCAATACCCGCGCTAGCGCCTAATCGATTTGCACCAGCATAAACCATTTTTTCAGCCGTTTGACGATCTCTAATGCCACCTGATGCTTTAACACCCATTTTATCACCGACTGTTTCACGCATCAATTTTACATCTTCAACCGTCGCACCAGATACACTAAAACCAGTCGATGTTTTTACAAAAGCAACACCAATTTCCTTGCAAATAGCACAAACTTTCACAATTTCTTCTTTGGTTAACAAGCAAGTTTCTAAAATGACTTTTAACGGAACTGCACCGCATGCTTTAAAAACAGCTTCAATATCCTTTTTCACTGCTTCCCAATCATTGCTTTTTAGCCAACCGACATTGATAACCATATCGATTTCTTCAGCACCTGATTTGACAGCCATTTCGGTTTCAAATGCTTTAGCCGATGTTAACATCGCACCAAGCGGAAAACCAACAACCGAACAAACCTTTACATCACTACCTTTTAATAAGCTAGCGACTAAAGGAACATAACCTGAATTAACACATACAGAATAAAAATGGTACTGCTTAGCTTCTTCGCATAATTTACGTATTTGATCTTCAGTCGCATTCATTGCGAGTAAAGTATGATCAATATACTTTGCATAACCCATAAAATGTCCTTTAATTATTGTTAATGATATCTAGTAAATATTGTTAGTAATGTTAGGATAATAACATTATATGACTATAGATGTTATTATCCTAACATTATATACTTAAATTATGATAATTAAAAACAAAACTCTGTGCTAACTACAGACAATTTAAACAGAAAAATTATTTAATAAAGACCCAGCTTTAATGAATCGTGATTTCTCCATAGCATTATTGACAGGTATTTTTCAAATGCATTCCAATATTTTGTTAGCAATTAAAATACAGTGGTTAACACTTCAGTAGTTTCCAACAGGTTAATAATCTTAAAGTAAAGTTCATCAGCAGTAATTACTTTGTTTTCAAACTGACCAGAAAAAAAATTAACAAATTGCTCATAATACAAATCTGGATACTGCCCGATTGCCGTCTAATACAATGAATGCAATTTTATTGCCTAAAAAATTTAACAGGCGTAGTAACACTAATTTTTAACAAGTTGATAGGATAGGTAAGAAATTGGGTAAGTAATGCGCACTCTAACAATACCCATTGATTTAGAATATTTAAGCATTATTCACTAAATGCAAATCAAAACTTTAAAAGCTAATGATATAAATAAAATAAAAAAAGCCTAGTTAAATCAACTAAGCTTTTCAAACAAAGAATTAAAATTCCATTAACTCTTTTTCTTTATCAACAAGTACAGCATCTAATTTTTTAATGGCTGCGTCAGTTGCTTTTTGAATAAAATCTTGTGATTTACGTTCATCATCTTCTGATATTTGCTTATCTTTTAATAATGCTTTGACTTGATCATTCGCATCACGACGAATATTACGAATTGACACACGACCTTGTTCTGCTTCGTTACGAACAATTTTCGTTAAATCACGACGACGTTCTTCTGTTAGTGGTGGCAATGGTACTCGAATAACCGTACCTGCCGACGCTGGATTGAGCCCTAAATCAGAAGATAAAATTGCTTTTTCAATCATTGGTGTTAATGATTTATCAAATACGGTGATAGCCAATGTTCTTGCATCTTCAGCCACCACATTTGCTAATTGACGAAGCGGCGTTGGGCTACCATAGTATTCAACCATAATACCGTCTAATAAGTTTGGCGATGCCCGTCCTGTTCTAATCTTAGAAATATGAGTTTGAAACGCATCTATACTTTTTTCCATGCGCACTTGCGCTTCTTTTTGAATCTCATTTAGCATAATAAAAACCTTATATTGAATAAATAAGACTAACAGCTTACTGTTGCCTGATTATTAATTAATGTCCCTTCGGGTTCACCTAAAATCACTCGACGTAATGCACCTGGTTTATTCATGTTAAAGACACAAATCGGCAGGTTATGATCACGTGCTAACGTAAACGCAGCTAAATCCATTACTTTTAATTCATCATCAAGCACTTTTTCATAATTTAATGTTTTATAAAGTGTTGCATTTGGATCTTTAACAGGATCAGCCGAATAAACACCATCAACTTTTGTTGCTTTTAACACCACATCTGCTTCAATTTCGATACCACGTAAACACGCTGCTGAGTCAGTTGTAAAAAAAGGATTACCTGTTCCTGCTGAAAGAATAACCACTTTACCATGACGAAGCAAGCTAATTGCTTCTGTCCAGCGATAATCGTCACATACTCCATTAAGTGGAATAGCTGACATTAAACGCGCATTAACCTCAATTCGATGCAACGCATCACGCATTGCAAGACCATTCATTACTGTTGCTAGCATCCCCATATGATCGCCAACAACACGATTCATACCGGCTTTTGCAAGACCTGCTCCACGAAATAGATTACCGCCCCCAATAACAACAGCAACTTGAACATTCATTTCAATAAGTTCTTTAATTTCTTGCGCCATGCGGTCAAGAACGGTGGGATCAATACCAAAACCTTCATCGCCTTGTAGTGCTTCACCACTGAGTTTAAGAAGAATACGTTTATAGAAAGGGGTTACCATATGAAGTCTCACTATTTCGTTATTTAATTACCTGACAAGCTAAAAATGGCTAGCTAGCAATAATTTAAAAAAATTTGTAGATAAACAAAACCGCCTTGACGGCGGTTTGTTACGAAACAATTAAGATTGTTTCGACATCGCAGCAACTTCTGCTGCAAAATCAACTTCCACTTTTTCAATGCCTTCACCCACTTCAAAACGGATGAAAGAAGCAACAGTCGCTTTTTTCTCAGCCAGTAAATCACCAACAGTCTTACTTGGATCCATAACAAATGGTTGACCAGTAAGTGAAACTTCACCAGTAAATTTACGCATACGGCCTTCAACCATTTTTTCAGCGATTTCACGTGGTTTACCTGATTGCATTGCAATTTCGATTTGAATATTGCGCTCATGTTCAACAACATCAGCTGGAACATCGCTTGGGCTAACATATTCTGGTTTGCTTGCAGCAATGTGCATTGCAATATGTTTAACTAATTCTTCATCACAACCACTGTTTGCAGCAACTAATACACCGATACGTGCACCATGTTGGTAACTACCAACTACATCACCTGAAATTTGTTGAATACGACGAATACCGATGTTTTCACCGATTTTTGCAACTAGTGCTGTACGTTCTTCTTCAAATTTTGCTTGTAACGCAGCAAGATCAGTAATGCTATCGTTCAATGCTGCAGTAGCAACTTTTTCGCTAAACTCTAAGAAACCTGCATCTTTAGCAACAAAGTCTGTTTCGCAGTTGATTTCTAAAATTACACCCGATTTTTTATCCGCAGAAATCTTAGAAATAATCACACCTTCAGCCGCTACACGACCTGCTTTTTTAGCCGCTTTTGCTTGACCTGATTTACGCATATTGTCGATAGCAACTTCGATATCACCATTTGCTTCAACTAATGCTTTTTTACATTCCATCATACCTGCGCCAGTTCTTTCACGCAGTTCTTTTACCATAGAAGCGGTAACTTCAGCCATTTTTAAATCCTCTATTTAACCATTGTGATGATTTTCATTAGAATGGGTCGATTATTTATATTATCGACCCTGAAAATATTTGAGTTTATTACTCTGCTGCTGGAGCTTCTTCAACAAAGCTTTCTTCAGATACTGGAGATTGATTTTGTTCACGACCAGCACGAACGGCTTCCGCAACTGCATTTGCATATAATTGAATTGCACGAATTGCGTCATCATTACCTGGAACGATGTAATCAATACCATCTGGATCTGAGTTGGTATCAACAACAGCAACGACTGGAATACCTAAATTGTTAGCTTCTTTGATAGCGATATGTTCATGGTCTGCGCCAATAACAAAAATCACATCGGGTAAGCCACCCATATTTTTAATTCCACCCAAGCTATTTTCTAATTTAGCCATTTCACGAGCACGCATTAGTGCTTCTTTTTTGGTTAATTTGTCAAATGTACCATCACTAGCTTGTGTTTCTAAATCTTTAAGACGTTTGATTGATTGACGTACTGTTTTCCAGTTAGTCAACATACCACCTAACCAACGGTGATTAACGTAGTATTGTCCACAGCTTTCAGCGGCTTGTTTAATCGCTTCGCTTGCTGCTCGTTTTGTACCAACAAATAAAATTTTACCTTTACGTGCAGCCACTTTGTTTAATTCAGCTAACGCTTCGTTAAACATTGGTACTGTTTTTTCAAGGTTGATAATGTGAACTTTGTTACGCGCACCAAAAATAAATGGTTTCATTTTTGGGTTCCAATAACGGGTTTGGTGTCCAAAGTGTACACCTGCTTGTAACATATCGCGCATTGATACTGTAGTCATGATTTCCTCATTTTGACGTTGGGGTTATGCCTCCACATATCCGCTTTAACCGACCTTATTGCATAAAACAAAAGGCACCCCGGAAAAGAGTAATGATATGTGTGTGTTATAACGTTAATTAAAGTTTAAAATTTGTGCTGACTTTCACAACGATTTTTTTGAAAAATGAATGTGAAAAGTAGCGCGCGTTTTATACCATATTTAGATAAAATTTACTAGCGTTATTTTTTATAATATGGAAAGAATAATGTTGTACTTTAAAAAAGTCATATTGAAAATGTAAAAAATTGGGCAAATTTTATGAGGTTTTTAAGTATTTTTTCCATCAAGAAATAAAAACATTGGCTTTATTAATGTGATGTTTTTAATCGTTAAAGATTAGGTTTGTTACTATCATTAACTTAGGTATTTAGACATTCATTAACTTTCTAATTTATGTCTCTATACCTTAAATAGTATTAAATTTTAAAATAACAATTTAAAAAGTGATTGTTATCACTAACAAAATTAAAGATATTCCAAAAGGAATGTTTTATAATGTAAAAAAACCATTCAATAAGTTTTTACTTATCAAATGGTTTAATAAAATTTAGTTGAATAATTGAGTGAACTTCAGACAAATCCAATCCCAAACTGATCCAAAGAACCCAGTTTCTGCAACATTTTGCAGTGCTACTAATGGTTGTTCATTAATCACTTTGCCATCTAATAAAAATTGTATTTTACCTACTGTTCTTCCTTTCATTATCGGTGCATAAATATAGTTATCAATGACATATTTTATTTGTAGATCAGCTGAACGACCTTTTGGTACAGTAACATAAGCACCGTCTATTGAACCTAGTTGGATTTTATTTTCATCTCCATACCAAATGGATTCAGTAAATAAAGGCATATTCGCTTTTATAGGGTTAGCCGTTTCGAAGAATCGAAAGCCCCAAACTAATAATTTTTTGCTTTCTTCTTCCCGACCTTTATAGGTTCGTCCGCCTAATACTGCCGATATTAAACGTGTATTACCCTCGACAGCAGAGGCAACTAAGTTGTAACCGGCTGCTTGGGTATGACCTGTTTTGATTCCGTCTACATTTAATGTAGTATCCCATAGTAAGCCATTACGATTTAATTGCGGTTTAGAGAGATTATAAGTAAATTCTTTTTCTTTATAAATCGCATATTCATCAGGTAAATCACGAATCAATGCGCGGCCTAATAACACCATATCTTTGGCTGTGGTATATTGTCCTGGCGCATCAAGTCCATGTACGGTTTCAAAATGGGTATGTTCCAAACCTATTTTTTTGGCATAGTCATTCATTAAATTAACAAAAGCACCTTGGCTACCTGCGATATGTTCAGCCATTGCAATACAAGCGTCGTTACCTGATTGAATGATGATACCTTTGTTAAGATCCGAAACAGAAACGGTTTTACCCACTTCCAAAAACATTAATGATGATCCTTTTAATACAGGGTTACCCGTTGCCCATGCATCTTTACTGACTACAACCATATCATCATTTTTAATTCGACCTGAGTGTAAAGCTTGACCAACTACATAGCTGGTCATCATTTTGGTAAGACTGGCTGGATCACGTTGTTGTTCAGCGTTATATTCCGCTAAAATTTCGCCTGATTTGGCATCCATTAAAATATAAGATTCAGCATTTAATTGGGGAATAGCTGGAATAGGAAAAGGCATATCAGCAGATGCTGATGTGCAAATTGACAGCATCAAGATAGCAAAAGATAATTTAAATTTCTTTTTCATTTATTTGAATTCCGTTAAATATTTTTAGATAACATATATCGATGTGTGTGAATAGACATCATAATGCCAAAACATGCCATTAAAACGACTAATGATGAGCCACCGTAACTTATTAAAGGTAATGGTACACCAACTACCGGTAAGATTCCACTGACCATACCGATATTAATGAACACGTAGACAAAGAAGACTAAAATCAGACCACCAGATAATATCCGACCAAATGTCGTTTGTGCTTGTGATGCAATAATTAACCCACGAACAATTAAACATAAAAAAAGAATTAACAGAACGATAGTACCAATAAAACCAAATTCTTCTGCAATTACAGAAAAAATAAAGTCAGTATGTCTTTCTGGTAGGAATTCTAATTGTGATTGCGTGCCTTCAAGCCATCCTTTACCCCATATCCCTCCAGAACCAATGGCAGTTTTAGATTGAATAATATGATAACCCGTACCATTTGGATCTCGCTCAGGATTAAAAAGTGTTAACACCCGTTCACGTTGATAATCATGCATTAAAAAGAACCACATGATAGGTAAAAAAGCAGCAATTAAGATGACAGCAACAATGATAAATCGCCAATCAATACCAGCCAAAAAGATAATAAATATTCCTGACATGACAATTAATATAGCTGTACCTAAATCCGGTTGCATTGCAACAAGTAAAGTTGGCACACCAATAATAGCCAAGGTTTGTAATGTGGTTTTTAAAGGTGGAGGACAGCCATCACGATGAATAAATTTAGCAACCATTAATGGCACGGCTATTTTTGCAATTTCTGATGGTTGAAATCGCAATACACCTAAGTCTAACCATCTTTGTGCGCCTTTACTGGTGTAACCAAAAATATCAACAAACAGTAAAATGATAATACAAAAAATATAAAGATAGGGAGCCCATTTTTCATAGGTTCGAGGTGAAAATTGAGCTAAAAATATCATGATAAAAAAACCAAGGAGTATTTGTATCACTCGCTTTTGTATCATATCGATATTTTGCCCACTCGCACTCCAAAGTATATATAAGCTATAACAGAGTAGTAGCGTTATAAATAGAAAAAAAAGGGGATCAATATGTATCTTTTGCCAAAAAGATTTTTTGATGTTATTCATAATTAATTTTCATATCCTGTATCTTGAGCTGCGTCATCGAGATCAGTGGAGTGATTGCCTAATAGATAAAAATCAAGAATTTTACGTGCAACCGCACCACCATTTGAGCTTCCGCCCCCCCCATTTTCAAGTACAATAGCCAATGCTATTTTGGGTTTATCGTAAGGCGCATAAGCAATAAATAATGCATGATCACGTAAATGCTCGGGAATATTGTTCGCATTATAAGTTTCGTTTTCTCTTAAACCATACACTTGTGCTGTTCCTGATTTTCCTGCTGCTTGATATTGAGCGCCAGCATACACTTTACGTGCTGTTCCTCGTGAACCAAACATCACTCTATACATACCTTCTTTCGCTAAATCCCAATAATTTGTTTTAACTTCTGTTAAATTATTTGGCTGTTCAAATTGAACGGGATCAATGTAAAACTGATCTTCATTGGAATTTAAAATATCACTCTTTTTATACAGTAAAAAATGGGGGGTATAAGTTTTTCCATTATTAATTAAGATAGTTAATGCTTTTGCCATTTGCATTGGTGTTGCAGTCCAGTATCCTTGACCAATGCCAACAGGGATAGTGTCTCCTTGTAACCAGGATTTTTTATGACGTTTACTTTTCCATTCTCGACTTGGCATAACAGCGCGTGTCTCTTCACTTGGTGACATATCAATTCCAGTGCGTTGACCATAGCCAAATTTAGTCATCCATAAACTTAAACGATCAATCCCCATATCATAAGCAACTTGATAAAAATAGGTATCTACTGATTCTTCTATCGCTTTTAGTACATCAACCCGACCATGTCCCCATTTTAGCCAGTCTCGGTAACGTCTTTCAGTTCCCGGTAATTGCCACCATCCAGGATCGTTAACCACGCTTTTGGGCGTTACAACCCCTTCACTTAATGCAGCTACAGAGATAAAGGGTTTTACGGTTGAAGCAGGTGGATAAGCCCCCAATAAAGCCCGATTAAATAAAGGTTTGTTCGGATCATTGAGTAATTCATTATATTTTGCACTTGATATCCCTCCAACAAAATCATTTGAATCATAACTAGGGCTTGATACCATCGCTAGGACTTCCCCATTATTGGGATCAATCGCCACCACAGCAGCTTTGCGCCCAGCAAGAAGTTTTTCGATGTAAAGTTGTAATTTGAGATTTATTGATAAATAGATATCTTCGCCTGCTTGCGGTGGATGCTGTTCAAGGAGCCGGACGATACGTCCACGACTATTAACTTCAACTTTTTCATAACCAGCTGTGCCATGTAATATGTTTTCATAATAGCGTTCAATGCCCATTTTTCCGATATTGAGCGTCGCAACATAATTACTGGTTTTATTTTCTTCTTCTAACCGCTTTTTATCTTGACTATTTATTTTTGAGATATACCCCAGAATGTGAGTTAGTGATGCACCATAAGGGTAATAGCGGTGTTGTATTTTAACAATTGAGGCAAAAGGAAATCTGTGTTGATCGACAACAAATCGTGCAATTTGTTCTTTACTAAGGTTATCTTTTAGCGGAACGGGTCTGTGAGCGCGATAATTTCGTCTTTCTTTTTGGAAATTTTCAATATCTTCATCTGTCAAATCAACCACTTTTTTTAATTGTTCAAATTGTTCATTCAGATTTTTGGTTTTATCAGGAATAATGTTTAGTTGATAGGTGATATTATTACTGGCTAATGGCGTTCCATTACGGTCATAAATCATGCCGCGACTAGGAGGAATAGGTATAATTTCGATACGATTATTATTTGATTTAGTACTGTAATAACTAAAATTAGCAATTTGAAGATCCGCTAAATTCACTAATAAAATAATAATCAAAAAGATAATTACCACAAAAGCAAACAAAGCTCTACGCAGGAATAAGTTTGTTTCTGCTGAATGATCCCGAATATTAGTTCGCTTTTTTTTTGTTGTAATAGGGATAATAATACTCCTTAAATACTGCTTTTTGATTGATGCTCTTGTTGTTCCCATTGTTCATAAGCGTTGACAATTCTGGCAACTACCGGATGACGAACAACATCTTCACTATTAAAAAAGTTAAAACTAATTTCATCAACTTGGCTTAAAACTTCAATTGCATGACGTAAACCGGATTTTTGGTGACGCGGTAAATCAATTTGAGTGATATCCCCTGTTATAACAGCTTTTGAGTTAAAGCCAATGCGTGTTAGAAACATCTTCATTTGTTCTATTGTGGTGTTTTGGCTTTCATCGAGAATAATAAATGCATCATTTAGGGTACGACCACGCATATACGCTAGTGGCGCAACTTCAATCACGCTTTTTTCAATCAGTTTTTCGACTTTTTCAAAACCCAGCATTTCAAATAGCGCATCATAAAGTGGGCGTAAATACGGGTCGACTTTCTGGCTTAAATCACCTGGTAAGAATCCAAGTTTTTCACCCGCTTCAACAGCGGGTCGAGTCAGTACTATCCGACGAATCTGTTGCTTTTCTAATGCATCAACAGCAGCTGCCACCGCTAAATAGGTTTTACCCGTTCCCGCAGGTCCAATACCAAACGAGATATCATAATCTAAAACATGCGCAATATATTGAGCCTGATTGGGCGTTCTTGGTTTGATTACCCCACGTTTTGTTTTAATCATCACCATTTTACTTCCATGCTGATCAGTATAAGCAGGAAGATGTTCTTTCATTTTTTCAAGCACACCGGATTCTTTTATCGCTAAATGAATGTATTCGGGTTCAATATCAATAATGTTGTTTTTGGTTTTAGTTTGTTGATAAAGTGACATTAAAATCTGATCGGCTGCGTTAACACAAATCTGATCACCGGTAATTAAAAATAGATTACCTCGATGATTAATTTCAATACCAAGTCGACGTTCAAGTTGTTTTACGTTGTCATCATGAGGGCCACAAAGACTATTTAATCTTTGATTATCATCTGGTTCAAGCACGGTTTGATGTGTAATAATTTTCAATGATAAGCCCTCTAAACATTCATGTTAATTGCTAAGATATCCTTCACATAAAGGACATTTTTCAACACCTTTCAAAAATTCCTTTTTACAATGATGACAAGTAACAATATTTCCCGATACTATCTGATCAACCAGTTTTGTAGCCTGTTGTTCATCTAATCCTTGCGTTTTTAGTTTATTGATCATCATTGAGATTGGTGTACCACTTTTTAATTCTTGCTCAACATCTTTACCAATTTCTTCTTCTAATGTAGGCGGTACATATTTTAAAACATTTTCATTATATTCTGAATGACAATGATTACATCTAATGTATCTTCCTAATGTTTGAAAACTGAATATTGGTATAAAAAACAATGTAAAATATCTTGCCACTTTAACTTGCGTATATTGTTGTTGTTTTTCATCAGTTTTGATGTTTTGCTGTGTACAACAACTAGGGCAATTAAATTGCCCTGTTTTTTCGTTTACTTCACGACCTCTGGAGCCGAATATAATAAGCATTTTTTTCTTTCCTTTCCATTATGATAAAATATTATTTTTTAATAATTCAATATGTTATTTTTATTATGGTTGGTAGATACCGACACCTAAATCGTTTTCTTTACGGGTTCTTGAGATTACAGACATAGGAGATTCACTCACACGCAGATCCATTTCATCCTCGGTACGCACAACTTTACCTCTTAATGAATTTGGATAAACATCGGTAATTTCAACATCAACAAATTTACCAATCATATTAGGATGACCTTCAAAGTTAACAATACGATTATTCTCAGTTCTGCCCGTTAGTTCCATCAGATCTTTCTTAGATGGTCCTTCGACTAAAATGCGTTGCACGGTATTTAACATACGACGGCTAAATTGCATTGCTTGTTGATTGATACGTTCTTGTAGGATATAAAGACGTTGTTTTTTCTCGTCTTCAGAAACGTTATCTTCCATTTCTGCCGCTGGTGTACCAGGGCGTGCAGAATAGACAAAGCTATAGCTTAAGTCAAAATTGACATCAGCAATTAATTTCATGGTTTGTTCAAAATCTTCTTGTGTTTCACCCGGGAATCCAACAATAAAATCAGAACTAATTTGAATGTCTGGACGGACTTTGCGTAGTTTTCGGATAATTGATTTGTATTCAAGTGCCGTATGCGTACGTTTCATTAAATTTAAAACACGATCCGATCCACTTTGCACCGGTAGATGTAAAAAGTTAACTAATTCAGGCGTATCACGATAAACATCGATAATATCATCAGTAAACTCAATTGGATGACTAGTTGTAAAACGAATACGGTCAATACCATCAATGGCAGCGACTAACCGAAGTAGTTCTGCAAATGAACAAATATCGCCATCGAAGGTTGGTCCTCGATAAGCATTGACATTTTGACCAAGCAGATTAACTTCACGCACACCTTGTTCTGCCAGTTGAGCTATTTCATAAATTACATCGTCACAAGGTCGGCTCACTTCTTCACCACGGGTATAAGGTACCACACAATAGGTACAATATTTATTACATCCTTCCATAATCGAGACAAACGCTGTCGGACCTTCACTACGAGGTTCAGGTAAGCGATCAAACTTTTCAATTTCAGGAAAGCTTACATCGACAACATGATTTCCTTTTCCACTTCGAATTTGCTCTATCATTTCCGGTAAACGGTGAAAAGTCTGCGGACCGAAAATAATATCGACAAAAGGTGCACGTTTACGAATATGCGCACCTTCTTGAGAAGCCACACATCCACCAACCCCAATGATAATTTCGGGATTATGTTGTTTTAAATTTTTCCAACGTCCTAATTGATGAAAAACTTTTTCTTGCGCTTTTTCTCGAATCGAGCAAGTATTTAATAATAAAATATCTGCTTCTTCTGCGTTGTCTGTTAATGTTAAACCGTGGGTGGATTCAAGGAGATCTGCCATTTTGGTTGAATCATATTCATTCATTTGGCAGCCCCAAGTTCTGATATGTAATTTTTTGCTCATCAATAACTCAGCTATATTTAATTGTTAAAATGAAAACGGGTTTAAATCCGCGATTTTAGCGTGCCATATTGTAATCCTTTGTGAATGTAGGGTCTATAATAAAATAATAATTGTTATCTAAAAAAAATAATTTCAATTTAACCTTTTTAATTTATGCTTAAAACAGTTAACATAAAATTACTAATTAATTGTTATATTTTTCATTTTTTTGGATTATAGTTACTACTACTGATTTGTATCATTTGGTTCTACCATAGGATTTTTCAGTATTAACATAGTTGTCAGCAGGAACTACACAAAGTTATGCTACCAACTTGAATGACTAACCATTTGTTAGAATTTCTCGTCAGAACTTATTTTAAATATTTCAAAATGATTTGAATAATTCAGAAATATTTAAACAAAATAAATCCATCTAGTGTAGTCGTTTTTAAGACTATTGCTATTTAGATTTTAAATGACATAATGAGGGCGAGTGACTTAGGTTACTCGTCTTTTTGTAACGATAATCTTTATATTTATTTCAGATGCTCTTAATAACTCTATCAATCAATTAAATATTTTTAATTTTTAGTCACTAAATTACCTTTCATATTTTTATTCTAAATGATATACTACTTAGCAGTTACTAAATGCTTTCTTTATTAAATTAAAGATTGACTTTAGTTAACAGTAGGTGCAAATTTGTTGGAGGACTACAACTAACAATACTTTAGCACTGAATTGACTGGCCATTAAGCTAGATTTTCTCGTTAATGTTTGTTGGGATAAATTTAACGAGAAGTAACTCGTTATTTATCAGTAGTCCTCCTTTTTAAAGGAATCGATATAACTGCTAAATACAGTTTATAACATACTCTTTTGGTAGTTTTCAAAGTTCTTCCAATTGAGTGAGAGAGTAACTTCTGTTACTCTCTTTTTTTTAATTTTATGAATATGTTTTCGAATTAAAGCAAAAGCTTTTTTTGCAACGATGCGAAACAGTTATAATTCTTGGTAACTTTTACCATTCACAATAATTTATGTTATTATCCGCCTTAATTTAATTATTGAAAGTGCCTAGATATGTCAAAAACGTTCAGTCCAACAAAACGCCTTTTAGTTAAAGGTATTCTTGCGACTTGTTTATTGTCTGTCACTCGTGTTGGTCTTGCTTCAGCAATGGCACAAATGGTCGCTGTTCGTATTTGGCCTTCCTCTACTTACACACGAATTACGTTAGAATCTAATAGTAAGCTTAAATACAAAAGTGCTGCATTATTTAACCCAGATCGATTAGTGATCGATATTGATAATATCAATTCAAATCCTGTTTTAAAAAGTATTTCATCGAAAGTATTAAGTCACGATCCTTACATCAAATCAATTCAAGTTATCCAGTTGGATGCTAAAACGGTCAGAATCATGATCGAAGCTAAGCAAGGAATAGACCCCAATACTTTTACGTTACCCCCTGTAGCCGAATTTAAAAACCGTTTAGTCATCGATCTTTATCCTTCAAAACAATCTTCAATAACAGATGATGATCCTTTATTAGCACTGTTAGAAGAATATACAAAAGGTGATCTAAACCAACAGCAAGCTGAGATCAAACCACCCATTAATAAAAAGAAAAATAGCCCGATTATTGTGATGCTCGATCCCGGTCATGGCGGTGAAGATCCGGGTGCGATTGGCTATAACAAAACCAGAGAAAAGGATATTGTTTTACAAATTGCACGCAGAACTTTTAATTTATTGAAAAAAGAGCCGAATGTTAAAGTTTATATGACCCGTAATGAAGATGTGTTTATCCCATTGAAAGTACGAGTAGCTAAAGCACGATCTTTACATGCCGATCTTTTTATTTCTATCCATGCAGATGCATTTACCAGTCGATCAGTTAGAGGATCTTCTGTATTTTCATTATCCACCCGAGGGGCGACAAGTTCGGCAGCAAATTATTTGGCTCAAACACAAAATAATGCCGATCAAATAGGTGGCGTGAGTCGCAGTGGTGATAAATATTTAGATAATACTATTTTAGATTTAGTCCAAAAAACAACTATTAGCAACGGTGTATTATTAGGTAATGCTATATTAAATCGACTAAAAGGCGTCAATAGTTTACATAAACCTTCACTTGAAAAAGCAGGTTTTGCTGTTTTAAAAGCCCCTGATATTCCTTCTGTTTTGGTGGAAACCGCTTTTATTAGTAATATTAACGAAGAAAAAAAATTAAAAACCGCTTCTTTCCAGAATCAAGTATCAAAAGCGATTGTTAGTGGTATCAAAGATTACCTGAAAAAGCGTAAAAATTAATATTTCTTTCTCAGGTAAGAATTAAAATTATCGTCAATTAACTTTAGTAATAATCGTTAAACATCTATCCGCATTTAATTGTGGAATAGTCAGTTTGATATTCTGTTTAAGTTCGAACCCTTCAGGGATAGGATCTTGTTCACTACCTTTTAAAGCATAAAACGATCCCTGTTGATTTGGTAGATGCTGACACCAAGTGAGCATATCTTGTAATGAAGCAAACGCTCGGCTAATGACACCATCAAACTGTTGTTCGGTATAGTCTTCTATGCGGCTTTGCACCGGATTAATATTATTCAGTTTTAATTCAAATTTTACCTGTTTTAAAAAACGGATACGTTTTCCTAAACTGTCAACTAAATCAAATTGTTTATCCGGATTGATGATCGCTAATGGAATACCAGGTAACCCTGGTCCTGTTCCAACATCAATAAAATGTTCGCCCACTAAATAGGGCGATACCACTAAACTATCCATAATGTGTTTTACTAACATTTCGTTGGGATCACGCACAGCAGTTAAATTATAGGCTTTATTCCATTTATTCAGCATTTCAACATACTCAATAAGCAGATCAATTTGCTGATCTGTGATCAAAAGATCTGTTTGATCAATAAGATTAGTGAGTTTCTTTTTTAACATAATTCTTCTTTTTTAAATAAACTAATAACATTGATATTGCCGCTGGTGTTATGCCTGAAATACGTGAAGCTTGCCCGATCGATACTGGTTTATGCTGTTTCAATTTAGCGACAACTTCGTTTGATAATCCAGAAATTTCAGTATAATCAATATGCTCAGGAATTAATGTTTCTTCGTTACGTTTTTGGCGCTCGATTTCTTCAATTTGAAGTTTAATATATCCATCATATTTAACTTGAATTTCAACTTGTTCTGCAGCACTAGGATCAGTTAATCCAGGCGCAAATAGTAATAATGATTTCAATGTGTTATAGCTCATTTCAGGGCGTTTAAGTAACTCTTCACCATTTGCTTCTTTGGTTAAATTAGCACTTAAAACGGCATTCACTTCATCAATAGTTTCAATATGTGGATGCACCCGTATATCGCGTAAACGTGCTCTTTCTTGTTCTATCGCTTCAAATTTTTCGTTAAATTTTTGCCAACGATAATCATCAACCATGCCTAGCTTACGACCAATTTCAGTTAAGCGAATATCAGCGTTATCTTCACGTAACATCAAACGATATTCAGCACGAGAAGTAAACATTCGGTAAGGTTCATTGGTGCCTAACGTACAAAGATCATCAACCAGTACACCTAAATAAGCTTGATCACGCGTTGGATACCATTGATCTTGATCATAAACAAACCGTGCGGCATTTAAACCTGCTAACATGCCTTGAGCTGCTGCCTCTTCATACCCTGTTGTCCCATTAATTTGTCCAGCTAAAAATAGCCCTTTGATCACTTTACTTTCAAGTGTAGGTTTGAGATCACGAGGATCAAAATAATCATATTCGATCGCATACCCAGGTCTGATGATATTAGCATTTTCAAGACCTTTCATACTACGTACAAAAGCAAGTTGCGTATCAAATGGTAAACTGGTTGAGATCCCATTTGGGTATATTTCGTTACTATCTAATCCTTCTGGCTCTAAATAGATCTGATGAGAATTACGATCTGAAAAACGCATAATTTTGTCTTCAATTGAAGGACAATATCTTGGACCTACGCCTTCAATCACCCCTGTGTACATTGGACTTCGATCTAAGCTATTACGAATGATCTCATGTGTCGTTTCGTTTGTGCTTGTTATATAACATGGGATCTGTTTTGGGTGCTGATTAGCATTACCTAAAAACGAAAATACCGGAACAGGATCATCTCCATATTGTGTACCTAATTTAGAAAAATCAATTGTTCGGGCATCAATACGCGGTGGTGTACCTGTTTTTAATCTTCCCATTCTAAATGGGTATTGATGTAATGATTTAGATAGTCCAATTGAGGCAGGATCCCCTGTTCTTCCTCCACTGTAATTATCTAAACCAATATGGATTTTTCCATTTAGAAAAGTGCCAGCCGTTAAGACGACGGCTTTAGCTTTAAAAGAGACGCCCATTTGCGTTTTAACTCCGGTGATCTGATCGTTTTCAATGATCACATCTTCTACGGATTGTTGAAAGAGCATTAAGTTTTCTTGGTTTTCAAGTGTTGTTCTGATCGCTTTTCGATAAAGCGATCGATCCGCTTGTGCACGTGTTGCTCTGACCGCTGGACCTTTACTGCTATTAAGGATCCTAAATTGGATCCCTGCAAGATCAATCGCATGAGCCATTAATCCGCCCATGGCATCGATTTCTTTTACCAAGTGACCTTTACCAATACCACCTATAGCAGGATTACAGGACATTTGTCCTAATGTATTGATATTATGGGTTAAAAGTAGTGTTTTGCGGCCCATTCTTGCTGATGCCATGGCAGCTTCTGTGCCAGCATGACCGCCGCCGACAATAATGACATCAAAAAGATCTGGATAAAACATATAAAGCCTCGTTGTTATTTTCTATGAAGATGATTGTTAGTTCAGACATGTTGTTTTGATCTAAATTAGCGTTAGCGATTTTACTCATCTTTTTGAATACGTCAAATGATCTAATTTGATCGCCATTTAAATTAAATAAGATCTTTTATGTGATCTTTTTATTTTTATTACTACTAGAGCGGATCCTTTCTGTTGATAACTGGATATAGTAATTATTTTATAGGATCTTATTGATCCTGTAACACTGTTAATTGATCGGATCTTTGTTGATCTAAACTTGTTGATAATTAGCTTAGTTATCCACAATTGGTTTTGTCATTTAGGTTATTAATAGCCTTATCACAGCTTATTACTTTCTTTTAGCACAGAGTTATCCACAAAAATATATTTTAATTGCTTATTTTTTGGTCTTTTTGTTGGCTGTTTTTTAATAGTTTACTGATAAAATATATCGAGGGTTTTTTGAATAACGATTTTTTATTTTTTTAAATTGTTCCTTTTTTATAAAATTCTTTTATTTTTACAAAAGCAAATTTATACTTAACTAGATTAATTTTTTAGTGTGAGGTTACTTTATTACTCTTTCACAATTACCGTTGCCTTTTTCATTACCAAATAGTGAAACTTTCGACAGTTTTTATATAGGTGATAATCAATTATTACTTGATTCATTGCAAACTTTATTGGTTAAGCAAGGTTTCAATGTATTTTATATGTGGTCGGCAAGTGCTGCTGGTCGTACTCATCTATTGCATGCCTCAAGTCAAAATAAACTGGCTAGTTATATTCCTTTAAAACAGTATTTCCACCTTGTTCCCGAAATTTTACAAGGGTTGGATAATTATGATTTAGTTTGTTTAGATGATATTGATGCTATTGCAGGTAATCGGGATTGGGAAGAAGCTATTTTTGATTTATTTAACCGTCTGACTGAAAAAAATATTAGTAAATTATTGATTACTGCCAGTGCACCCCCTAAACAGGTTTCTTTTATATTGCCTGATTTGGTATCACGACTTAGTTGGGGGCAAGTTTATCAATTAAAAGAATTAAGTGATGATGATAAGCTTAAGGCGTTACAACTACGAGCCCAATTAAGCGGTTTTGAATTATCGACTGAAGTTGGATTATTTTTATTAAAGCGTGTCCATCGTGATATGCGTACCCTGTTTTCTTTGTTAGAAAAGTTTGAAGTAGCAACATTAGCGGAACAACGTAAGTTAACGATTCCTTTTATTAAAAATATTTTGGATTTGTAATATGAGTAATAAGCCTGAAGCTATCGTTTTTTTTGATTTAGATGGGACTTTATTTAATAGTCAAATAGAGGTTTTAGCAAGTTCAGTTGAGGCAATAAGAAAGCTAAAGCAAAATAATATTATTCCAATGCTTGCAACAGGTCGTACACCTTGTGAAGTGACCGATTTAATGAAAAAATTGTCGATTGATTCTATTATCGGTATGAATGGGCAAATTGTTCTATATAAAGGCGAGAAAGTTTTTACGAATAATATCGATAAAGATTTAATCGCCAGAATGTATCAGTTTTCAAAACAGCAAATGAATATTCCTTTAGCTTTTTATAATGATGAAATAATGCGTATTTCTGAGTGTACTCAAGCCGCAAAAACGTTTTATCACTATCTTAAACAACCTATTCCCCCTGTTGATGATCTGCTTTATCTAAACGAACCGATTCAAATGATGTTATTGTTGTGCGAAGAAGGTGAATCTGTTTATCGTGATGCTTTTCCGGAATTAACGTTTATACGTAACACGCCATATTGCGTTGATGTTTTTAATCATGGTGGATCTAAAGGTAACGGTATTAATCAGTTATTGCAAAAAAAAGGATTCACTGATGTGCCAACTTACGCATTTGGTGATGGGATGAATGATTTTGAGATGTTTACAACCGTTAATCACCCGATAGCAATGGCTAATGCTGTGGACAAATTAAAAGAGCAAGCTGAATTTGTCACTGATTCCAATGATAATGATGGGATTGCAAAAGCCCTAAAAAAATTTGGTTTGATTTAAATATTGTTACTGATAAATCACCCCTAAAGATACAGCTTGGTTTGCACCAGTCACTTCTGGAATATTCGACGGAATATTATTAAGTCGACAATAGGCAAGCCAAGCGAATGCTATTGCTTCCATATCATCACTGTTTATTCCTTTTTCACTAGTAGTTAACACGTTCCAATTAGGCAATAACGCAGATAGTCTTTGCATGATAAGTGGATTTTTTGCGCCTCCACCACAGACTAAAAGTTCACATGGCAATTCTGTATTAATGGATAATTTTATTATTTCTTGCACGATAGATAATGCAGTCAATTCAACCAGTGTTGCTTGAATATCTTCAGATTTTAATGTGATACCTGTCAATTTTTGACGTAACCAAGATAGGTTAAACAGTTCTCGTCCTGTGCTTTTAGGGGCGGGTAATTGAAAATAATCTTCATTTAATAATTTAGTGAGAAGTTTGGTATCCATTTTTCCTGTTTTTGCCCATTTAGCATCGTTATCATAATTTTTACCAAGACAAGCCTTTATCCAACCGTCAAGCAATACATTACCCGGTCCGGTATCGTAACCGATGACGGGCTGATGTGGAATAAGTACCGTGATATTGCTTATTCCACCAATATTTAATATCACACGATTAATTGATGGATTTTCAAGTTGTGATTTATGAAAAGCAGGCACTAAAGGTGCGCCTTGTCCACCATAAGCAATATCTTTTCGTCTAAAATCAGCGATGGTAGTAATGCCTGTTAGGGCGGCAATGATATTGGCATCGCCAATTTGCATCGTAAAAGGGTTTGCACCTAATGGTGAATGGTAAATAGTTTGTCCATGACATCCAATTGCTTTAATTTTATTACGTTCTATTTTATGGTGTGTTAAAAATTGATTCACATGATGGGCATAAACTAAGCCTAACTGATGATCCAGTTCACCTAAATCTTGTAATGAAGTCTGTTTGGTTTCACAAAGGGTCAGTAATTGTTGTTTAATATCATCTGGCAGCGAATAACATTTGCTGGCTATTGATTTAACTTTTCCTGCGGTAATATCAACTAAAGCAATATCTACCCCATCCATGCTGGTACCTGACATAATACCAATATATAAATTGTGCATAATACTAACCTTGTCGTATGATTTGGCCGGTTTTTATATCCCTAATTTCAGAAGGTGAAGCCCTGTGTCCGGTTTCACCTTGTAAAATAGGAAACTGTTCACCAAATTGTAATGCAACTTCGTTTGCGGTAAAACAAGGCGGATAATTTGAAAGATTCGCACTTGTTGAAACTAAAGGTTTACCAAATAGGTTGCATAATGTACATACCAATGGATGATCAGTAACACGTACTGCAATCGAATCAAATTGTCCGGTTAAAAATTGTGGGGTATTTTTATTCTTAGGAAAAATCCAAGTAACCGCACCTGGCCAACTGGTAAGAGCTAACTGTTTTTGTTGATAGGTCAAGGCTGACTCATCGATGTAAGGAATAAGTTGATCATAATGGCTGGCAATGAGAATTAAACCTTTTTCAATGGGACGGCGTTTTAAATCAAGCAGTTTCATTACTGCGGTTTGACAATCAGGATCACATCCTAATCCAAAAACGGATTCGGTTGGATAAGCAACAACTTCGCCTTTTTTTAGCAAGTCATCAATTTCTTTTATTGATAATAAATTTACCATTTACAGTTGGATATAGAATTATAGGATATGAAAATCATATTAAACCGAGGTGTATTGAATTGCAAATTGGCTCTGTCTATTGTGAAATATTGTTGATACAGGAAGTAAAAATCAAAGTTAACAAGGTTACTTGATTATTGCCAATTCATTTGAGGAAAATATTGAACGGTTAATTCAACCATCTGTTGCATATTAATGATATGCAATCTTTTATCAATAAACGGATCAAGTCCACGCGCTGTTATATCATTATCTAAAATATAACAATGTTGAGTTTTTTCTAAAATAGCATTAAGAACAGGAGTATTTTGTAACGCAACAAATACGCCATTTTGCCAAAATAAGACCGCATCTTGGGCACAGATAAGTTGTGGATCGATTATTGATTGGTTATCCGTTGAAATAGTATGTAGCATGTTTTTCACTTATTATGTCAACACATGATATTAAAGTTAAAATTTACTCAAAAATTGAGTTAATTTTGGTTAGTACATCTTTAAAGGTTATTAGTATATAATAACAACTATTTATTAAGCAAAATATCCGTTATGAAACCTATTATTTTAGCCGACGAACAACAAACCATCTTCTTTGGAAAGCAGTTAGCAAAGCAGTGTTTAAGTTATTTATTGAATAATAATAGTACAATAGTCATTTATTTAATTGGTGAGCTTGGTGCTGGAAAAACAACATTTAGTCGTGGTTTTTTACAACAATTAGGGCATGTTGGTAATGTAAAAAGTCCAACTTATACCTTAGTAGAATCATATCAATTTGATGATTTTTCAGTTTATCATTTCGACTTATATAGGCTTTATGATCCAGAAGAACTTGAGTTTATGGGGATTCGTGAATATTTTGCTTCGCGATCTATTTCTTTAATAGAGTGGCCACAGCAAGCACAAGGTATTTTGCCAATTGCAGATATCGAAGTTCATTTAAACTATTTAAAACTTGAACGCACAGCGACTTTATTGGCAAAAACGGAAAAAGGTCAAGCTATTATTAATCAACTACACTTAGCGAATACATGATGAAAAAATTATTTACTTTTGTGATGTTATTGTTGCTTTGCAGTTCTGCTTATGCTGCTAAAGTGGTGATTGCTGTTGATGCAGGACATGGTGGCAAAGATTCAGGTGCGATAGGTAAAAATAGATTATATGAAAAGACCGTAACCCTTTCTATTGCTAAAAAACTGACAACTTTACTCAATAACGATCCAAAATTTAAAGGTGTATTAACTCGAACCAGTGATAATTTTATTTCGGTATCCAAACGTTCAGAGATTGCGCGTAATAGTAAAGCTAATTTGCTTATATCAATCCATGCTGATGCAGCGCCGAATCGTAGTGCTACTGGTGCTTCAGTGTGGGTATTATCAACTAAGCGAGCTGATACTGAACTTGGGCGTTGGATTGAGCAAGAGGAAAAACAGTCACAATTATTAGGTGGCGCAGGCGATGCACTGAGCGATGGTCATGATGCTCATTTAAGTCAAGCGGTACTCGATTTGCAATTTTCTTATTCACAACGTGTAGGCTATGAGTTAGCGACCCAAGTGTTAAAAGCGATGAACGGTACAATCAAATTGCATAAAAATAAACCTGAGCATGCAAGTTTAGGTGTATTGCGATCCCCAGATATTCCATCAATTTTAATTGAAGTTGGTTTTATATCAAATGTTGGGGAAGAAAAATTAATTGGTAGTAGTGCGCATCAAGATAAAATTGCCAAAGCAATTTATCTAGGTATAAAAAATTATGTAAAGCAAAATCCTAAGTTTGGAGAAAGACACTAATGGCTATTCATATTCTATCACCTCAGTTAGCAAATCAAATTGCAGCTGGCGAAGTGGTAGAGCGTCCGGCATCGGTTATTAAAGAATTAATTGAAAATAGTTTAGATGCTGGTAGTACGCAAATTGATATTGATTTGGAACAGGGTGGATGTAAATTAATCCGCGTTCGAGATAATGGTTGTGGAATTAATAAGAGTGAATTAGCCTTAGCGTTAGCTCGTCATGCAACAAGTAAAATTAATACTTTAGATGACTTGGAGGCGATTGTAAGTCTGGGATTTAGAGGAGAAGCGCTTGCTAGTATCAGTTCAGTTTCTCGATTAACGTTAACTTCTCGTACTGCGGAACAATCTGAAGCCTGGCAAGTTTATGCTGAAGGTCGTGATATGTCCCCCACCATTAAACCTGCAGCACATCCAGTTGGTTCAACAGTTGAAGTGTTGGATCTTTTTTATAATACACCTGCTAGACGTCGCTTTTTGAAAACCGAAAAAACGGAATTTATGCATATTGAAGAGTTTATCAGACGTATTGCGTTGGCGCGTCCTGATGTGACATTTAACTTGCAACATAATGGTAAATTAGTTAAACAATATCGTGCATCTGAGTTAGATAAGCGCGTTGAATCAGTGTGTGGTCGTGCTTTCATTCAAAAAGCAGTAAAGTTAGATTGGCAACATGATGATTTGTTGATTCAAGGATGGGTTGCTAGTAATGAAGTTAGCGATCTACAATATTTTTATGTTAATGGGCGCGTAATTAAAGATAAATTACTCAATCATGCTTTACGACAAGCTTATGTAAACCGAACGAACGAACAACAAAGTTATGTTGTTTTTTTACAGCTTGATCCAAAGCAAGTTGATGTCAATGTTCATCCAGCTAAACATGAAGTTCGTTTTCATGAGGCTAGACTTGTTCATGATTTTGTTTATCAAGCTATTGTTATGGCACTGGAGTCGTCAGTTGAATCCACATTACCTTTAGAAGATAACCAAACTAAAATCGCTTTTACACCGAATAGACAAGCGGCGGGTGATAATATTTTCAATCGACAAACCAACCCGTTACCTTATTCTACGAATAAGCCATTTCCTCAAAAGATAACCAATAATGTAAAAGAAAATAATGCGCTGTACGGACAACTTGTTAATGTTGATGCTCAGCAAAACCGTCAGAATCAAGAGCAAAAACAACAGATTGATTTACCACAGGATCATCACATTACTGAACCACAAAAAGCGGTGATTGAAACTTTATTCCCGAAACGAACAACGCCTTTACAGTCATCATTACAACACCAATTTGATAGTTCATCATTAGTCCAATTTGGTCGAGTTTTAACTGTTATTCAACCTGATATTGCATTACTGGAAAAATATGAAGACAGTGAGCAAAAACTAATGTTAATGAAGCTACCTGTTGCAAAGCAAAAAGTGAATGCGATTAAATTATTATCGCAAGAATCTGAAAAATTACTGATTCCATTAACAATTTTAATTAATCGCAAAGAAGAGCAAGTTCTTACGCACTATAAAGCACAATTAACCTTTTTAGGCTTTGATTTTTATTTTGAAAAAGCAAAATTACATTTGCAAAACGTTCCTAAAATGTTACGTACGACAAATTGGCAACAGTTATTACCTGCTTTAATTTCTTTTTTATCTGCTGAAAATACAACTATCGATCCTACTCAAATTGCTAGTTGGTTAGCTATTGAATGCGAAGATAACAGTATGGTCAGTTGGAGTGTCGCTAACGTAATTCAATTGCTTGCTCAATTAGAACAGATAGATATTAAACTATTAAATCAAGAAACGTTTTTATACCCTATTGATATTCAAACTATTACGCAATCAATTTTATTATGAGTAAACCAAAAATTATTTCGTTAATGGGGCCAACTGCATCAGGTAAAACTGCCTTTGCTATGGCACTTTATGATCGTTATCCTATTGATATAATTAGTGTGGATTCTGCGCTTATTTATCGTGGGATGAATATTGGCACAGCAAAACCAACACAATCGGAATTACAAATATACCCTCATAAATTAATTGATATCTGTGATCCGTCTGAAAGTTATTCTGCTGCAAATTTTCGGTCTGATGCGATTTCAGCAATTGAAAACACCTTGAATAATGGTCGAATTCCACTATTAGTGGGGGGAACAATGCTCTATTTCAAAGCTTTAATTGAGGGACTTTCACCTCTGCCAGCAGCGAATAGTGAAATACGTCAGCAAATTGAAGAAAAAGCCAATAAATATGGTTGGCAGTCAATTCACGAAGAGTTAAAAAAAGTCGATCCTGTTTCGGCAAGTAGAATTCATCCTAATGATCCACAGCGTCTTAATCGTGCTTTGGAAGTTTATTTAATTTCCGGAAAAAGTTTAACTGAATTGACACAACATAGTGGTGAACTATTACCTTACGATATTATGCAATTTGCCATTATGCCACCAGATAGAGCGGAGTTGCATCAACGTATTGAACAACGTTTTTTACATATGTTAGAACTTGGCTTTGAAGATGAAGTTAAACGATTAATGGAACGTGGAGATTTACATTCAAATTTACCTTCTATACGTTGTGTCGGTTATCGTCAAATGTGGGAATATTTAAGTGGTGAAATAAGTTATGATGAAATGGTCTTTAAAGGGATTTGTGCCACACGGCAATTAGCGAAAAGACAGATTACCTGGCTAAGGGGCTGGAAGCAACCAATCACATGGTTAAATGGGGATAATATGGATTCTGTTTTCCAAAATATATAATGATGTCAATTGTTTTAATTTTCTTTTTTAACCTTTTAAGTTAAAATAGAAAATTGCATTTTCTTAAAATTTTTTGGATAATTGTCAAGATTCGGTATAATTTTTGTATTTTTTAGTTTAAATACATTAAAATTTTAGTTATTTGTGCATTAATCGCTTTTCGTTAGTTTTATAGCGATGCTTTTTATGTTATTTTGATAATACAGAAGTATCTTATGTCGCATTAAATATTATTTTTTGCGTTTACAATTATTTTATCTTCATTATTATTTCATCTATAAAGGATAAACTCATGTCAAAAGGGCAGTCATTACAAGATCCTTATTTAAATTTGCTTCGTCGCGAGCATATTCCTGTCTCAATTTATTTAGTCAATGGGATCAAATTACAAGGTCAAATTGAATCATTCGATCAATTTGTTATTTTATTAAAGAATACGGTAAGCCAAATGGTTTACAAACATGCTATTTCAACAGTCGTACCATCAAGACCTATTTCAGGATTGGTATCTCAGCCTGAAGAGGAAACTGAAAGCTGATAATTTCAGTGGAGAGTTCGATTGTTTGAACGATATAAAGGTGGTGAATCCGCCTTATTAGTGCATGTGTTCTTTCCCCAAGAAAGCGATATTGAGGATCTTAAAGAGTTTGAAATATTAGTTTCTTCAGCTCAGATAGATATTCTCGATATCGTGACAACTTCAAGAAAGGCGCCTCAAGCCAAATATTTTATTGGCGAAGGTAAAGCTATTGAAATCGCTGAAAAAGTGAAAGAATTAGATGCCTCTGTTATTTTAGTCAATCATACCCTAACGCCTACCCAAGAACGAAACCTCGAAAAATTGTGTGAATGTCGTGTTATCGATAGAACTGGATTGATTCTTGATATTTTTGCACAACGTGCAAGAACCCATGAAGGAAAATTACAAGTTGAATTAGCTCAATTACAGTATTTATCAACACGTTTAGTTCGTGGTTGGACTCATCTTGAGCGACAAAAAGGGGGAATTGGGTTAAGAGGCCCAGGCGAAACTCAATTAGAAACCGATAGGCGATTAATTCGTCATCGTATTCAATTAATCTTATCTAAACTTGCCAAAGTTGAAAAACAGCGCAATCAAAACAGACAATCTCGAAATAAAGCAGATATTCCGACTGTATCTTTAGTGGGTTATACTAATGCCGGTAAATCAACACTGTTTAACGCATTAACACAAGCGGATGTCTATGCCGCAGATCAGTTATTTGCAACACTTGATCCAACTTTACGCCGAATAGTTGTTGATGATGTAGGCGAAGTCGTGCTGGCTGACACGGTTGGTTTTATACGCCATTTACCGCATGATCTTATTGCTGCATTTAAAGCAACCTTGCTTGAAACTCAAGAAGCAGCCTTATTATTACACATTGTTGATGCCGCTGATCCCAACTTTTTAGATAACATGCAAGCGGTTGAAGAGGTTTTGTTGGAAATAGACGCTGATGAAATTCCAACACTATTAGTCATGAATAAAATTGATTTAATCGAAGATAAACAGCCAAGTATTGATCGTGATTCAAATGGTGTACCAATTCGTGTTTGGATTTCTGCTGAAAATGGTTTAGGATTAGATCTCTTATTTACGGCATTAACAGAAAGACTTGCTAGGCAAATTCAAGTTTGCCAATTAAACTTACCAATTCATTTAGCAAAACTAAGAAGCCGTTTATATCAGCTAAATGCAGTTGAACACGAAGTAATTAATAGTGATGGTAGCTTCCATTTAGATGTAAGAATGCCTGCAATTGAATGGAACCGTTTGTGTAAACAAGAGCCAGATCTGTTATACTTTATCAATACGCAAAATAACAACTAATTGTTTAATGGAGCAAATAAAATATGGCGTGGAATCAGCCCGGTAATAACGGACAAGATAACGATCCATGGGGTAATAATAACAAAAAACCATCTAACTTACCTGGCGGTTTTTTTGATAAAATTAATGACCTCTTAAAAAAAGGTAATTCAGGCAATAATGGCGGATCTTCGGCTAATAAATTCCCGCTAAGTGTCATTATTGTTGTCATACTTATCATTTTACTCCTTATCTGGGGGGCAAGTGGTTTTTACACCATAAATCAAAGCCAACGTGGTGTAATTACTCGTTTTGGTCAAGTACAACCTGAAATTATTCAACCCGGATTAAATTGGAGAATACCATTAGTAGACAAAGTTTATCCTGTTGATACTCAAGGTACTAAAAATTTCAATGTAAAAGGATTTATCGTCACGACAGGTGAAAACCTAGTGTTTGTTGAGATGAACGTACAATATCGTATTAATAATCCTTTAAAATATTTATTTAATGTCACAAATGTAGAAGATAGTCTGCGACAAGCGGCTGATAGTGCACTTAGAACCGCTGTCGGTAGTTCAAATATTGACGCAATTATTTCTGATGGACGCTCTGTACTTGAAAGTAGTACTAAAGATGAATTGGTCAATGTGATTACGCATTATGATATGGGTATAAATATTGTTGATTTGAACTTTCAGGTAGCGCGTCCACCAGATGAAGTTCAAGATGCTTATGATGATGCTATCCGTGCTCAAGGTGATAGTGAGCGTGAAATTAAAAAGGCTGAAGCAGATAAAGTCCAAATCGTACAACAAGCAGAAGGTCGCTCAGCGAGAATTTTGGCCGATGCTAATGCTTATAAAGTACGTGTTGAACTTGAAGCTGCGGGTGATGTTGCACGCTTTGAAAAAATCCTACCTCAATATAAAGCAGCACCTGAAATCACTAAAGAACGTTTGTATATTGAAACTATGGAAAGAGTATTAACCAAAACTAATAAAGTTATTGTTAATGATAAAAGTGGTAACATTATGGTATTACCATTAGAAAAGTTATTTCAAAATAAAGAAATGACAAATTCTAATTCACCAACATCATCAAGTATCACGAGTGATTATAATTTTAATGTGTCTTCTGAAGCTGTAAAAAATCAGTCTCAAACGGCATCTGAATCACCAAAAACAAATAACAGCAGTAATAACTCAAACAGCGTAAGAAATACTACGCGAACTATGGGACGTTAAGGAGAAAAATATGAGAAAATTATTAATTCCTATAGTTTTAATATTAATTGGTGTATATATTTCAAGCGTTTATGTTATTGAAGAAGGTACACGTGGTGTTGTTTTAAGATTCAATAAAATCATTGGATTATCTGAACCTGGTTTACATTTTAAAATCCCGGGCATGGATACAGTTAAAGTAATTGATGCTAAAATTCAAACGACTAATAGCTCTAATAACAATAAAGAACAACGATTTTTTAATGTGCAAAAGAAAGAATTAATCGTCGACTATTTTGTGCAATGGAAAATTATTGATTTCAATCGTTATTATGAAACAGTCGCTGGTGGTAATAATGTCGAAGACTTATTATTAGCAAGACTAAACGGTCGTTTACGTGCTGAGATTGGTAAATTAAGTAATAAAGATATTATCAATGATTCTAATGCGGATACACAATCTCGTAATTCTTTGATGAATCGCGTTAAAGATGCGCTAAATGGCGGTGTTCAAGAAGTAACTGAAAATGTATCATCGGATGAACATAAAGAAATAGAAAGTAATAAAACAAGCTTACGTGCATTTGGTGTTGAAGTTATCGATGTGCGAATTAAGCAAATTAACTTTCCTGCTGAAGTTTCAGGCTCTATCTATGCCAGAATGCGAGCTGAACGTGAAGTTATTGCACGAGATAAACGTTTTGAAGGTGTAAGAAAAGCCGAAGAGACTCGAGCAGAAGCGACATTACAAGAAACAAAAATACTTTCGGAAGCTGAACGTCAATCACGTGCGATTCGTGGTGAAGGTGATGCCATTGCAGCTAAACTTTATGCGGATGCTTTTGGTAAAGACAGAGAATTTTTTAGTTTTATTCGAAGTTTAAAAGCTTATGAACAAAGTTTTTCTGGTAATGATGTAATGGTCATTAGTCCAGATAGTGAATTTTTTCAATACATGAAATTAAAATCTAATAACTAACAGAATGAGTAAAAGTCTATGAGTAATAATGTTGTTGTGTTAGGAACACAATGGGGTGATGAAGGCAAAGGTAAAGTTGTTGATTTACTCACAGAAAAAGCAAAATATGTTGTCCGTTATCAAGGTGGACATAATGCAGGACATACATTAGTCATTAATGGTGAGAAAACAGTATTACATCTTATTCCTTCAGGAATATTACGTAATGATGTTATTAGTATCATTGCCAATGGAGTTGTACTTTGTCCTGATGCTTTAATGAAAGAGATGAAAGAGTTAGAAAATAAAGGTATTCCGGTCAAAGAAAGATTACTCATTTCAGAATCATGTCCTTTGATTTTGCCTTATCATATTGCACTGGATCAAGCTCGTGAAAAAGCCCGTGGTAGTAAAGCGATTGGGACAACAGGTCGTGGGATTGGTCCGGCATATGAAGATAAAGTAGCTCGTCGTGGTCTTCGTGTAGGTGATTTACGTGATCGCCAAGCATTTGCAGAAAAATTGAAAGAAGTGATGGAATATCACAACTTCCAATTAGTCAACTATTACAAAGCAGAAGCGGTTGACTACCAAAAAGTGCTAAATGATACATTAGCGATTGCTGATATTTTAATTGCCATGATAGCTGATATTCCTGCACTACTAGAAGAAGCTCGCAAAAAAGGCGAAAGAATTATGTTTGAAGGTGCACAAGGTACATTACTTGATATTGATCATGGTACTTACCCTTTTGTGACTTCATCAAATACTACTGCTGGTGGGGTAGCAACGGGTTCTGGTTTCGGACCTCGTTATGTCGGTTATGTTTTGGGAATTGTAAAAGCTTATTCTACTCGTGTTGGCGCGGGCCCTTTTCCAACAGAACTTTTCGATGAAGTTGGCGAATATCTTTGTAAACAAGGGAATGAATTTGGTGCTACAACAGGACGCCGTCGCCGTACAGGATGGCTTGATGCGGTCGCTGTTAGAAAAGCAGTGCAACTTAATTCAGTTTCAGGTTTCTGTTTAACTAAACTTGATGTATTAGACGGATTAAAAGAAGTTAAAATCTGTGTGGGTTACCAATTACCTAATGGCGATGTGATTAAAAACGCCCCAGCTTCGGCTGAAGAGTGGAGCTTAGTTAAACCTGTTTATGAGTCCATGTCTGGTTGGAGCGAGTCAACTTTTGGTATTAAAAGCTATGATGCTTTGCCACAAGCAGCAAAAGCTTATATTAAAAGGATTGAAGAATTAACCGAGACGCCAATTGATATTATTTCAACTGGTCCTGATCGAAGTGAAACGATGATTCTACGTGATCCATACCAAGCCTAATAATAAATTAATCAAAATCGGGAAATTATCCCGATTTTTTGTTTCTGCAAATAAATAATTGTGGTTGAGGAAAGTATGTCTAAAATAGGAACGCCATTATCGGTAACGGCGACAAAAGTCTTAATTTGTGGTGCAGGCGAATTGGCTAAAGAGGTTGTTATTGAATTACAGCGGTTTGGTTGTGAGGTGATTGCCGTTGATCGTTATGCTAACGCACCTGCAATGCAAGTTGCGCATCGTTACTATATTATCGACATGTTAAATGGTCATGAGCTAAAAAGCGTAATTGAAAAAGAAAAACCAGATTATATCGTGCCAGAAATTGAAGCCATTGCAACAGATACATTAGTAGAATTAGAACAACAAGGTTTTACTGTTATCCCTACCGCAAAAGCAACGCAATTAACGATGGATCGAGAAGGGATTCGTCGTTTAGCCGCTGAAAAATTAAAATTACCGACTTCTCCTTATCGATTTGCGACAAATTTTATAGAGTTTGAAAAAGCTGTTAATGAAATTGGTTTTCCTTGTTTGGTTAAACCTGTGATGAGTTCATCTGGTAAAGGACAATCTTTTTTACAAAATAATAGTGACCTAGAATCTGCATGGCGATATGCTCAAGAAGGTGGGCGAGCAGGCAGTGGTAAAGTCATTATTGAGGGTTTTATCGATTTTGATTATGAAATTACCTTATTAACAGTAAGACATATTGATGGCGTATCTTATTGTGAACCGATTGGACATCGACAAGAAAATGGTGATTATCGTGAATCCTGGCAACCACAACACATGTCTGACCAAGCGCTAAATTTGTCAAAAGAGATTGCATCAAAAATAACGGAAGCGCTAGGAGGTAGAGGGTTATTTGGGGTTGAGTTATTTGTAAAAGGTGATCAAGTATGGTTTAGTGAAGTTTCACCTCGTCCTCATGATACCGGAATGGTGACTTTAATATCACAAAATCTTTCCGAATTTTCGTTACATGCAAGAGCTATCTTAGGGTTGCCTATTCCAACGATTGAACAATATGGGGCGAGTGCGTCCGCTGTAATAATGGTAGAAGGTGACTCAAATCAAGTTTCTTTTATTCATTTAGCCCAAGCACTACGCGTTGAACAGACCGATTTACGTCTGTTTGGTAAACCTGAGGTTAAAGGGGTAAGAAGAATGGGGGTTGCATTAGCAAGAGCAAATAATATAAACGATGCGATAGATAAAGCTAAACAGGTTACAAATCAGATAAAATTTATACTATAACGCCTTGTTTTGAATAAAAAGCAATCACTCAACCCAAAAATAATAAAAAAACAAAAATAAGGGTTGACGACATCAAGTGAAGTGAGTAACATACGCAACCCTTGAGACAGCAAACTAAATCAACAAAACTTGATGAGGTAAAAAAAGCTGTCAGCTCTTTAAAAAGAAGAAACAGACAATCTGTGTGGGCACTTGCGAGACGAAAGAATAAAGTCTACGGACTCAAAAAATT
>NZ_JAFNNV010000023.1:0-1513 GCF_026536705.1 Gilliamella sp. B3817 | reverse complement strand
ACTGGCACTGAAGTCAGAGCGAAAGTACATCATAAAATTGAAACGGTAACGGTTGAATTAGATGAGGTTAATTGGAATAATGTTGCTGAAAAGAGGACGGTAAATCAACAATATCTTACTGAAATGTCCAATAATGGAGTTAAATTTTCACCTGAAAATGTTTTACGGGTTGAAAAACTGCCTAATGGTAAAATAGTTTTTCTTGAAAAAGGAAATCTATCTGCAGGTCTTCAACATATTATTAAAGAGCATGCTGACGATTTTGCAAAAATAGGCGTTTCAGAATCACAAATACCAGATGTTGTTATGGATGCGGTTTCCAAAGGAAAGATAATTGGTTATCAAGGGAAAGGAACCGGACGTCCAATCTATGAAGTTCTGATTAATGGGCAAAAACAACGTATAGCTGTAACGACTGGTAATAACGGTTTTATTGTAGGAGCTAACCCCGCTGGGAGTGTTAAATGAAAAAAATAAAATTAATGGCTGATTATCAATGTTATCCTCTATGGCTTAATTCAAATGATGCTGTTGGAAATATTAACCCTAATACATTACCAATAAGTAATGTACTAAAAAATGAGCTTAATAGCTGGTCAGATAAATATGATGAAACATTAAATTTAGATGATCCTTTGACTTCTGGATTTGCGACTCCAGAAGAAGAAATGGTCTTTAATGAAATGGGGCAATCTTTAAAAGAAAAGCTGCAAGCCGAATTAGGTGATGATTATGAAGTAACATATCAACAATGATAAAATTATATTCTGGTGGGATGACTCCAGTTTTATTCCTACGGGTGGAAAGCTTGTAAAATCTACAGACGACCAAAGAATATTAGGTTTTGGAGCGAGAGAAATTGCTGATTGGCTAAGAGTTGATATTCAATAAACTCAATCAATATCTGGATTAGTAACTTGATTGATTTGGAAAATAGCCCTGCCCCCGATGATATGTTCAGTGTTGGTAATGCGTTTTGGTTTTGATTACTGGAAATTATGTTTTTATAGGTACTGAATACGTCGAAGAACAACAAGTCATTATGACCAAAGAACAACTTTTATATGTGTTAGAGCAATATAAAGCTTTCTTAGAAGGAGATTATAACGATCCCAATAACCCACCCGATCCTATTGATGTTGAGTTTATTGCAGAAGGGCAAGAAGCGATCGATATCTACAATGGATTGCCAAATTCTCATTTGGTTCCTTACGCTTGTTAATCACTTCCCCACTTAACTTGTGGGGAGCTAATTTTTAAGTACCCAGATCAACATTATAGGTTCAATAATTAATCTATTCTGAATAACTTTAATAATGAATGATCGCGCGACATAAACACCATTCTGCTCCAGCCTTTAATGGGATTCACAACACATTAAAAAAGCAAATAAACTAAAACATTTCATCAAAAATGTTTACCTAATTATGTCAGTCAATTTATTGTCGGGTTTATACCGGCGGTAAGGGCAACCAAATTTATAAAACCCTTGAAAAATGTAGGCTCGTGGGTA
>NZ_JAFNNV010000022.1:0-1992 GCF_026536705.1 Gilliamella sp. B3817 | reverse complement strand
ATCAATTTTAAGCACATAATCATGTCGGCTTAAACCTGACACTTCAAACAGACCGGTTTGATCATCAACCTTAATCTCCTGCTCCTCAAATCCTGATTTTGCCGATGTTAACACCAGTTTCGGCGTAATTGGCGTACTTAATGCGCCAAAGGCAATATCGTTTGCGCTGTATTTTCCGTCGTTATCGGCATCGATCACCACATAACCTTTGATAACCGCACTGCCGTGATAACCTATTTCTATTCCGTTAACTAATGACTTATTATCAGCAACATTCACTTTGAGTGATAAGTTAGGTGACCCGGCTTTAACTGCACCTTGACCTATATCCGTATAGCTCAATTGGTAACCATCCCAGTCAGCCACACTTTGCGAACTGTCTGCCGTGATAATCCAATCGCCTTCCGATACGTTGCCCGCCTCAAAGTTACCTTTACTGTCAGTGGTCACTTGTTTCGTAATTGTGCTACCCGTTTTAGTCAGAGTTAATGCTAAACCGGATAAATCCGCATCAATCGCTGAGTGGGTTCGGCTGTTGTCTATATCAATGCTGACATGACCTTTGATCATGGCAATATATTTATACGCTGAACTTTTGTCTAACTCATTTTGTTTTAACGTTTTAAACTCAAAGCTATCACTATTTCCGGCTATGACACTGTCCGCAATTAATTCCGTTCCTTCCGGTGTGCTAACCTTAATTTGATAGTTACCGCCTTTCGGTAATTTTTCAAACTGATAGTGACCTGAAGTGTCGGTATTAACCTTTTTAAGCTCGACATAATCCGTTGCACCCGGTGCCTGATAATTAAGGGTCACATTAATGCCATTAAGCCCTTCATCACCCTGTCTGTCTTTGCTGTCATTTTCATCAACCCAGACATAACCATCGATTTTTAATTTTCCTACCAACAGATAATTGTTATCCAGTGAACCTTTTTTTGGTAAATTCGCAACCGGAATAACAATATGTTTCGGATCGTTACCTGCTGAGCTTTGTTTAAACTCATGGTCGGCATTAGCGTCTAATTTCAGTACCACAGAATAGTTAGCATTATCACCAAACACCAGATTAGAGAAATGATACTCACCATCTACGGTTTGTTGGGTCATTAATAGCTTACCAGTTCCATCTAAACCGTCACGTAGCTCAACGGTATACGTGATCGCACTATCAAGTAAATAGGCAAACTCATTTAACTGATTAAAATCGGTATTATTATCGGCATAATCAACATAGATTTTACCACCAATACCTTCATCACTCGCTTGTTTAAAATAGAAATTATTGTCTTTTATACCCACATTAGTTAAATCTAGACCAGATAAAGTATCAATTGGTTGAGTGGTACCTTTACTGTTTTTAACTAATGAATAACCATCTGGTGAAGCGACAATATTAATGCTGTACTTCCCTTGGGATAGATTATAGAAGTGGTATTCACCTTTATCATTGGTATACTGACGTGCAATCTCGTTATTGTTTGCATCACGTAAACCAATTAAAACTTGAGTAATTGGCTCAACTGGATCGCTACCATTTAACAAGGTTTTTCCAGAAATTCCGCTGTTGATTGCATAACTACTGTTTATACCAGCTGACGGTGAACTATTTGAACTTCCTGCCAATAAGAAGTATTGGTTTTGAACTGTCTTTCCAACATCTTCAAAGTGAATCGGTTTTAAATTGATATTTGTGTTACCCTCTGCATTAGCAATAACACCAAAACCTTTTGTGGGTTCAATTTCTACAATATAATCAGTATTTAAATCAATACCACTAAAACTATAGTAACCTTTTGCATTCGTTTTTACTTCACGATAAAACGTACGATTGGAACCATCAAATTTATATAATTTGACGTTTATATCCGGTATCGCCATGTCCCCTGTTTTATTAACATAATTTTCTAGTGTGCCATTATTGTTAATATCAACCATTACATGACCGGTGATCGCCGCATCGCCGTTTTTCTTGTAAATAAAATCTAA
>NZ_JAFNNV010000021.1:0-2185 GCF_026536705.1 Gilliamella sp. B3817 | reverse complement strand
AACACCATTTGAGCCGAGTAAAAAAGCAGCACTTATCCCCAGACAAGGTAAATGCCGGGTCCAGTTATGTTTTTTCATCTACTTTTATTTCCTTTTAAGACCAATTAGTTTTACTTATTTTGTTTTTTTATTCAGCCTAACAAATCATTACAAATAAAGTATTAATTATTGATTAATAATGATTTTCTCATGATAAAACAATTTATCATGAGATAACTTATTAAAAAAATTACAAATATATATATTTTTATTAAAATGTTTGCCAAATATTTACATAATAATACATTGATCGCAATAAACGATCAATAATAATTAACGCGATCGAATTAAACTATCGAATTTGTATTTATTCTTTTTATTTTGTATTTTTTTTGCATAAAAACACCATATCAGCCAATTATAAGTTTTAAAATCAATAGTTTTCCTATAAAAAATCATAGATGATTACACTTATCAAATTTATATTTACAATTTAATAAATGCTGTTGAGATAATTGTGTTATGGGTTGGTTTCTTAATTAACAATTTTTTTTCGATTGTTGTTTGAAAAAACAAAAAACCCCCGATAAACGGGGGAAAGCTTAAAAGGACTGGTTAGACAAACATTTTTGTTTGTCTTAATTTTGTTGTTGTGATTACGGTTGGACTTCTGCCACACCAAAATCAACTTTACTTGGTAATCCCGGCGATACTCTCACCACTTTTGGATTACGTCCACTTACTTTGTACTCTTTTGGTAAGCTTCGTGGGTCTAATTTGATGACGAAGTTTGCACCTCGTTCCCAACGGCCTCCCGATACGCCAACTATATGGTAACGACCATGCGTATCAGTTGTGATGATTTCACCCCGAGCCGTCACTAACTTCACGCCGCCCAGACCTTCTTCTCCTTCATCCTGTACACCATTACCGTTGCGGTCGACAAACACTTTTCCGAAGATTAACGCATTGTCAAATAATGGATCCGCTGTCACTGTCACTGTCGCCTGCGCAGTATTCGATACCACTCGACCCAGTTTACTCAGTGCCATCGCCGTATTGGTGTACTCGCCCTGAGTCACGCCTGAGCCCACAACCAACATATAGTTAATAACGAGTTCACCATTGCCTTTTAATTCCAACGAATCATAAGTCATCGCTTTTCCACCTTTCGGGTCGGCTATCTTCTTACCATCTAAACGTGAAGAGCCTTTTACATACTTAAACCCTGCCGGTAAGATGTCTTTCACTTTGATATTCGCTGTTTGTACCGTGTTATTGATCACTTTTATGCTGTAAGGAACAATATCACCTGTCACAACATTATCTTTTAACGCTGTTTTTATAACCGTTATATCCGCATCCGCTGCCCGATAACCCAACATTAAATCGTTAATCGAGGCCGAATAGGTTGTTAACGTGTTGTCTTTCAAACCGATCGGTAAGGTTTGGGCTCCACCTACTCCGTTATACACGATCGATGACGGTGGTGAGGACAAGTCGATTAACGGATGCTCAACCACTTTTCCGTCGATGTCTGTGTACTTCTCAAACGATGGAATGCGTTCATAAAGCAGGCTGTCCTGCGTTGAACCCACCACGCCATCATGATAATTTCCAAACAGTAAACGGATATGATGCGTAACAGTACTGCCACTATTGTTACCGATTGCCAGATTACGGAAGCTAAACTGACCATTATTATCCGTCATCGACGTCATTGGCTTGCCATCTTTATCCATCACATGCTTTTTATCACTGTCTAACAGATAAACATTTACACCCGATAACCCCTTATAACTGTCAGCTGAGTTTGAACCTGTCCCTTCACTGTCTTCTACAAGCTTACCTTCAATAATACCACCATGGATATAACCAAAGTCCTGATCGGTTAGGTTACCCGTGATATCAATGATTGCCTGATTGACTGTCTTCGGTAAGGTTAAGTAACCTTTGCTGTCATGGTGCGCATCATCCGGGTCAAAGCTTGCTCGTAACGTGCTCGGTACCCCTTCCACTTCAATTTGCCATTTGCCCGGAATAATACCGCCTAGTTCATAAACTGTCTCACCGGCTGCAATTGTTTGTGTTATCTGTAATGCCGGATTGTTGATATTACTGAATTTCACCGTCAAGTCCGCATTAACACTGCTGTCCGTGGAGGCGTTGTACACTCCGTTATCATCACTGTCTAAGTAAATTTTAC
>NZ_JAFNNV010000020.1:0-2889 GCF_026536705.1 Gilliamella sp. B3817 | reverse complement strand
CGCCGTTACTGGGGACATATAAGGTTGTGGCAAAGACGACGGAAGGTGAAACCATTGATCGTTCAGTGCAACTTATCGTTGATACCGGTGCGTCTGCTCAGAACTTATTTATCAAAGGGCAAGGCGGTGATATTCATTTAGATGTTAAGGATGAAAAAGGTAATGGCGCCAAAAATATTCCCATTAAACTAATTAATTCTGCATCAACAAAAGAGTTAACGCTTGCCACCAATGATAAAGGTGAAATTGACATCAAAAATACTTTAAAAACCTATAAGTATGACCTAATTGTTGATATTGAAGATTTTATTGCTGACTCAAGTAATCAAACTAAATATACCTTATGGGATGCAACATTACCCGATAATTCGCATAAATACATTAATACGATAGAGTTTAATATGAATGGTACCAATCAAAAAGGTGCATTCAATATAAAACCACGTAATGAATGGGGCGTCGATGGAATCGTAGCTATAGATCAAAACAATGACGGTATCTATGGTGCTGATACGGATACTGGCGCATTAGGTATGAATGTCGAGCTTTACTATCCCGGCACGACAACCAAAGTTTTGGGCACAAAAACGATAACTACAAGCGATGATGGTCTATATCGTTTTAAAGATTTAGCGGTGGCGAGTTATGACATAAAAGTAACCAATGTGAAAGCGCCTTATATTCCACTTAGCAAACTTGAACAAAACATCAAAATAACAGATGCAAATAACCAAACAAGTGGTCCGACATTTTTATTAAAAATTGATCCAAATGATTCAAGTTTATCTGGTATATCGGGTCAGGTATTTGTCTTATCAAATCAGTTTTTGCCTAGGGGACCTGATTCTGGTAAGCCTTATAATATATTACCTGTATCAAATACGACTTATTTAGAAACCCCCGTCGATCTTTATCAATACGATGATAGTACATGGAAAAAGATTGCTACACAAACAACAAATAAGAGCAATGGATTATATCAATTCCGTGGTTTGGCGATCGGCAAAGATTATAAAGTGGTCATTAACGAATCTGGTATAGATTTAAATTCCTATATTTTTGTGAATGATTCTGATGGTAAATCAACCAGTACTTCACCAAAATCAAGAAGTAGCCATAAAGGGAAAGTAAAACTTAGTAATGGTACTCAGGCTAATATCGCCCCTAAAGAAATTATTGTTGTTGGTTTAGGTAAAGGAACCCAATCGAATCGAAACTTTTGGTATTCTCCCCTTCGAGAGAACTTAGGAACGTTAAACGTTGAAAGCAATATTAGAACAGCTAATTTAACTACAGCTTGGGGTGGTGTGGTTGATGGTGTCAGCTTAACACACACTGCTACAACTTACATGAAAGTCTCTTTTTATGAAGAAGACGGCGTAACTCCGCTTCTTGATAAACAAGGAACCCCATTAGCTGCAACACTCGGCAAACGTGGTTCGTATGGCGTGCTCGGTGCGCTCGGTAGGATAGCTGCTCCGATTGATCATGCCGGGTTATATACTTATAAAATTGATGATATTAATGACGAAATTGAAGCTGACTATTCGAGTGGTGATTATATTTTAACGATACAAACGGAACTTTCACACTCGAATGCTATGTATTTCAAACCTAAAAAGCCGAATACGCTATCTGGTTATGTTTATCTGAATAATAGCCATTCTGGCGCTTTGGGTGATTATAACCCAGATGAAGATACAGCAATTAAATTTGCCCAGGTATCGTTATACAAAAAGCAGTCAGATAATACATGGAACTTATTCACAAATTTTGGTACGAATCAGGACGGTTATTATAATTTTACAAATCTACCGGATGGTCAATATCGTGTTTTAACTAGACCAAGTTTTTCTGCTGGAAGTAATTTTAATTCACAAGATATTGAACTTGAAAATAATGATCAAAATACTGGCGTTGAAAATAACCAGTCAGTTTTTGAAATAAAAATTGAAGGTGGAAAAGCGCATAATAAGGGAACTAACTTTTGGTATAAGCTGAAACAACAAGATTATGTTGTTCGTGGTAAAGTTTACCTAGATACATATTCTGGCAAAGGGAAATTAGAAGTTAATATTCCAGGGACTTATGATGATCTACCACTTTTTGATGCGACAGTCTTACTTTGTAAAGATAACAATGCTTGTGTAATAGGCGGACAAAGTGTTATTGCATCTAAAAAAACTGGTTCTGATGGGCTTTATAAATTTACCGGCGCTGATGGGCTAACAGCTGGAAAAGATTTTATCGTTAAAGCATTACGTAAAAGCGTAACAGCAGTAGAAAATAGCAGTCAAGATCTTGCAACTAGCCATAAAATTCGATTTGACAAACTTGGTGCACCAATTGTTAAAAATTTTCTAATGCAAGGAAAAGGTAATATTCGTGCTATGCCTGTTAATGATATGAATGGCGATAGGTATGGTTCAGATTCAGAGAGAGGGACTAATACATCAAATGTTTATTATTGGGATAAAAACAGTAATGATTATCAGTATTGGGGTAAGTTCTGGACGATGGAGCTATACTCATTACCGGAAGGCAAATACCGTATAGTTCACACTCCGGGCAATGATTTTATCGACATTGCGGATGTGGATCCAGCAACACCACCAGGAACGCTAGATTTTGAAGTATTAGCCGATGGTTCACTTGCCAATAATTTAGATAAAAATAAATTATATCTAATGCAAGCTCAAGTTGTACCATCAAATACGACCGAGGCAATTTCGGGCAAGCTTTATCTGGATGTAACAGGTTCTAAAAACAAAGACGGGGCAGCTGAGCTCACTAAAGAAGAACTTATTCAATATAATAAAGGTTTGCTAACCGTAAGTGGTATTTTTACCCCTCGCATCTACCCGGGATATTTTAACGGTAATGTTGACG